>JBOHUL010000021.1:0-77720 GCA_050734425.1 Candidatus Dormibacteria bacterium
CCATCTCGAATCTGGGCTGCCTCGAGTTCAAGGACCTCCGCAGCCGCGTAGATACACGACCCTTCCCAGAGGCCTCTCCCTCTCTGATCTCAACTCGATCTCGACTCCAACCCTGCCCTCAACCACCTCACTGTCGAAGACGGGTCCAGTGGTGTAGTCTAGGGCTAGAGGCAAACATGAGTTCGTGCCAAAGTATATCGAAGTGCTAGAGGCGGTGGTGGGACAACGTTTCCCCCGCCAGCCGCTAATTTAGCGCCCGAGTAGCCATCCCCCGACCACGCGCGTGACGCCTGGGCGGCCGCCCCACCCGCAGTGATCCCGTGAGCGCTGTGGGAGAGCGCTCAGGCTACTTAGGCTGTCACTTTGGCTGTCAGTTAGGCTGTCATTCGTCGTCGGGAACTGCCGCCGACTTAGCGAGAGTGTCTTCGAGGGGCGGATTCCGATCTCAAAATGGCGGAGGGAGAGGGATTCGAACCCCCGGAAGCGTTGCCGCCTCAGCGGTTTTCAAGACCGCCGCAATCAACCACTCTGCCATCCCTCCGTAAACCGAACAATGACGGAATCGAAGCTCACGTCAGTCTGGCCGCACTGCGCGCGCCGACTGGCAGCACTATAAAGCGCCACGAGGTAAGCGGTTGGAAAGACCACTGCCCGCCGATGGGGACCCAAGTGACACAGCAGCCAGGTCCCACCGAACAACACGATCAACCCCACCACCGCTGCCGTTAGGCTCATCACTCACCTCTAGTGCGGTCCGGTCTTTGCCGGTCAGCGCCGAG
Source organism: Candidatus Dormibacteria bacterium (assembly GCA_050734425.1). Taxonomy (GTDB): domain Bacteria; phylum Chloroflexota; class Dormibacteria; order Aeolococcales; family Bog-877; genus Bog-877. The sequence goes on from JBOHUL010000021.1 coordinate 780, forward strand.
ATGCCCCCTGATGGGCCACACCCTACCATCCTCCTCTACCCAACCGACAGAGATCTCACTCGTAGTAGTCCGGCGCCTTACGCACCGTGCTCCATTGGTCTCGGTCGTGGCCATATAACACGGTGGCGTCGAGACCTCGCGCCTTGTCAAGCAGGATCTGAGCACTGCTCCGAGCTTGGTCCGGATCCATGTGCCCCTTCCAGGCCTCGAAACCGAGGTTGTCCTGGTCGTAAATGGCGTCGCCGCAGATGACTATGTTCTGTCCGCTCTCCAACTGCACGAGAACGGACTGGTGGCCGGGAACGTGGCCGGGAGTGGGGATCACCGAGAGTCCGTCCCCCAAATCCGACTCGCCGTCCAGAAGATCGAAATGAACACCCGCCAGACGCCAGTACTGGTTGGGGAAGGAGGCATTGTCCAGCGCTACCTCGTACTGCTCCCGCTGGACGTGGACCGTCGCGTTGGGAAAGGCGTCGTTGTTGCCGGCGTGGTCGAAGTGCAGATGGGTGTTGACCACGTCGGTGATGTCAGTTCCTCGCAGCCCCAGGGCCGCCAGGCGGTAGTCGACCGTGTCCTCGATTCGCATGACCGGCCGCAGCACCTCTGCCGTGGGGGTGCCCCGCCATGTCAGATCGGGGTCACTGACGTGGTCGCGGTGGATGCCGGTGTCGATCAGGACCCGCCGCCCGCCGTCGGTCAGGAGCAGGAAGCCGCAGATGGGGATGTGGATCCTCTGGCCGTCGCCGTGTCCCGGGGTGAGGACCGAACCCTTGTCGCAGCAGGCCTCGCCCAAACTTAGAGCCAGAAGCCGCCTCACCGGCTCAAGCTCCCCACCGACCGAGGCTGGCCACAAGTCCCTGACCTCTCACTGCGGCGACCCAAGGGCGGCGCCCTTCGCAGCGACCCCCATCTCCTCGAGACCACCCATGTAGGGGATCAGCGCTGGCGGGATTCGGACCGTGCCCGCCGCCGTCTGGTAGGACTCGAGGACGCAGTCCAAAGTCCTGGGCAGGGCCAGGGCGCTGCCGTTCAGGGTGTGCAGGAACTCGGGCTTGCCCGAGTCGCCCCGGAAGCGGAGCCGGGCCCGCCGGGCCTGGAAGTCGGCGAATACCGAGCACGAAGAGACCTCGAGGAACCGTCCCAGACCCGGTGCCCAAGCGTCGATGTCGTACTTCTTCCACTGGGCGAAGCCCATGTCTCCGGCACACATCAGGCGCACCCGGTAGTGGAGTCCCAGCCGCTGAAGCACCGCCTCGGCGTCCGCCACCAGCGACTCAAGTTCGTCCAGGGACCCATCGGGCCGGACCAGCTTCACCAATTCCACCTTGGCGAACTGGTGAAGCCGGATGTAGCCCTTCGTGTCCTTGCCGGGTGCCCCTGCCTCGCTGCGCCAGCATGGGGTGTGGGCCACGAGACGGATGGGAAGATCCGAACCCGCGAGCACCTCGTCCCGGTATAGGTTGGTGAGCGGCACCTCGGCGGTGGGGATGAGGAAGCGATCCCCTTCGAGGACGTGGAAGGCGTCCTCCTCGAACTTGGGAAGGTTGCCGGTTCCGACCATGGCCTCCCGGTTGACCAGGTAGGGCGGCAGGATCTCGGTGTAGCCGTGCTCCCGGGTGGCCAAATCCAGCATCAGCTGGGCCAGAGCCCGCTCCAGCAGCGCCCCCTGCCCTCTGAGCACGGCGAAGCGGCTCCCCGCCAGCCGCACCGCCCGGTCGAAGTCGAAGACCCCGAGCCCCTCGCCGAGCTCGTAGTGGCTCTTGGGCTCGAACTCGAACTTGGGCGGCTCGCCCCAGCTGCGGACCACCAGGTTGTCCTCGTCGGTCTTCCCGTCGGGCACGGACTCATGCGGGAGATTGGGCACCAGCAGGAGCAGCGACTGGAGCGTGGCCTCGAGGACGCGGCGCCGCTCCTGCAGACCCTGGATCTGGCGCTTTAGCTCCGCCAAAGCTCCCCGGGCGGCAGCCAGGTCCCCACCTCGAGCCAACTCCGCCGAGGCCAGATTCTGCCGCTGCCGCAGCCCCTCCTCCGCCGTCAGCAGCTCGCGGTGGTTCCGATCCACCTCCAAGATCTGGTCCACCGGGGCCGGCTCACCCTTGCGTTCCGCTCCCCGCCGGACCAGGCCCGCGTTCTCGCGGATGAAGGTGAGCGCCAGCATCGCCTCAGGTTAGGGGATCGCCGCGGGCGGCCCGGAGGGCTGACCCTTCCCGAGACGGCTCAGCCCGCGGCGTCCGTGTCGTCGCCCTCCGGTGCGCCGCTGCGCAAAGTCGGGAAGAGGACCACCTCGCGGATGCTCTTGGCACCGGTGACCAGCATCACCAGCCGGTCTACGCCGATGCCGATGCCGCCCGCGGGCGGCATGCCCTGCTCCAGCGCCTGGACGAAGTCCTCGTCGAACGGTTGCGCCTCCAAGTCGCCCCCCTCGCGGAGCCGCGCCTGCTCCAGCAGGCGCCGCCGCTGTTCGACGGGGTCGTTGAGCTCGGAGAAGGCGTTGGCCAGCTCCCGTCCCTGGGCCACCAGCTCGAAGCGTTCGACGAAACGCGGGTCCGGGCCCAGGCGAGCCAGTGGCGACACCTCGACGGGATAGTCGGTGACGAAGACGGGCTCAGTGAGCCGGGGCTCGATCAGCTGCTCGTAGGCGGCGAAGAGCATCTGTCCCGAGGAGAGCCCGGGCTCAAGCTGCACGTGCTGGTCCTGGAGCTCCGAGGCCAGGCGGGCGGGCTCAGCCCAGAGCCCGTCCCAGTCGAGGACGGTCGCCTCCGCCACCAGGGCCGCCATCGGGCGCGACGGGAAGGGCGGGTGGAGCTCGCGGGTCGCCTCCACTGATTCGGCGTCGGCAGTGGCCCCGGCCTCGACCGCGGCCAGAACAAGCGCCTGGCAGAGCTCCTTCATCGAGTTCAGGTTGCCGTAGGCCTCGTAGGCCTCAAGCAGGGTGAACTCGGGATTGTGGCGGGGCGAGAGGCCCTCGTTGCGGAACACGCGACCCAACTCGTAGGCGCGGTCGAAGCCCCCGACCAGGAGCCGCTTGAGGTGGAGCTCGAGGGCGATCCGCAGGAACAGGTCCTGACCCAGGGAGTGGTGGTGGGTGCGGAAGGGCCGGGCCGAGCCGCCGCCGGGAATGGCTTGCAGCACCGGGGTCTCCACCTCGAGGTACCCCCTCTGATCGAGGACCCGGCGGAGGGCCTGGATCACGGCACCGCGGCGGCGGAAGATGTCGCGGCGGCGGGGGTCCGAGAGCCACTCCAGGTGGCGCCGGCGGTAGCGCTGCTCCAGGTCGGTCAGGCCCCGGACCTTGTCCGCTGGAGGCCGCAGCGCCTTGGCCAGGAGCGTCAGCCGGGAGAGCTGTAGCGACGGTTCGCCGCGCCGGCTTCGCAGCAGCCGGCCCTCCGCGCCTACGATGTCCCCCAGGTCGAGCAGGGCCAGCTCCTGGACCATGTCGCCCTCGGGGGCGTCCCGGGCCGCCAGCAGCTGCAGGCTGCCGCTGGAGTCGTTGAGGTCGGCGAAGGCCACCCCCCCGGAGCTCCGCAGCCGCAGGATCCTGCCGGCCAGACGAGCTTCCTGCCCCAGCGCACCAGGTTCTTTCGGAACCAGCTGGGCCGCCGAGGCACAGCTCAGCGTGGGACTGAAGTCCTGCCCCCAGGGGGGATGCCCCGAGGCGCCGAGCGCCTCCGCCCGGCGGCGGCGCTCGGCCATGATCTCCGACAGCGCCCGACCGCCCGCGGGCGGCTGGGTCACGCCACCTTGAGGATCTGGACCTGGCGGGCCCCCCCCGGGGTCTCGACCTTGACCTTGTCTCCGGTGCGGCGACCGAGGAGCGCCTTGCCCACCGGTGACTCCAGCGAGATCCGGCCCGAGCTGGCGTCGACCTCGGCCGGGCCCACGATGGTGTAGGTGGTCTCGCCGAACTCGTCCTTGACCTTGACCGAGGAGCCCAGCTGCACCGAGCCGTCGGTGTGCTCGTCGGTATCGATCAGGCTCGCGTTGCGGACCATTTGCTCGAGTGTCAGGATCCGCCCCTCGACAAAGCCCTGCTCGTTCTTGGCGTCCTCGTATTCGGCGTTCTCGGTCAGGTCACCGAACTCCTTGGCTGCCTTGATCCGCTGGGCTATCTCCGCCCGGCGCTGGTTGAGCAGGTGGTCCAGTTCTTGGCGCAACTTGGCCAGGCCTTCTTGGGTGAGGAGTACCGGCTTCTCCTGCATCGCTCTATCTGCTCCTCGCCGGCCGCCGCCGGCACTACCTCGGGAGCCCAGGGCCAAGTCCGGGCCCACGGGCTGGGGATGCGAAGTCTACCGAACGCCCGTCCTGGCGGCAAGCGAGGGGACGAGGGGCGGTGGGTCATTTTGGACGTCAGTGTGCTTGGGCCGGTCCTTCGATCCGCTGGTCAGGCCCCGCTGTTCCAAGTCAGTCGACCGCGGCGCGGTCAGCCCACTCCGCTTCGCCGCCTGCGATGCTACCGCGGATGGAGCAGCGCGTCAGTCTCGTGACCCTTGGCGTCAACGATCTGGCCCGAGCTCGGTCGTTCTACGAGCGTCTCGGCTGGCGCGACGGCCACCAACCCGACGACGAGGTCTGCTTCTTCCAAGCCGGCGGGTTGGTCTTCGGGCTGTGGACAGCGCTCGGTGGCCGCGGCGCTCCAGGGCTGGAGCTTGCCTACAACGTGCGCTCGCCTGAGGAGGTCAGCCATGTGCTGTCCGAGGCGGAGCGGGCCGGAGGCACGATTGTGAGGCCCGCCCCCCGGGCGGACTGGGGCGGGACGTCGGGGGCGTTCGCGGACCCCGACGGCTATGTGTGGGAGGTGACCCACAACCCGGACTGGACGCTCGTAGAAGACGGGACCGTCCACATCTAGCTCAGCGCGCGTCGATCCCCCGACTGGCGCCGCCCCGCGTCGGTGCTGCCGCCCCTTGAGCCCGAATCGAAGCGCGGGCCCTCCGCATTGGCCGTTGCCCAGGCCCTGCGCGGTCCCGCCTAGGTTGACGCAGCGTCGCGCCCACGGCTGGGGGCTCGGCTGAGTACAAAACGATCTCGACCTTATGGCCACGGAGTGTTGCCCTGCGGTTGGCGGCCCTGAGAGTCGCTGGGCCATGGCCCGGGGTCAACGAGGCAGGCGCCTCCAGGGAGGTCGCGGGACCCTGGGTCGCAGGCGACTTCCACATGTCTGTGTCGATTCCTTCACCACTTCGAAATTTGCCCACCCCCTGGCGGGGTGCTAGGCTTGGGTCAGCCCAGCGAGATGAAGATCTCCGGGCTCCCACCTCGCCCCCCCCTCTCGGGGCGTCCCTTTCGGGGGGCGCCCTTTTTGAGTTAAGAGGGACGTCAGCCCCGGTCGTGGTTGAGCAGCTCGACCAGCCGCAAACCTTCCAAGAGCACAAGGGGGTCGATGGCGTCCACGCCCCGCACCAGGGGCGCCACCAGCTGGGCCAAGCCGCCGGTGGCGATGACCTTGGGCTGCCCCCCCAGCTCCTCACGGATCCTGGCGATCAGGCCCTCGGCCTGGGCGGCCGCCCCGAACATGATCCCGGCCTGGACCGAGGCCACCGTGGTCCGCCCCAGGACGCGCGGCGGCGCCTGCAGGTCCACGCGGGGCAGCCGCGCCGCCCGCGCGAAGAGGGCGTCGACCGCGAGCTGCACCCCCGGGGCGATCGCCCCCCCCAGGTAGTCTCCCCTCTCGTCGATGGCGTCGTAGACGGTGGCGGTGCCGAAGCTGACCATGATCGCCGGGCCGCCGTAGCGGTGGTGGACCCCGACCGCGGTCACGATCCGGTCGGCGCCCACGTCCCGGGCCGGGTCGTAGTGGATCTCAATCCCGGTCCTGGTGCCGGGGCCGACCAGGAGCGCCTCCACCCCGAAGTACTGCCGGGACATCTCCAAGAGCGGCTGGCTCAAGCTCGGCACCACGCAGCTGACGGCGACGGCGTCCACCGGCTCCTCCACGCGGCGCTGCCCCATGAACGCCAGCAACTGGCTCCCGAGCTCGTCGGGGGTGGCGTCGCGGCGGGTGCTGAAGCGCCCGTGGGCGCGGAGCTCCTCCCCCCGGAATGCCCCGACGGTGACGTTGGAGTTGCCGACATCGATGGCGAGAAGCAAGCGTTCACTCCCCTCTGCTCGTCTGGCCCCAGTCCCCTGGGACTATATCGGTGCCGCACTCTCGGCCAGCGTTCCCTCCGATCCCGGGTGAGAGCATGTCCGGGTGAGAGCGCTCCTGCTCTGGGTGCTGCGGCGGCCACCGCGGGCCGCCCGGGGCTGCCTTCGCTTCTGCTGCTGCCTGCCTGGCGGCTGCTGTGTGGTCGTCATGGGAAGCCTGGCCTTGCTGGGCCTGGTGCTGGCCCTGGAGGTCCTGCGACATCTGTCCTGACCGGATCCGGGGAGAGGAAAGAACCGGCCTCTCGGAGCTAACGGCGGGGAACCTGGGAGGAACGGCCCCACTGACCCCGACCGAGGCGCCAGCGGCCGGGCGCACAACGAGGCCGACCCTGACCGAGAGACCCATGCGGATCGGGGGGATCGAGCTTAGGACCCCGATCCTCATCGCCCCCATGGTCGGGATCACCGACCGCCCCTTCCGGGCCTTCGCCAGAGAGATGGGGGTCGGCCTCACCTGCACCGAGATGACTGCGGCGGCGGCCCTGGTGCGGGCGCCGGACGAGGTGGCCCGGCGGCTGCTGGACCTGGGCGAGGAGGAGAGTCCGGTCGCGGCCCAGGTGGTGGGCAGCGACCCGAGGATGATGGCCGACGCCGCTCAGATCTGCGTCGCCCTGGGGGCGGACCTGGTCGACGTCAACCTGGGCTGCCCCGTCCCCCGGGCGGTGCGGCTGGGCTCGGGGGCGGCCCTGGCCCGAGAGATCCCCAGGACCGCGGCCGTCCTCAAGGCCATGGCCGAGGCGGTGCCGGTGCCCGTGACCGCCAAGATGCGTCTCGGCTGGGACCGGGACAGCATCAACGCGCCCGAGCTCTGCCGCGCGCTGGAGGACGTCGGCGCGGCGGCGGTGACGATCCACGGCCGCACCCGCTGCCAGAAGTACACCGGCTTCGCCGACTGGGGGGAGATCGCCAGGGTCAAGGAGGCGGTCAGGCGGATCCCGGTGCTGGGGTCGGGCGACGTCCGTGACGGAGAGCTGGTGGAGCGCCGGATTCGCGCGGGGATGGTCGACGGGGTGGTCGTGGCCCGGGGAATGCTGGGCGACTGGAACTTTCTCGAGGACACGGTCAGCCGCCTCCGTGGCGGCGCTCCCCAACCAGGCGCCAGCTTCGGCGAGCGGCTCCGGCTGGCCAAGCGCCACTGGGACGCCCTGGTCGACCACCACGGCGAGGAGCGAGGGGTGAGGCTGAGCCGCAAGTTCGTGGTCTGGGCGATCAAGGGCTGCGCCGGGGCCGCCCGCCTCAGGGCCCGGGTCGCCGACATGTTCACCAGGGACGATCTGGAGCAGATCTTCTGGGAGATCCTGGACGCGGGCGAGGGGCCGCAGGGCTGGCACGTTCCCGTCTTCACCTCCGGCGACGGCTGACATGGCCCGCGTGGGCCGCCGCCACCTGGTCTGCCCCTCCGGCTGCCCCTCCCAGCGCTTTGAGCTGGTGGGCGGACCGGTCTTCGTCGACAGCGCGGGGACCTACGTGAGCCACGACGACCGTGCCGCCAGCTTCCGTTGCGGCGAGTGCCAGGCGCTGGCCATCGACCTGGTTGCGGCCGCCCGCGCCCAGGCCCGTGAGGGCCGCTACTCGGCGGAGGCCACCCTGACCTGCCCCGCCTGCGGCACCTCGTTGCTCGCGCCCGAGACCGGAGACGAGTCGGCGGACCTGGAGTGCCCGGAGTGCGCCGCCATGTTCTCCTGGGACGAGGGACGCGCGTCGGTGCTGGGCCGCTTCACGGAGCGGCCGGGTGACGACGGTGATTAGCGCCGCCAACGGACGTCCAGCGTGCGGGGAATGCCTCGTCAACTGCTGACCACCGCGGACATACTCACCATCCTCGGTGCCACCACGGAGAGGATCCGCCAGTGGGTCGGGGGCGCCGCGGAGGCGGAGCTGCATGGCCATCCGGCGCCGGGTGAGTGGTCGGCCACGGAGATCCTGGCCCACCTGCGGTCCTGCTCCGACGTCTGGGGTGGCGTCATCGAGTGCATCCTCGACCAGGATCACCCGACCATCCGGGCCGTCAACCCCGTCACCTGGATCGAACGGACCGACTACCGGGAGCTGAAGTTCCACGCTTCGCTGCAGGCCTTCTCGGAACAACGGACGCGGCATGTGAGGCGGATTGGGTCGCTGTCGCCGCGGTCGTGGTCCCGCTCCGCCACCGTGCTCGGGGGAGGCAAGCCGCTCGAGCTCACCGCCCATGCCTACGGCGCCCGATGGGCCAGGCACGAACGGGTGCACTGGAAGCAGATCCAAGCCGCGCTCCAGCGGTCTTCCCCGGGAGCGAAGGGGACAGGATCGTGAGCCGCGACTCCGTCGGGCGCGCGGCACTGTGGCGGAGTAGCGAGCTCCTCTGGACGCGGCATCGCCTCCAGCGCCTGGCAGGGCTCGGACTGGCGTTCCTGCTCCTCGGCGGCCTCAGCGGGTGCGGGACCCCTCCGCCGGCGCGACACGCCAGGGTGCGCCAGACCGCGTCGCCGACGCTCAGTCCCTCGCCCAGCCCGACCGGGGCAGCAGCACAGCTTCCCCACATACTTGTGATCGTCGACGAGAACCGCGGCTACGCCGCCACCCAGACCGACTGTGGCAGCGACAACTCCTACTTCTGCCAGCTGGCGGCGGAATACGCGTCGGTGGCGCCTTGGTACGGGGTCACCCATCCCAGCCAGCCCAACTACCTGGCCCTGATCAGTGGCTCCACCCAGGGCTGCACCTCCGACGGCTGCAGCGGCCCCTATGGGGGGGCCAACCTGGGCTGGCAGCTGACCCAGGCCGACATCCCCTGGGCCGCCTACATGGAGTCCATGCCCAGCCCCTGCTACCAGGGAGACTCAGCTGGCGAGTACGCCCGCAAGCATGACCCCTTCGTCGTCTTCCAGGACCTCCAGGGCAGCGCCTGCAGCGACCACGTCCTGCCGTATCCCGGGGCCTCGGGACTGGTGCGGGCCCTGGAGGGGCCAGCCGCGCCGGACTTCGTCTGGATCACCCCCAACCTCCTCGACGACATGCACGACGGCAGCGTCGCCGAGGGCAACGCCTGGCTCGCGGCCAACCTGGGGCCGGTCCTGAACTCGACCTGGTTCACCCAGTTCCCCGGCACGGTAATCGTCACCGAGGACGAGAACGACGCCGAGCCCGGGGGCGGCTGCTGCGGCGAGGCTCAGGGGGGCCAGGTCCCCCAGCTGGTGATCTCCCAGCGGGCTCGGGGCAAGGGGGCGGTAGCTGCGACCGGCGATCACTACGGCACGCTGCGCACCATCGAGGAGGCCTACAACCTGCCGCTGCTGGGGGGCGCGGCCCAAGCGGCCAATGGCGACCTGACCAGCCTCTTCGGCTGAACTCCGCTGTCCGAGCGGAGGCCCGTGGTCAGCTGCTCTCTACGGGCTCCCCGGCGGCCTGTCGCAGCTGCTCCGCCGCGTGGGGAAAGGGGCACTTGCCGGTGGGCTCATCCTCACCCGAGGGCTCCGGCAGCCCCGCTGCGGGCTCGGCCGCCTGCGAGCCCTGCTGGTACCCCGGGGTGGTTCCCTCCTCCCGGGGCCGCAGCCGAGCCACGGTGGGCGACGCCTCGCGGGGCACGTAGCGGCCGCCGCGGCCACCGGCGGCGAACGTCAGGAGCGCCTCATCCACCGGGCCTTCGACGGAGGTCGCCGGGTCGAAGCCCTGGCCCCCGGCGGGATCCTCTTCTCCGGCCCCCTCCTCCAAGGGAGTGCGATGGGGCTGCGCGTTGGCCGCCCTGCCCAGCTCGGGGGCGATCACGGGCTCCGCCACCTGGAGGGTCACAATCGCAAGTCGCCTGGTCCGGGCCACCTTCTCCACCTTGGCCTTGATCCGGCGCCGGAGGTAGCCGGCAGGCATCTCGTGGAGCAGGTTGCGGGCCTCGGTCGACCAGCCGATCTTGCGGTTGTCGAAGGTCAGTTCGTCGGTCACCTCGCCCTCGTGCTGGGCGGCCTCCATCAGGCTCTGGTGGTCGACGCGGGAGAACTGTTCCGGCGCTCCCTGGCACACGGGACAGGCGACCGGCCTGGTCCCTCTGGCGGTGTAGCCGCACTCGCGGCACACGTGGACCTCAAGCTCGCCCTCGTCCCCCCGGCCAGAGGACCCCTCCACCCCAATCGCCGCCGCCGCCTCCGGGGGGAGGATGTCGCCGAGGGCCTCGCTGACGATGTCCTGGGAGATGATCGAGTGGCCCCGCTCCATGGCCCAGCGCAGCACCGCGGTCCGGGAGAGGCCCTGGGCCGAGCAGGGGATGCGCTCGATCACCGAGTTGGCCTCCGGGGTCCAGACCACCTGGGCGGCGCCGCGGACGTCGATCGGGGGGACGTAGGTGCGGGAGGAGAGCAGCACGCTGCAGGGGGCCAGCCGGAGCAGGTTCTCGGTGTTGCCGCCGATGTCCATCTGCTCATCCGAGTGGACCCCGATCCGACCCACGACCAGGATCGAGGCGTCCTTCTCCCTGACATAGCGCAGCACCTGCTCGAAGGCTTTGCCGTCGAGCAGGGTGATGGGCAGGTCGACCCCCTCGGCCCGGGCCACCTCCTTGGCCACCTTGAGGTGGGAGGAGTAGATCATGGCCAAGCCGGTGTCGATGATCTCCTCGTGGAGCGCCTCCTGCTCCTTGAAGCGGAAGACCTTGCTCGCCTTCTCGGAGAGGACACCGACGATGCCGTTGAAGAGCACGTAGTGGAGGTACGGGTCGTAGACCGAGACCGCCTCCACCTTGCGGCCCAGCGCCCGACCCAGCTCCAGGGCGGTGCGGAGCCCGGCGAAGGACTGGGGTGAGCCGTCGATGGCGACCACGATCGGCCCCTCCACCTGCCCCTCGCCACGGTGGCGGACGACGAGGGTGTCGCGGTGGGCCCGGCGCACCACCCGGTCGACGCAGGTCCCGACCTGGGTCTCCTTGACCTGGCCCAGGCCGCAGGCCCCCATCAGAACCAGGTCGTAGTCGGAGTCCTGGATGTCCTTGACCAGGACCTCCCAGTTCTTGCCGTCGAAGGTCTTGGGGGTGAAGCGGATGCCCTCCTCCAGGCAGCGCTTCTGGGTAGTGTCGAGATAGCTGTCGGAGATGAGCTGGAGGCCGTTGGTGATCAGGCTGTCGTGGATCTTGCGCTGGCGCTCCAGCTCGACCTCGTCTTGGTACTCCTCGGGGAGGGTGTACTCCATCTGCTTGAAGCGGTAGTCGTGGAGCCGGGCGGCATAGACGTGGCAGCCTACGATCTCGGCGCCGTCGTGGCGGGCCAGCTGGATGGCCAGCTCGGCCGCAGCCTGGGAGTGGTCCGAGTTGTCGAGCGGTAGGTAGAGCTTGCGGTACACCTTGCTTCCGGCAGTTCCAGCGGCGACCCTGACCCCGATCCTAGCAACTAGGGTTGGGCCCAGGGGCCGAGTCGGCGCCGGAGCCCCCTGGCGAAGGCGAGGTGGCCCGAGGTTAGCCGGCCGGCTTCGCGCAGGGCGGCCTCGGTCGCCTGGGGCCCGGGGGCGCCGGGCTGCTCCCGGCGCCGGAGCGACACCGCCGGCTGGAGCAGCTGGGCGGCCTCCTCCTCCGAGCGCAGCCCCAGCCGGGCCCAGGACTCCCTGACCAGGCGGTCGAGCCCGACCCGTCTGTGCTCCGCCTCCGCCACCAGGGCCGCCACTCGGGCGTGGGCCCGGCGGAAGGGGACCCCGGCCAGGACCAGGTGCTCCGCCAGGTCTGTGGCCAGGATCTGGGGGTCCTGCGCGGCCGCGCGCATCGGCTCCCGGTTGAACTGGATCTCCGCCAGGAGCGGGGCCAGCACCTCCAGCCCCTCCAGCACCGACCCCACCGCCTGGTTGAGATGGACCCGATCCTCCTGGAGGTCACGGTCGTAGCTGAGGGGAAGCCCCTTCAGCACGGTGAGGATCCCTACCAGCGCCCCCACCGCCCGCCCGCTCCGGCCCCGAAGCAGCTCCAGCAGGTCTGGGTTCTTCTTCTGCGGCATCAGACTGGACCCGGTGGCCCAGCGGTCGGGCAGGGAGATGAAGCCGAACTCCTGGGTGTTCCAGATCACGAAGTCCTCAGCCAGGCGCGAGAGGTGGAGGGCGACCAGGCTGCAGGCGAAGACCAGCTCGATCACGAAGTCGCGGTCGGAGACGGCGTCGATGCTGTTGCGACTCACGCGGCTGAAACCCAGCTCGCGCGCTTGGGCGCGCCGGTCCAGGTCCAGGGTGGTGCCCGCCAGCGCCCCCGAGCCCAGAGGCGAGCTGTCGCAGCGCCGGTCCAGGTCCCGCAGTCGCTGCTGGTCCCGCTCCAGCATCTCGAAATAGGCCAGGAGCTGGTGGGCTAGATGCACCGGTTGGGCCCGCTGCAAGTGGGTGTAGCCAGGCAGCAGGGTGGCCCGCTGCTGCCTCGCCCGTTGGATCAGCACCCGCTGCACCAGGCCCAGCTGGAGCATCAGGCGGCAGGTGGCGAGGCGGCACCAGAGCCGGAGGTCGAGGGCGATCTGGTCGTTGCGGCTGCGGCCGGCGTGGAGCCGTTCCCCGGGCTCGCCCACCAGCTCCACCAGCCGCCGCTCCACCGCCATGTGGATGTCCTCGTCCGTGTCGCGGAAGGGGAACTCCTCGCGACTCAGTTCGGCCCCCACCCGCGCCAGCCCCTCCTCGATCGCCGCCAGCTCCGGCGAGGAGAGCAGGCCCGCCCGCGCCAGCGCCCGCGCCTGGGCCCGGGACCCGGCCAGGTCCGCCGCGGCCAGGTCCAGGTCCTGGGGCAGGGAGGTGGAGAAGCGCTCCAGGCGGGCGTCGGTGCCGCCGGGAAGCCGGCCCTGCCAGGCGTGGGCCTGGGCCCCGCCCGCCTCACCCGGTTTGGCCATGGCTCTTGACTGCCTCGTCGAGCTTGCCGGAGATCCCCCGGGGGACCTGGGGCAGCAGCGGCCGATTCAACTCCTCGAGCGTGCCCTGGGCCGCGGCCTGGGTGCGCAGCGGCAGCCCGAAGATCTCGAGAAAGCCCTGGGCGGCCTCGTGGCGGAAGCGGTCCCCGCCACGCTCGTAGGTGGCGAGGTCGTGGCGGTAGAGGGAGTGGGGCGACTTCCGCCCCTGGACTGTGACCGCGCCCTGGCGCAGGCGCAGCCGAACTTCACCGGTGACGAAGCGCTGGGTGGTGGAGACGAAGGCGGCCAGGCCCTGGCGCAAAGCGGAGAACCAGAGGCCGTCATAGGTCAGCTGGGCCCACTCGTCCGCGACCAGGCGCTTGAATCGGCGCACGTCCTTGGTCAGGGTCAAGCCCTCCAGCGCCCGGTGGGCAACGCCCAGGACCACCGCCGCCGGGGCCTCGTAGACCTCACGGGACTTGATTCCCACCAGGCGGTCCTCGATGTGATCTATCCGCCCTACCCCCTGGGCCCCCGCCAACCGGTTGAGGCGACCCACCAGCTCGACGGCGTCAAGCTCCTCGCCGTCCAGCGTGCGAGGGATCCCCTCCTCGAAGCCCAAGGCCAGTTCCTGCCCGTCCGCCGGCGCCGCCGCCGGGGCCGTGGTCCAGGCGAAGGCATCGGGCGGCGGCTCCCGGTCCGGATCTTCCAGGGCCCCGGTCTCGACGCTGCGGCCCCAAAGGTTGGCGTCGACGCTGTAGGGGCTCTCTATGGTGGCGGTGACCTGGAGTCCATGCGCCCCGGCGTAGGCGATCTCGTCGCTGCGGCCCATACGCCACTCCCGGAGTGGCGCCACCACCTCCAGTGACGGGGCCAGGGCGGCGACCGCGACGTCGAAGCGGACCTGGTCGTTGCCCTTGGCGGTGCAGCCGTGGGCCACGGCCGTGGCGCCCACCTCGGCCGCGACCTCGACCAGGAGCCGGGCGATCAGGGGCCGGGCCAGCGCCGTCGCCAGCGGGTACTCCCCCTGGTACAGGGCTCCTGCCTGAAGGGTGGGGAAGGCGAAGCTGCTAATGAACGGTGCCTTGGCGTCGACAACGTGCGCCGCTCGGGCGCCCGCCCCCAGCGCCCGGCGCTGCAGCACCTCGGGCTCGCTGGTCTCGCCCAGGTCCACCGAGAGCGTCACCACCTCGAAGCCCCGCTCCTGGCTGAGCCAGTGGACGGCGACGGTGGTGTCCAGGCCGCCGGAGAAGGCGAGAACGCAGCGAGGCCGGCCGCCATCGGGCGCCGCCGGGCCCTGACCTGGGATCAGCGCCATCTCAGCCCCCGCTGCCGCGCCTCCTCCAGCTGCCCAGCCAGGGCCCGGGCCGCGCCAATGGAGCGGCAGAGGGCGAAGACGGTGTCGTCCCCGGCGACGGTACCGGCCAGCGGCTCCCGCCCCAAGGCGTCGATGGCGGCGGCCACCACCTGGGCCCCCCCGGCCTGGGTGCGCAGGACGACGAAGACGCCCACCACCTCCAGGCTCGCGAGCTGGGCCGCCAGGGTGACGGCAAGGTGGGATTCGCCGTTGCCGGGCTCGGCCGGGGGCAGGTAGCGGGTACCGCCAGCGACCGGGACCCGGGCCACCTGGAGCTGACGCAGATCGCGGCTGATCGTGGCCTGGGTGGCGGGGATGCGGCGCCGCCTCAGCTCCTGGGCCAGCTCCTCCTGGGTCTGCACCGGCCTGCTGCGCAGCACTTCCAAGATCGCAGACTGCCGTGAGACCCGGTTGGGGGACATGATCACGCGGCCGCGTCCGCCGCCCTGGCCAGCGCCCGCTCCAGGCCGGCCAGGGCCTGCTCCGCCTCCGCCTCGGTCAGGGTCAAGGGAGGGGCCAGGCGCAGGGTGGAGGCGCCGATGGGGTTGACCAGGAGCCCCTCCTCGAGTGCCACCGCCGCCACCGCCTGACCCAGGGGCCGGCTCAGACCCAGCCCCAAGAGGAGCCCCCTGCCCCGCACCTCCGCCACCGGCAGGCCCCGCTGGGCCAGCGCCCCCAGCCCCTGGCCGAGAAACTCCCCCAGGGCCAGGGCCCGCCCGGGGAGCGAGTCCCGCCGCAGGACCCTCAGGGTCGCCAGGCCCGCGGCGCAGGCGACCGGATTGCCGCCGAAGGTGCTGCCGTGGTCGCCGGGCTCCAGCACCTGGGCCCGGGGCCCGATCAGGAGCGCCCCCAGAGGCAGCCCCCCGCCCAACCCCTTGGCGGCCGTCATCAGGTCAGGGACGATACCCGCTCGCTGGTGGGCCCACATGGTCCCGGTCCGTCCCATCCCACACTGGATCTCGTCCAGTATCAGGAGGGCCTGGTGGCGGTCGCACAGCTCTCTCAGGCCCCTCAGGTACTCGTCCCCCAGCTCGTGGACGCCGCTCTCCCCCTGGATCGGCTCCACCATCACCGCCACCGCCGGGCGCTCGTCGTCGGCTAGGGCTCGCTCCACCGCCCCCAGGTCGCCACGGGGCAACTGGCGGAACCCCTGGGGCAGGGGCTCGAAGGGTTCGCTGTAGGCCTTCTGGCCCGTGGCCGCCAGGGCGCCGAGGGTCCGGCCGTGGAAGGCGCCCTCCAGGGTCAGGATGTGGAAGGCGCCCTGGCGCCGGCGGCGGCCCCACTTGCGGGCCACCTTGATCGCCGCCTCGTTGACCTCGGCCCCGCTGTTGGCGAAGAAGACCTGGGACGGGAAGGCGGACCCGACCAGCTCCTCTGCAAGCTCCAGCTGGGCCGGGACGAAGTAGAGGTTGCTGCAGTGGAGCAGCCGCCCCAGCTGGGCCGAGGCGGCCGCCACCACCTCGGGATGGCAGTGGCCCAGCACGTTGACCGCGATCCCGCCGACCAGGTCCAGGAGCCGTCTCCCGTCGTCGGTCTCCACCCAGGCCCCCTGGCCTCGGACCAGGGTCAGAGGCAGGCGGCGGTAGACCGGGGCCAGGAAGCGGGCCTGCGAGGGCGGCAGCGCCTCAGCCATCGCCGCCCTCCTGCTCGATCATCGTCCCGACCCCGGCCTCGGTCAGCAGCTCCAAGAGGAGCGAGTGGGGCTGGCGCCCGTCGACCACGTGGACGGTGACCCCGGCCGCCGCGGCGCTGCAGGCCGCCTCGAGCTTGGGGATCATGCCCGCGCTGGCTGCGCCACCTTGGAGAAGCCCCCGGGCGCCCTCGACGCTGAGCCGGCTCTGCAGGACGCCCTGCTTGTCCAGCACCCCGGGGACGTCGGTGAGGAGCAGGAGCTTCTCGGCCCCGAGCTCCACCGCCAGGCGCGCGGCCAGGGCGTCGGCGTTGACGTTGTAAGCGGCACCGTCGTAGCCCAGGCCCACCGAGGCCACGACCGGGATCAGCCCGCGCTCTGTCAACGCCAATACCGGCTCGGGATTGACCTCCTCGATCTCCCCCACCTGGCCCAGGTCCTCGCCCGCGGGACCCGGGCGGCGGCGGACCAGGATGCTGGGGCCGTCCTCTCCGGAGAGGCCCATGGCGTTGCCTCCCAGGCGGTGGATGGCACCCACCAGATCGGGGTTGATCTTGCCGGTCAAGACCATCCTCGCCACCTCCATCGTGCGGGCGTCGGTCACCCGCAGGCCGGCGACGAAGCGGGTCTCGAGCCCCAGCTCCTGGGCCAGGGCCGTGATCTCCCGGCCGCCCCCGTGGACCAGCACCGGGCGCATCCCGACGAAGCGCAGCAGGACCAGGTCCTGGAGGACGGAGTCGCGCGGGGGCCCCGGTTCCACCGCCGCCCCCCCCAGCTTCACCACCAGGAGCTGGTCGCGAAAGCGCCGGATGTAGGGCAGCGCCTCAGCCAGAACCTCGGCGCGGCGGAGAGCCGCCGCCGGCGACTCGGGCGGGCTCAGCTCAGGTGGAGTAGTCAGCGTTGATCCTCACGTAATCGGAGCTGAGATCACAGCCCAGCGCGCGGGCCTGGGCCTCCCCCACCCCCAGGTCGATCTCGATCTGGACGTCGTCCCGGCGCAGCGCCGCGGCCACGGTCTTGGGCGCGACCTCGGTCGGCCGCCCCTGGGCGAAGAGGAGGTGGCCCGCCATCGAGAGGCGGCAGCGGTCCAGGGCCAGCTCGGCACCGCTCCGGCCCACCGCCATCAGCACCCGGCCCCAGTTGGGATCGGCGCCGTGGACGGCGGATTTGACCAAAGGGGAGCTGGTCACGGTCCGGGCCGCCGCCAGCGCCTGCTCCGGCGTCTCCGCCCCCCGGACCAAGACCGAGAAGGTCCGTGTCGCCCCCTCGCCGTCGGCGACGACCTGCCGGGCCAGGGCCTGGAGCACCTCCTCCAGGGCCCAGCCCAGCCGCTTCAGGCCCTCCGAACCCTCCGTCAGCTCCGGACCCCGGGCGGCACCGTTGGCGAGGCAGATGCAGGAGTCGTTGGTGCTGGTGTCGCCATCGATGCTGATGGTGTTGAGGCTGAGGTCGACCGCGCGTCCCAGCAACCCTCGCAGCGCCAACGGGCTCAGCCGGGCGTCGGTGGTGACGAAGGCCAGCAGGGTGGCCATGTCGGGATGGATCATCCCCGCCCCCTTGGCCATCCCACCCACCCGGTGGGAGATGCCTGCCGCCTGGAAGTGACAGCTCGCCTCCTTGGGCCGGGTGTCGGTGGTCATGATGGCCGCCGCCGCCAGCGGGCCACCCTCCGGGGTCAGATCCTGCCCGGCGCCAAGGATCGCCTGCCGCACCCGTTCCAGCGGCAGCTCCCGACCGATTACCCCAGTAGAGGCCACCAGCACCTCCTGGGGCGAGCAGTCGACCGCATCGGCCGTGGTCTGGACCATGAGCAAGGCGTCGGCCAATCCCTGGGCACCGGTGCAGGCGTTGGCATTGCCACTGTTGACCACGATCGCTCGGGCGAACCCCCGCCGCAGATGCAGCTGGCTCACCACCACCGGCGCCGCCTTGACCCGGTTGCGGGTGAAGACGCCGGCGGCCGCCGCCCTCTCTTTGCTCACCAGCAAGGCAACGTCCGGACGCGCCGACCCGGCCCCCCGGATGTCTGCGCAGGCGACTCCCGCGAGAAAGCCTCGGGGTGCCGTCACGCCGAGACCTCGGGTGGGCGAGTCCAAAGCCGGGCTCAGGGCCACTGGGGCACTGCCCGCAGGCCGGCCCCCGGTTCGAGCCCGAAGCGGAGGTTGAGCACCTGGACCGCCTGGGCCGACGCTCCCCGGCCCAGGTTGTCCAGGACCGCCGAGGCGACCAGGTGCTGGCCTTGCTGCGCGAGGCTGACCCAGCAGTGGTTGGTGTTGGAGGCCTGCTTGGTGGGGACGGGCCTGTCGGCGACGGCGACGAAGGGCTGGTGTTGGTAGCACTCGCGGTAGACCTGGCGCACGCGCTCCAAGGAGACGCCTTGACGCAGCCGGAGATAGCAGGTGACCAGGAGCCCCCTCGTCATCGGCACCAGATGAGGCACGAAGGTCACTGAATGGGGCTGGCCTCCCAGCTCCCCGAGCGCCCGCTCCATCTCGGGCCGGTGGCGGTGACCCTCCAGGGCATAGGCGCTGGCGGACTCGTTGAGCTCGGAGAAGAGGTAGTCGCTGGAGGCCGAGCGGCCGGCGCCGCTGACCCCGGTCTTGCCGTCCGCCACCACCTCCGGCGCCACCAGGTGGGCGCGCGCCGCGGGCCCGCAGGCGAGGATCACCGCCGTGGAAAAACATCCAGGCAACGCCAGCAGACCGGCGCCCTGGAGCAGCTCCGGGCGCAGCTCCGGGAGAGCGAGCACGGCCTCTTCCAGCAGCTTCGCGGCGGGGTGGGGACCGCCGTACCAGCAGCTGAACTCGGCGGCCGACTGGAGTCTGAAGTCAGGGGAGGTGTCGACGACCACCGCCCCCTGGGCGAGCCAGTCGGCCGCCCGCTTCGCCGCCTCGCCAGGAGCCGCCGCACTGATCACCGCATCGCATCCTGCCGCATCTATTTCGTCGGTAAGGAGCAGGTGACAGGTTGACCCCGGACAGACATCGGCGTGTCTCCTGCCCGCGGAGGCGGCAGAGCCCAGCGCCACCAGTTCGACGTTGGGGTGATCCATCAGCAGACGGACACACCCTGCTCCGGCGTAGCCGGTCGCACCCCAGACCCCGACCCGCAGGGCTCTCCTTGACCCGGACACCCCGCGATGATTGCATATTTATGGGATGGACAGGTTTGCCTCACCGGCGCTCGCGGTATTGGTCGGCGGAGCCGGTTCCGCCGATGCCATACGTAAGCGATGGCGCTCACGCTGGGCGGACGTCAGCCCCAGTTTGGTAGCCGCCCGGGGTCGGCGCTGGCCCGAGGCCACCGGCCGACCACTTCGCCACGGGAACGCGGGTTAGGGGGTGGTACCAGCTGCCTCGGCCTCCGCAAAGCACTCATCCGGGAATTGAGTGGGTAGACGGGTAGAGCTCGAGCCCCCCGCAGTGGAAGAAGACGGACGTCTTGAGGTGCTCGCTGTACGGAAGCCGCGGGCAGCCCACCGGACCGCTTGGACGCGGCTGTGAGGCTCTCACAGCCGGCGCTGGTGATACGGTGCCGGAAGTAGGCGAGACACCAGCCAGGTAGCGCTTCAGCATCCGGGCCTTGGCGACCACGGGGGTGAGCTGGGAGTGGGTAGCCCAGAAGCACCACTGCTGCCTGTGTCGTCGTCCATGGGCGGGGCCGTGGTAGGTCCAGGGCCAGCGCAGGTCTTCCTTAGATGGCCCAGGCGCGGGCCGTCTTGAGATCAGCGGCCAGCAGGGCGGCGAAACGCGCCCGGTGCCATGAGGCACGGTCTCGCGACCCCTAGACGACTCGGTGCCTCACATCAGGCGGTGGGAAGGATCGCGTTCAGGTCCCAGGTGCGAGCATGCTCGGCACTCATCCGCAGGACCACACCAGGCTCACGTCGCTGCTCGACGAAGGTTTGAGCACGCTCCCTCCCGAGGTAACGCCCCGCTATCGCCATTCGGCTTTCGTGGTGATGGTCGGGCACCAGTGTCGGCGTGCCTTCCACCCGGACACCGCGGAACGGCGGGGTCGCTTCGAAGATCAGCAAGGAGCAATCGCGGCGGTGCTGCAGACGCCGCAGTTTCACGTCGCTCTGTGCGATCACCACCTCGAAGCCGCCGTCGTGGAAGCGGAACCACACGGGGGACGCGACGGCTGTCCCGCTCTTGCGGTAGGTAATCAGGACGCAGGGGGCTGGCGTCGCAAGCAGTGAGCGAAACGGCGCCATAGACACGTCGACCACCGTGACCATGGTAGGCCTGATGCGTGTGCGGGCCACGCGGCGGCCACCCGTCACCGTGCGCCCTGGGCCCGCCGGGGAGACGCCTCGCCGTGCCGCCAAGGCTCACCGCCCGCAACCCCGGCCCGCGACCCGGGCCGAGATCCGTGCACTAGTGAGGGTGCCACGCGGTGTGACAGCCAGCCCCTCCCAGCGCGCGGCACCCCGCGCTCCCAGTTCCAATCCGGCTACGGCGGCATCGGCTCTCGGCCGGCGGGGCAGACTGAGCCGCACCGTGCCAAGCCCCCGGTGGAGCGGTTAGATTGCCAATGCAGAGGATGAGCGCCCTCCAAGAACCGGCCCCCGCCCCGCCCTCGGCCCGCCCCGCCGCGACCCGGCCCCGGGTGGCGTCGCAGGCCGCGGACGAGGCGGTGCTCTTCCGGCCCGAGCCACCGGGCACCGGGAGCGACCTCGGCATCCCCTTCTCCTTCATCTGTGATCTGGTGCTGCGGATCCTGTACTTGCGCGGCAACCTCTCCGGGCACGCCCTGGCGACTTTGACCTGCCTTCCCTGGAAGGTCACCGGCGAGGCGGTCTTCTTCCTCACCAAGGAGACCTTCTGCGCCACCACCGGGGCCCGCAGCGGCACCGCCTCGCACGACGACTTCACCGAGGGGCTGGAGTACATGCTCACGGCGGCCGGGCGCGAGCGGGCCAGGGAGACCTTGCAACTGAGCCAGTACGCGGGACCGGCCCCGGTCCCGATGACCGACTACCTTGCCAGCGCCGCCGGGTTGGCTGAGCCGCCCACCGGGGTGAACAACCAGGTCATGCGGGCGGCCCTCGGCGACTTGGTGCTCTCCGACGACGTGGTGGACACCGTGGGCTCGGCCCTGATCGCGCGCCAAGCGCTCTTCCTCTTCGGCCCCCCCGGCAACGGCAAGAGCTCGATCGCCAGAGCGTGTGCCACAGTCCTGGGCAGTCCCATATTCATCCCCTACGCCCTCTACGTCCATGGCGAGGTGGTGCGCGTCTTCGATCCCACCCACCACCACCGGATCAAGGGCGCGACCATCCCCCACGACCAGCGCTGGGTCCTGATCCAGCGCCCCGTGGTCCGGACCGGCGGGGAGCTGCGGGCACAGCAGCTGGAGCCCTCGTTCGACCGGGTGCTCGGGTTCTACGAGGCTCCGCTGCAGGTCAAGGCCAACGGGGGCATCCTCCACGTCGACGACTTCGGGCGCCAGGTGATCTCCCCCAAGGAGCTCCTCAACCGACTCATCGTCCCCTTGGAGAATGGGGTCGACCACCTCAGCGTGGCCCGGGCCGGGACCACGGTCACCGTCCCCTACGCCACGCTGCTGCTGCTCTCAACCAACCTCGACCCGGCGGAGTTGGTGGACGAGGCCTTCCTGCGTCGGGTCCGCTACAAGGCCATGGTCCCCGACCCCAGCCCGGAGGAGTTCCGGGCCATCTTCCGTCGGGTCTGCGACGAGAGTGGCGTCGACTTCGACGAGGGAACCGTCGAGCACCTGCTCAAGACCCACTACCAGCCGGTGGACCGCCCCCTCAGGGGATGCCATCCCCGGGACCTGGTGAGCCAGGTGGTGACCGCCGCCCGCTACCTGGGCCAGCCCGCGGTGCTGAGCCAGGAGCTTGTCGACCGCGCCGCGCACGCCTACTTCGCCGACTTCGACGTCAAGTTGACCCGCCCGCGTCAGCCGTCCCAGAAGCCCGGATAGTCGGCAGATGCTGCGGCGGGCGCTCCAGCGCCAGCCCCGGACCCGCCCGCTGTGGGCCTCGGACGCCACCTCAGTCGAAGCCTGCCTGGAGCAGCACCCGCTGGAGACGGTCTTCCTCCGCAGCGAGATACGCCAGGGGGCGCTGCGCCATGGGGCGCTGATCGGGGTGGAGTCCACCTCCGGCAAGGGGCTGGGCGGGGTGGTGATGCGCGGGCCCCTGGTGGTCCCCTGGGCCCCCCGGGCGGTGGAGTTGGATGCTTTGGGGAGGGCGCTGCGGCCGCATCTGCCCTGGATCCAGCTCATGGTCGGGCCCAAGGAGCAGGTGGCCAGGCTGCAGGCCCAGCTGGGGGACCGGCTCCCGCCGGTGCGGAGCCTGCGCGCCGACCAGCCCCATTACGCCGTCGACCTGGCCACCGTGGCCCCGGCGCCGGACCCCGCGCCGCCTCTGCGTCAGGCCCGGGTGGCGGAGCTGGAACCACTGGTCCGGGCCGGCGCCGCCATGCACCTGGAGGAGGTCGGGTTCGATCCCCTGCTGGTGGACCCAGTCGGCTACCGGGAGCGGATCCTGGGCCTGATCCGCCGCGGCTGGGTCCATGTCTGGATGGAGGAGGGGCGGGTGGCGTTCAAGGCGGAGTGCTCCTCGGTGACCCCGGAGGCGGTCCAGGTCCAGGGAGTCTGGACCGACCCCGCCCTGCGCCGCCAGGGACGCGCGACCCGGGCCATGGCCAGCCTCTGCCACCGCCTGCTCCGGGACACGCAGTGGGTGACCCTGTTCGTCAACGACTTCAACGACACCGCCATCCGCCTGTACGAGCGGACCGGGTTCCAGCGCATCGGGAGCATGCGCACCGTCCTCTTCTGAACCGGCCTTGGGCCGGGTGCCGCCGCCCCGGCAACGGCGTGCCGGGTCGGGGCTAGGATCGGGGAATGGGAGACACGCAAACCCGTACGGGCGAGGGCTGGCTGGAGCAGCCGCGGGCGGTGCCGGCACTGCTGGTGGTCCTGGGGATCACCTTCATCCTCTTCGTCGTAGGAGCGATCCTCCTGGTCAACACCTTCGCCCACAACGGCGCCCCCTGCCCCAACCTCCAGGGCCATGCCGCCAGGGCCTGCCGCATGCCTCAAGAGAGCTATCTGCCGGCCTGGATCCTGCTGATCCTGGGCTTCTTCGGAGTCCTGGCGGTCTGCGTCGCGGCGATCCGGCTCTACTCCAGACGCTGGCGCGAGGACCAGGTCCAAGGGGAGCTCGAGGCCGCCACCCTCGCCCGGGCCGGGACCGCTTCCCAGGACCCGCGGTCAACCAGCCCCTCGCCACCAGGGCCGGCGCCGTAGCCGCCGCCGGGCCAGGGCCGGGCCACTGACCATAAGGATCACGGCCAGGGTGATGCAGAGGGCGGCGACCGCGGCTCCCAGGGTAAGACCCTGCCCCAGGATCAGCCATCCCAGCCCCAGCGCGACAAGGGGGTTGACGTACGCGTAGGTGGCGACGGTGGTCGCCGGCATGGCCTTGAGCGAATAGGTGTAGCAGGTGTATCCCGCCAGCGAGCCGGCCAGGATCAGCCATGCCAGGGCGATCCACGCCGGGGCCCCGACCCCACCCAGGTGGACCCGCGCGCCCTCGCCGGTGACCAGTCCGGCGACCAGCAGGGCCGCGCCGCCGACCAACATCTCCACCGCCGAGGCCAGCAGGACGTTGCTCGCCAGGGGGGCGTGCTGAGCATAGAGGGAGCCCACGCTCCAGAGGAACGCCGCCAACAGCAGCACCAGCGCCCAGAGAAAGTCCAGGTGGCCGCTGGCACCGGGACCCACCAGGATCACCAGACCCAGCAAGCCCAGTCCGATGCCACACCAGCCGCTCAACCCCAGAGGCCGGCTGCCCTTGAGGGGGCGGCTCAGCACCGCCATGAAGAGGGGCACGGTCGCGATCAAAAGTGACGCCAGCCCCGACTGGACCCTGACCTCGGCCACGGTCAGGAGGCCGTTTCCGCCGAGCAGGAGCAGGAGGCCGACCACGCCGGCGCTGAGCGCCTCGCGCCGGCTGGGCAACTGCCAGCGGGCGGGAAGGTGGCGCCAGCCGCCCCGGCGCCCGGCCAGGAGGTAGAGGATGACCCCGGCGGCGACGTAGCGGGTGCCCGCCAGAAGGAGAGGGGGGAACTCGCGCACCCCCACCTGGATCCCGGTGTAGGTGGAGCCCCAGAGGAAGTAGACGGCCAGGAGCGCGACCCAGGCGCGCCATGCCGCAGGAATCGCCACCCGCCCGCGTACTTGGCTAATGATCATCTCTTAGGGAGCGCGATGCCCTAACATTCGTGGGGCAGTGGTAGCATAGCGCCTAAGGGATCTGAAGAACTCACGCATGGACGACACCGATCGGCAGCTGCTGGGGCTTCTGGCCGCCGGCGGCCGGAGCACCTGGGCGGCCCTGGGAGAACGGGTGTCCCTCTCGGCCCCGTCGGTGCACGAGCGCGTACACAAGCTGGAGTCCTCGGGCACCATCCTCGCCTACTCGGCCCTCGTCGACCCGGAGAGGGTCGGGGCCGAGACGGCGGCGCTGGTCGCGATCCGGATCCAGGGGCCGTCCGAGGACCGGCGGCGGCTCGAGCTCGAGCTAGCCCGAGAGCCGGCGGTGCTGGAGCTGCACGAGGTAGCGGGGGACGACTGCTACATGGCCAAGGTGCGGGTGCAATCCGCAGCCCAGCTGGCCGGGCTGTTGGCCTCGCTGCGCGACCACCACTCCGGCATAAGCAGCCGCTCCTCGGTCGTGTTGCGCACCGTCTTCGAGCGGCCGCTGCTCTGGCCTGGCGACCGCCCCCCACCCTTGGGTCAGGTGCAGGGGGTTCCGTCGTGACCGAGGAGCCCAGGGTGGGCGCGCCAACCTAGGTTCGGCGGCTCGGGGGTCCCGGGCTCAGTACTCATCCTCCGGGCGCGCGTCGTCGTCGTCGGTGGCCCCGACCTCGGCCTCGCCCTCGGCCTCGTCCACCTCGGCGAACCCCTCCTCGAGCTCGGGTCCGCTCGGGTCCCGCGCCGGTCCCGAGTGCTCCTCGTCGTCGTCGCCCCGCGACGGCGGCTCCTCCTCGCGAGCACCCGCCAGCTCCTTGGCATATGGGCGGTAGCTGATCTCCCGGAGCTTGCGCAAGGGGAACGAGTTGGTCCCGGCCAGCTCGGGGGCCTGGTAGGTCTCGCGAAGGATCAGCTGGATGCCGGCCTCGTCGACGTGGGTGATGGCGCCGGCATAGCGGTTACCGCCCTGGCTCAGCTTGGCCACCCGCTGAGACAGCCGGGGTTCGATGCCCCCCAGCTCCAAGCCCCTCAGGCTGCGCACCACCACCGTCTCCTCCCGGACCTCGATCTGGACAGGGTCGCCCGGGGCCACCGCCCTGGAGCCGACGCCTCGAGCGGGTAGCAGGTTGGTGATCGCGGTCTTGCCGGGCTCGTCGGTGAAGAGGGCGATGTCCACCGCCGCCTGCACTGGGGCCACCTCCTCCCGACCGGCGCGCAGCTCGGCCAGCTTCGCCAGCTGGCGGCGGGCGATCTGGTTCCCAGGGCTCAGTTCCAGCGCGGTCCGGTAAGCGGCCTCGGCGTCTCCCAGGCGGCCCAGCTCCAGCAACGCCTTGCCCCGGCGGTTGCAGGTGTCGGCGTCGGGGCCGAAGCGAGTCAGCAGCTCGTCGTTCAGGACCAGCGCCTCCTGCCAGCGGCTGTCGAGAGCCAGGCGTACCGCCTCGTCGGCGGCCTCAAGCTTCGATTTGGGGGCTTCGCCAACATCAGCCAAGGCTGCCATCCTCCGCAACAAAGGTGGCCCCGGCACGGGGCGGTCAGTCGGGTGACGGTGGTTGTCGCTACGAGAGTTGCTCTGGGAACCGTCCGCCAACCCCCAAGGGGGGTTGGGCCAGAGCCGGATTGGCCCGGTGGCGCGACGGGCCGCCATATGATAGCGGCAGGCTGCCGCAATGCCGATCTTTCAGATGGGCAGCCGCCAGCCGAGGTGCCCCCGTCCCATGGCTTCCAACAACCACAAGTCGGCCCCGGTGGAGATCCTGGCCGTTGCCAATCAGAAGGGCGGCGTCGGCAAGACCACGACCGCCGTCAACCTGGCCAGCGCGCTGAGAGAGCGCCAGGTCCGGGTCCTGGCGGTCGACCTCGACCCCCAGGGACACCTGACCGTAAACATGGGCGTCTCCCGACCTGACGACCTACAGCTCACGGTCTACGACATGCTCTGCGAGCACCAGGTGGGGGCCGTGGACGTCAGGCTCCACTCCCCCGGGTTGGGGGTGGATTTCCTGCCCGCCAACGTGGAGCTGGCGGGGGCAGAGCTGCAGCTGGTGACCGAGATCGGCAGGGAATCGGTGCTGCAGGAGAAGCTGGCCCCCATCCTCGGCGACTACGACTACGTCGTCATCGACTGCCCCCCCTCGCTGGGGCTGCTCTGCCTCAACGCCCTGGTTGCCGCGACCCAGGTGGTCATCCCTCTGCAGTGCGAGTACTTTGGCATGAAGGGAATGGAGCAGCTGCAGCGAACCATCGAGCGCGTCAGGGTCAAACTCAACCCCCGGCTGCGCATCCACGGCATCCTCCCCACCATCCACAAGGGACGGACGGTGCATGCCAACGAGGTGCTCAACGACGTCCAGTCCCACTTCGGCCGCCTGGTCTACCCATTCCAGGTGACAGACAGCATCCGCTTCGCCGAGTGCCCCCTGGTGGGGCAGTCCATCCTCCAGTACGCCACCGACTCCGACGGCGCCACCGCCTACCGCCAGCTGGCGGAGGCGGTGATCACCAAGGAGGGACGCTAGCCATGGCCTTCAAGCGCGCCAGCCTCAGCGGCTCAGCCCAGCTCTTCCAACCGACCCGGGTGCCCACCAACCGCCGCCGCGACGCGCCCCCGGAGCCGGTGGCGCTGCGCGCCCGCACCGCGGTGTCGCCACTGCTCAGCGACAGCGACACCGAGCCGGTGCAAGCGCCGGTCCTGGGAACGGAGCCGGGCGCCGACCACGGCCATCTCTACCGCCTGACCGACGAGGACGTGGAGATGGTGCTGGCGGCGCTGCAGCACGCCAAGTTCCCCCACTCCTACCAGCGCATGCCCAAGCCGGCGATGGAGGAGTTCGAGTCGCTGGAAGAGCTGCGGCAGAAGTTCCAGGAGCAGCGCGAGGTGCGGGGCTGAAGCAGGAGCCTCCCCCCCGGCCCCGGCTGCAGATCGCCCGAGTCAGGGTGCAAGGGACTGAGGAGTCCAACTGCTACGTAGTCGCCTGCGCCCGGAGCAAGGAGGCGGTCGTGATCGACCCCGGGGCGGACGCGGCCAAGATCGTGGCTCAGTGCCAGGGGCTCAAGCTGCGCCACCTCTGCTGCACCCACGGTCACCGCAACCACGCCGGGGCCAAGGAGGAGGTCAAGGCCCAAGTGGGCGGAGAGACAGCGCTCAGCCTGCTCGACGCCAAGACCTTCCTACGCTCGGCGGACCACTACCTCAACGACGGCGACCGGCTCCCCTTCGGTGACTTCGAGCTGGAGGTACTGGCCACCCCCGGCCACAGCGAGGGGTCGCTCAGCTTCAAGGTGGGCAACCACGTATTCACCGGCGACACCCTGCTCAAGGGGAACCTGGGGCGCACCGACCTGCCCGACATCGACCTGCAGCGCCAGCTGATGTCGGTGCTCACCAAGCTGCTCGCTTTCCCCGAGAACACGGTCCTCTATCCCGGGCACGGCGGCACCACCACAGTGGGACAGGAGCGGCGGGAGAACGTGGCGGTGCAAATGCTGCGGCAGGTGGGCTGAGCCCGGGCCTGCTCGGCGCTTTGGGCCCGCCTGTGGCCCCCAGCGGTACCGGGAGCCGGCCCTGATGGGGTCGCTGCCGCCGCTCCCTGCTGAAGCGGTCGCACCCTCCCGGCCGGTAGCGCGGATGGGTCACGGGCGGCGCGCCGCGGCCTGACCCGGCGGCCCGTCCCCGGTCGCGGGGAGAGCCGGCCCCCGGCCGCATCTGAGAGGAGCACGATTCCGTCCGTGGCCATCGTATTGAGCTTGCTCGCCGCCTTGGGCTACGGCTCGTCCGACTACCTGGCCGGACTCGGGGGCCGACGTGGCGCCGCCAGCGTGGTGGCGCTGCTGGTGCAGCCCTTCGGTCTGCTGGCCGCGGTGGTCGGGCTCTTCGTGCTCCCCAGCGCTCCGCCGGATCTGGGGCAACTGGGTTGGGGCGCCCTGAGCGGGGTCGGGAGCGGCCTCGGGGCCGTGGCGCTCTACCGCGGGCTGGGCAGGGGGCAGATGGCCGTGGTGGCACCGGTATCCGGGGTCCTAACCGCACTCTTGCCGGCCGCGGTTGGCCTGGTCCTGGGCAACCGCCCGGGATCGCTGGCTCTTCTGGGGATCGGCCTGGCGCTGCCGGCGGTGGCATTGATCTCCTGGAAGAAAGGAGCAGACTCAGCCACCCGATCCGGCTTCCTGGAGGGAGTGGCGGCGGGAGCCTGCTTCGCCCTGCTCTTCATCGCCCTGGACCGGGCGGGGACCGCCGCCGGGACCTGGCCCCTGGTCCCGGGACAGTCCCTGGCGGTCCTGCTGATCGGCGCCCAAGCCCTGAGGTCGGGGAACATCCGCCGCGACTCCCGGCGAGTGGTCGGACTGGCCGTCCCGGCAGGGATCCTCGGCGGGATTGGCAACGTCCTCTTTCTCAGCGCCACCGGACGGGGCATGCTGGCGGTGGTGGCGGTGATCAGCTCGCTGTACCCCGCCATGACGATCGTCCTGGCCCGCCTGATGCTCGGGGAGCGCTGGAGCCGCCTGCAGAAGCTGGGCCTGGCCGTCGCGGCAGTGGCCGTGGCTTTGATCAGTTTGTGAGCCGCATGGCACTCGCCATTGCGGCACATTGCCGGCCGATGCCCGCTGGCGTTGTGAGGCGTGCAAACTAGCGTCGAGCGGGCACTGGAGGGTGCCCACCAGGCTCCCTGGTCGATCGCGCAGTGGGAGACCTGGCGGCGGTAGTGCTCACCGATTGAGGACAGCAGACGCTCCCCTCTGGTCATGCCTACCCCGGCCAGGCTCACTGGAGCTGCACGCCGTCCCACCGCAGACCATGACTCACCAAGTAGCCCAGGGCGATTCCCGCTGCAGGCCCCAGCACCCAGCCCCGGACGATGCCCCGCACCATCGCAGCCCGCACGGTGTTCCGACCCCGGGCCAGCCCGGCTCCGGCCATGGCGCCGATCAGTGCCTGGTTCATCGAGGTGAAGAGACCCAGGCTCACCGCCACCAGGACCACGATCGCTTGCACCCCTTGGGCGGCCGTCGCCATCGCCGGGTCGAGCCGAACCACATCGAAGGCCACCCGCTGCAGCAGGGGTCTGCCCCAGGTGAGCACCCCTAGAGCCAACCCCACTCCCCCCAGCGCTCCGGCCGCCAGCGGGGAGAGTGCGCCCGCGCCGACCAGGGGGCCGGCGGCGTTGACCACGTCGTTTCCTCCCATGGCGAATGACGCAACACATCCGACGATCACCAGTGGCAGGCCGAGCCAGCGGGGAGCAGACGAGGCCATGAGGAGGTGCGGCACCATGTCCAGCAGCCGGGTGAAGCCGAACCCGAGACAGGCCGCCACCAGGGGCGCCAGCAGCCACACCCCCGCCAGCAGCCCCACCACCTGCCAGTGAACCCCAACGCCCACCCCGAGAGCCGTGCCCAGCAGGGAGAAGATCAGAATTTGGATGGTGCTGGTGGGGACCCTGGCCCAGTTGTAGAGGGTGGTCAGGGTAAACGCGACCGCCACCACGACGACCTCAGACCCGGTCCCAAGGTCACCAGTGGTTAGACCGTGGGCGACCGTGCCCTGGGCGGCATGGCTGGCGAAGGTCGCCCCCAGGAGGCAGAGAGGGGCCATGAGCAGAAGCGCGCTCCTGGCGCTGAGCACCCCCAGCGCGCGGGGCATCCCCATGCACGCACCCGTGTAGTGGGCGCCCATGCTCCAGGCGAAGGCCACCGCCAGGAGGATCAGCAGGGGTGTCAAGCTGACCCCGAACCCACCTCCAGCCGGCCCTGGGCCACCAGGTTGGCGAGGTCCGGGTCGCCGCGAGCGTGCTCCCTCAAGTCACCGTTGCGCCGGAATGCCTCGCCGAGCGTCCTGATCCCCAGTGCCGACCGACCACAGTTCACCTGGGCGCACCCGAGACTGTAGAGGGCCATCCCCAGAGCGGGGGCCGGCGCCTGGAGGTTGCGGGCCACCGCCACCGCTCGGCGATGAAGTGCCAGCGCCCGCCGCCCTTGGTGGTGCGCGAGATAGTAGTCACCCACGTGTGCGGTCGGGTGCCAGAAGCCTCGCACCACCACCTGGAGCCAAAGCTGCCGACCACGCAACCAGGCGTGGCGGGAGGGATCGAGCAGGTCACTCTCCGAGACCTCCAGCAGCCCATCGGTGAGCGCCTCCGTCGTGTCGCGGCTGGCGCGCAGGGCGACGGCCATCCCCCCACTGCAGTAGCGGCGATAGACAGCGTCGGCGCGGTGGTCGATTCTGGGGAAGTCCTGGGGTCTCCGCCCCCGACAGACTGCGTGGAGACGCGTCACCTGCTCTTCGCGGAACTCCGCGTTGTGAGCCACCGTGGGCACGGCCGCCCAGCGACCAGGTTCCCCCACCTCGCTCTCGGCGGACGCTTGCGTCAGCAGCATCTCCTCAGCGCCGGCTGCGAACCAGATCAGGCCGACTACGGCCACCCTGAGCGCCGTGGCGTCGGGGTCGCCCCCCCCGAGAGACCCGTCAGCCCGCTGGCTCATCGACGCGGTCCTGATCGGTGGTGGCCAAGGCCGCAGACGCTGGCCGCGAGGCGCGACCCGGCTTGCGGGCGCTGAACACGAGATCGGGGTCGACCAGCAGCATGATCTGGGTGAACCCCAGGGACTGGAGCATGACCAAGAGCCGGGCGGGGTCTACTGGGTTGTAGGTGTCGCCACTGTGGAACTGGTGCAGGCCGGCGCTGGCGAGACTGTCGCAGCCGAGCAGGGCCCCGCCCGGCCTGAGCACTCGGTACGCCTCCTTCAGGGTCGCCAATTGCCTCGCGGTCGTGGGGAGGTGGTGCAGCATGGTGAACGCGCCTACCGAGTCGAACGATGATCGTGGAAGCCCGGTCTTGGAGCAGTCACCGACCACGACCCGGACGTTGGTGCCTGAATACTCAGCCGCGAGTCGCTCAGCCGCCGCCCCGTCGATCTCGACTGCGGTCAGCGACCTGACCCGCCGGCAGAGCCAGGCGGTCGCGGCGCCGGGACCGGGTCCCAATTCCAGCATCTCGTCGCCCAAAGGAACCCGGGCGGCGAGCGGTTCCAGCACCTCGGACTGCAGTCCCTCTGCCCAGCGCCGGCTGGAGCAGAGTCGGAGATGGCTCGTGTTCATAGCTGCGACGATATGCGGCCCAAAGACTCGCGCCAAGCGCGTAGCCTGACATCCAATGTCGCAGGACAGACAGAGTGAGTGCTGGTCCAGCGCCGGTGCTGGCGTGATCGTGGTTGACTTCCCGATGGAGTCTGGAGACCGCTTCGAGTGGCACTCCCACACCGACCATCAGCTGGCCTGGGGTCCCAGGGGGGTTCTGATCGTATCCACCGACCCCAAGACCTACGTGCTGCCCCCAAGCCGAGGCCTCTGGATCCCCGCAGGCGTCGGCCACGAGACCGGGGCGTCGGGAGCCGCCACCCTGCGCTCTTTGTACCTCCGACCGGGGATGTGCCCGATCCCCTGGCGGCAGGCGACTCCGGTCGCGGTCGGTGCCCTGGTCGCCGAACTCATCGGTTACCTCGACGACGCCAGCCTGGCACAGGCCCCGCGGGTCCGGGCGGAGTCGGTCCTCTACGACCTCCTGACTCCGGTGGCAACCTCCGCGATCGAGGTCCGAATGCCACCGGATCCCCGGGCCCGCAGGGTGGCCGAGGGTCTGGTGGCCGATCCCTCGGACCAGCGCCGACTTGCCGCCTGGGGTCGGTCGGCGGGAGCCAGCGAGCGGACCCTGGCCCGCGCCTTCCTCACCGGCACCGGGCTGCCCTTCGCGCGCTGGCGACGACTGGTCCGGATCCAGGCCTCCCTCCCCCATCTGGCCCACGGCCGGACGGTGGCGGCGGCCGCCGCCCTGGTCGGCTACGAGACCCCGAGCGCTTTCGTCGCCGCCTTTCGCCGTGAGACCGGGCTCACCCCTGGGGCCTACTTCAGGTCACCGGGGCCGTGACCGCGCCCGCATTCGGGACGCCACCGCTCCGCGCGCCGCTGTGGACGAGGCCGTAGCTGGCGCCAAACGCGCCCTGACAAGTACGTCCGCCCAACCGCCCGGGCCGTCACCGGGCTCGGCGGCGGCTCCAGAACGCCCACGTAGACTTGGCTCAGTGGTCATTGGCAGCTTGGTCCTCACCCTGCACCTGCCCCAGAGCCAGTCGCTCAAGGCCAAGCGCCAGGTGGTGAGCTCCCTGACCCACCGGGTCCGACGCACCTTCAACGTGGCCGTGGCCGAGGTTGACAGCCTCGATGCCTGGCAGCTGGCGGTGATCGGCGTCGCCTGTGTCAGCAACGACCGTCGCCACGCCGACCAGATGCTCCAGAAGGTGGCCGACTGGGTCGCCGAGGATGGGGGCAAGGGGGAGGCGCTGCTCACCCGCCAGGACATCGAGCTGATCCAGGCATGAGCCCGAGTCTGGGCGTCATCCAGATCGGACTGGACCCCGTCTTCCACCTGGGACCGCTGAGCATCCACTGGTATGGGGTCGGCTACGCGGTCGCGATCCTGGTCGGGCTCTGGGTGGCCCTGCCCTACGCCGAGCGCCACGGCGTCCCCCGCGCCCTCACCGGCCGGATCGCCTTCTGGACCATCGTCCTGGGACTGATCGGAGGCCGGCTCTTCTACGACCTCCAGTCCGGCGCCGCCTACTACATAACCCACCCGCTCGAGATCTTCGCCGTCTGGCAGGGGGGCATGGCGTTCTTCGGGGCCATCTTCCTGGGTGGGGCCACGCTCCTGTTCATGGCCTGGCGGGAGCGGGTCAACTTCTGGGTTCTGCTCGACGCCGGGGTCTTCTTCGCCGCGGTGGGCCAGCCCATCGGCAGGATCGGCAACATCATCAACGGCGACATCCTGGGCTACCCCTCCAACCTGCCCTGGGCCACCGCCTACACCAACCCCCACACCTTCGCTCCCCGCCTCGGAGTCGCCTACCAGCCCGCCGCCGCCTACGAGGCGCTGGTCATCCTCCTGGTTCTCTGCTTTCTCATCTGGCTCCGCCATCGGGGGGTGGCCGATGGGGTGGTGGGGATCGCCTACGTCATCCTCTACCCCCTGACCCAGATCGGAATCTTCTACTTGCGCAACCCGGTCAACGTTCCGGTGATCGCCTTCGGCCTGAAGCAGGCCCAGCTCACCGCCATCGGGGTGCTCGTGATCGGGGTGCCGCTGTTGATCCTGGCCTGGCGCCACAGCCACCGCCACACCGGCCTGGCCAGCCCGCCGGCACGGGAGCTGCCCTCGGCTTGAGAGCGGAGGCGCCAGCGGGGCTGGACCAGTTCCGAGCCACCCTCCCATTCGCACTGGACCCGTTCCAGGAGGAGGCCATCTCGGCCCTGGAGCGACACCGGGGGGTGCTGGTCAGCGCCCCCACCTCCAGCGGCAAGACGGTGGTGGCGGAGTGGGTCATCTGGCGGGCGCTGGCGCAGAGCGGCGGCCGGGTGCTCTACACCTCGCCGCTCAAGGCCCTCTCCAACCAGAAGTACGGCGACCTCTGCCGACGCCACGGCGAGGCCCAAGTCGGGCTCGTGACCGGAGAGACCTCGATCAGGCCCCGGGCCAAGGTGGTGGTCATGACCACCGAGATCCTGCGCAACCTGATCTACGACGACCCCAAGTCGCTGGAGGAGGTGGCCTTCGTCGTCCTGGACGAGATCCACTACATCGACGAGTACCCGAGGGGCACCGTCTGGGAGGAGGTGATCACCCAGGCCCCAGGGCACATCCGCTTCATCGGGCTCTCGGCCACCATCACCAACGTCGAGGAGGTCGCCGCCTGGATGAGCGAGCGCCGGGGCGACACGGCGGTGGTGGTGCGCCATGAGCGGCCGGTGGAGCTGCGCAGCTGGCTCGGCATGCGCAACCAGCTGCTGCCGCTGCTGAACCGGCAGGGCCACCTCGACCGCCGCACCCTGGAGCAGGCCCAGCAGGAGCGGGAGGGCGACCGCCCCGGCCGGGCCCGCCGCCTGGCGTGGGCCTCGGAGAACGACCTGTTGCGGGTCCTGGACCGACTGGCGGAGCAGGACATGCTCCCCGCCATCTACTTCATCTTCTCGCGCCGCGGCTGCCGCGAGGCCCTGGCCCGCTGCCAGACCCACCGGGTGGACTTCACCTCCTTGGAGCAGAAGTTCGAGATCGATGAGGTCCTCACCGAACGCCTGGGCGCGGTGCTGGACCGCGAGGAGGCCGAGCTCTACGCCCGCTCTCTCTCCATGGACCTGCTCCGCCGCGGCATCGCCATGCACCACGCCGGGCTCCTCCCCTACGTCAAGGAGACGGTCGAGGAGCTGTTCCAGCGCGGGCTCTTGCGGGTCGTCTTCGCCACCGAGACCCTGGCTTTGGGGCTGAACATGCCCGCTCGCACCTGTGTCATATCCACCTTCACCAAGTTCGATGGGCACGACTTCGCGCCGCTGCGCAGCGGCCAGCTGACCCAGCTCCTGGGCCGGGCCGGGCGCCGGGGCATCGATG
This sequence comes from Candidatus Dormibacteria bacterium, assembly GCA_050734425.1. Taxonomy (GTDB): domain Bacteria; phylum Chloroflexota; class Dormibacteria; order Aeolococcales; family Bog-877; genus Bog-877. Next base: position 35,376 of record JBOHUL010000021.1, read on the forward strand.
AGATCGGCCACGGGGTCATCCTCCGCGACCCCGAGGTCGACCTGGGAGTGGTCTGCGAGACCCTCCTCGGCAACGACATGGCGGTCGAGTCCAAGTTCGCTCCCACATACAACATGACCCTGAACCTGCTCCGCCGCCACACCCCGGAGGAGGCGGAGCTGCTGCTGGAGCAGTCCTTCGGCCAGTTCCAGCGGCTGCAGGCACTGAAGAACTTGGCCCAGCGCCGCCCCAATCTCGAGGCTCGCCTGGAGGACCTGCGCCAGCGCCGCTTCCGCCATCCCCGCGTCGCCTGCAGCGAGCGCACCCTGACCCAGTTCCTCGGAGCCGGCCGGGCTCTGGCGGAGGCGCGGGAGCAGGCGCGGCTCCTGCGCCGGCAGCACTTCCGCGACCGGCGCCAGGGCCGGTTCGGCCAGGATGCCCGGGATCCGGCGGGGAAGCTGGAGCGATTTCGGCGCCAGCTCCGCCTGGAGGAGGCCCGCCTGGCCCAGTCCCCCTGCCCCCAGTGCCCGATCCGTCCCGACCACGAGGCCTGCCGCAGGGAGATGGCGGAGATCCAGGGGGCGCTCCAGGGAGAGGCCGGGGAGGCCGAGTCCCGCAGGCACGAGTACCGGCGCCAGCTCCGTGCCTATCGCTCGGTTTTGCAGGAGCTCGGCTACCTGGTCCAGGACCGCCCCAGCCGCCTCGGGCTGTTGGCGGCGGCGGTCTACGGCGAGAACACCCTCCTGGTTTCCCGCGCCGTCGCCGAGGGCTGGCTCTCGGGCATGGGCCCGGCCGAACTCTGCGCCACCTTGGTGATGCTGGCCGGCGAGGACCGCAATCCCAACCGGGCACCGGCCCGGCGGCGGCTTCCGACCCCGAGGTTGGAGCGGGTGGCTCGGAGCCTGCGCCGGGCCCAGGGGGAGCTGGCCGAGCTCGAAGGCCGCTTCGGGCTGGCCGAGAGCCGGGGGCCCTCTCTGGACCACGTCGGCTTCGCGTACCAATGGTCGTCCGGCGTCCCTTTGACCGAGCTGCAGCCACCCCCGGGGGTCGACCCCGGCGACGCGCTGCGGGCCACCAAGGCCTGCTACGCCCTGGCGCGGCAACTGGAGCAGGGACTCGGCGGTTGGTCCGAGCAGGCCTCGATCGCCGAGGCTCGCCGAAGCCTGGAGCGGGACCTGATCCGGCGCCTTTAGGCCAGAGGCTCAGTTGCGACGGGCGTCGAGGCACGCATGGCCTGTCGCCCACTCCGCTCGCCGTGTCCGGCGCGCCGAAGACGACGTTGCCGTGTCAAGCAGCGTGGGCGCGCGTCGGCGCAAGTCCTGGGGCACCGTCTGGTTTGCGCCACGACGCAGACCTTGACCCATTGGATGTTGAGTTCGGCGGTGCCCTTGCTGGACAATGGATTGCAGGATCCCCACCGGTTCGGTCTCACGCTGATTCGTGGCGGGGTTTACGACGAGCCGCTGGCCGCTGGCACCTGCCGACCCTGGGACGCGGCCCTAGACGGCAAAGTTTTGGGAGGAGCCAAGCGCTATTCGCGCGCCCCGGCCAGGAGTGCTTGCCGGCGGGTGGAAGCGAGAGGAAGGTGAGGAGTGGTCATATGTCTGAAACCGACCAATTGCTGCAAAACAACCACGTCTATGCGGAGCAATTTCAAAGCTAAGCCCGCAGTCCCAGCCCCTCTCCCCAGGTCGCGGTCCTGGCCTGCATGGACTCCCGCCTCTTCATCGACCGCATCCTCGGTCTGAAGGAGGGGCAGGCGCACATCATCCGCAACGGCGGTGGCATCGTCACCGATGACGCCATCCGCTCGCTCCTCATCTCTCAGCGGCTTCTGGGCACGAAGGAGGTGATGCTGATCCACCACAGCCACTGCGGCATGCTCACCTTCCGCGACGAGGAGGTGGAGGCCGCAATCGAGAGGGAGTCGGGCATCCGCCCTCCCTTCGCCCTGGGGGCGTTCGGCGACGTGTGGGCTGACGTGCGAGGCTCGATAGCGCGGATCCAGCAGAGCCCCTTCATCCCACACAAGGACAGCGTCCGCGGCTTCGTCTACGACGTGGCCACGGGCCTTTTAGACGAGGTCGGCCCCTGACGCAACTGGCTTCCCCCGGAGCGGGAGGGACTCAGCCGACTGACGACTCGCGCCCGCTGCAGCTGGCGCAGGCCGTGGTCGTGGGGTCGTGGGCGAGGTCAGTCTGGGCAATCGGTCCCTGGCAGTCGTCGCAGCTGCCATAGGTGCCATCCTTGACCTTGCTCATGGCGGCCTCGACCTGGGCCAGAAGCCGGTGCAGGGTCTCGCCGTGGCGTCGATGCCGCTCCTTGTCCTCCGGCCCCAGGTGCGCCTCCTTCTGGAGGTGGATCTGGTATTTGGCGTCGATCTCCAGCTTCCTCGCTTCCAGCATCGCCCACGGGTCGTACAAGCCCATCATGATCCTGCCCTCCTCATCTCACCTGGCTCTGGCGTCGGCTCAGCGCTCCTCCGGCACCAGCGACTCGGGCACCCCCACCACCCGGTAGGGCAGGTCGCTGATGTCGTAGTAGCGCACCGGCTTGCGCATGCGCTTGGCGATCCCCACCTGGACCTTGAGGCCCAGGGAGAGGGCGCCGAAGACCCACATCTCCTCGCAGTGGGCGATGAGGTTGTTCATCGCCTCCCGCACCAGCTCCTTGGGGACCGTGTGGAGCAGGTAGTAGTCGAAGAGCATGAACGGCGTCACCGGCACCCGTCCCTCGTCGAGCACGAACTTGGTCAGCTGCTGCCGCCAGTAGAAGCAGCGGTTGCTCATGGCCACGTACACCAGCTGCTTGGGGCGGCGCAAGGTACGCTCCGCCTGCTCCGCCGGGCTGGCCCGGGGGGTGGGGGTGAAGATCAGCTCCAGGATGTCGTCGGCAGTCCTGGGCTGGGCCTCGGCCGACGGCCCCTTCTCGGGGCGGAGCCGGCCCATGGCAGGGGGCGCCCGGTCCTCGGGGGTTGACGCACCGGGCGCGGCGCTGGCATCCAAGGCGTTACTCCCCCAACACGAACTCCGCCGAGTATAGCCGCCGTCAAGGGAAGGGAATTCGGAAGTTCTGACTTGACGCTTGGGCCAGGACGTACTACCGTCCCGAGGTGGGTGCACCACTTGGCGGTGGTGGGGGCCACCTCAATTCGGCGGTCGTTTCCGTGGGGAGGAGCTATATGCCCCGGTTGAGCGGTCGGTTACGCGTCTATGGTTTGGCCTCCGCGGTGGCGGTGGCGGCGATCGGCGTAGGGGCCGGGGGAGTTGCCGCAGCCGGGCCGGGCGTGACTCCCAGCCCGACACCGATGGTGGCCATAGCTGGCAGCCACCTCCCAGCGAACGCGCCGGCGACGGGCCCCCTCAGCACCTCGTCGATGACGGTCCAGGTGGTGCTGCAGCCGGCAAACAACTCCGGCTTGCAAAGTCTCCTGACCGAGCTCTACACGCCGGGGAGCTCACAATACGGCCGCTGGCTGGCTCAAGGACAGTTCCAGCGTGAGTTTGCTCCTGCCTCGTCGACGGTGGCGACGGTGGAGAGCTACCTCCAAAGCAAGGGGCTCGCGATCGAGTCCAGCCCGTCGCCCTACTTCGTCAGGGCCACCGGCAGCAGCGCCCAGGTGGAGGCGGCCTTCGCCACCCCGCTCGAGACCTACCGCAATTCCCAGGGGACCGCGTTCTTCTCCAACACCCAGGAGGTATCGGTGCCGGCCTCGCTGGCGGACGACGTCCTGGGCGTGGTCGGGCTGACCAACACCGTCCGGGCCCACAGCAGCTACGACCTGCCTGAGCACCACCATCAGCCGCCATCCAGCAAGTCCAGCTGTGAGACGCCTTATCCCACGGCCGAGCAGATCACTTCCGGGGCGGCGTTCCCCTATGGCTACGGTGGTGGACCGGACTGCACCGGCCTCACCCCCTCTCAGACCAACAGCATGTACGACGCCCCCGAACAGGGCCCGCGCAGCCAGGGGGCAGGCGCCACGCTCGCGGTGTTCGAGCTCTCCGGCTACACCGAGTCCGACATCACCACATGGGCCCAGACCTTCTACGGGCGTGGGTACCATCCACGCCTGGTGAACGTCAACGTCGACGGCGGTCCCCTGACCACCGCCTGCCCCACCGGCGACGCCTGCTTTCCCGGCTATAGCGGTGACGTGGAGGTGGATGCCGACCTGGAGCAGGAGCTCTCGCTGTCACCCGACATCTCGCGGATCTTGGTCTACAACGCCCCCAACGACTACCTCGGCCTGACCGAGCTCGACGAGTACAACCAGATCGCCCAGGACGACCAGGCGGACTCCATCAGCTCCAGCTGGGGCGAGTGCGAGGTCGACGCGGGCCAGAGTTATGCCCAGGCGGAGAACCTCATCTTTGAGCAGATGGCGGCCCAGGGGCAGAGCATGTTCGCGGCCGCCGGGGACACTGGCGCCTACGGCTGCATCCGTGACGGGATCGGCAGTCTGGACCAGTACGGGCTGCAGGTGGGCGACCCCGCCAGCCAACCCTGGGTGACCAGTGTCGGCGGAACCTCCTTCGAGAGCGACAACCCGGGAACCAACCCCCGGCCGAGCTACCCCCAAGGGGTGGAGTCGGTTTGGAACGTTGACGACCTCTGCAACGGGACGGCGACCGGGCTCAGCGACTGCGCCAGCAGCGGTGCCGGTGGCGGCGGCCACAGCATCTTCTGGGGCCGGCCCGCCTACCAACGCGGACCGGGGGTGAACAACCGCCAGACCGTCTATGGGCCGAGCAACTGCTCCCTGGCGGCGGGCGGACAGGCATGCCGTGAGGTGCCCGACGTTTCCGCCGACGCCGACGAGTACACGCCCTACACCGAGTATTGCACCAGTACCGCTCCCAGCAGCGCCTGCGCCTTCTATGACAGCTACTTCGGCAGCGACTGGTTCGGCATCGGCGGCACCAGCCTCTCCTCGCCACTGTGGTCGGGGATCTTCGCCGACCGTGACGCCTACCAGGGATATCGCTCCGGCAACGCCAACTACCTGCTGTACGCGCTCTTCAACGACGGGTCTCAGTTCCGCGGTCAGCGGCGCGGCTTTGGCGGCAACTACACGTTCCACGACATCACCGGATATCGGCAGTCGACCAACCAGAACGGCTATTACTACGTGACCCCCGGCTACGACCAGGCGACCGGGATCGGGACCCCGGACATCCGCGCCCTGGTCACCTCGTTCCGCGGCTACTACTGAGAATGGTGTGCCGGGGGCGGGCTACCCGCCCCCGGCACGGCCCGGACGGCACGAGCCCCACGCGGGGCACGCGGCTCCTAAGTCATCCGGGCTCTCTCTGACCCGCCATCGGGCGGCTGTAGGGACGCCCGCACGAGCCTGCCGAGCGCCGTCAGGGCCTCCTCCAGCCGCAACTTGTGCTCCGGGTCGTTGAGCCAGCGGCTGGCCCCCGAGGGATGGGGCAGCGGCAGGAACAGCGGGCGGAGGCTGCTCCGGCCCGCCGCCTCCACGCTCCAGGGCTCACCGCCGGGGTCGAGCACCCGGCCCACCGCCCGCTCCATGGGGATAGGGCCTAGGAAGTGGGCCAAGGCCATCTGGCCCACCAGCAGCACCAGCCAGGGATCGAGGATCTGCAGCTGCCGCGTCAAGAACGGCCGACAGAGCTCGGCCTCGACCCGGCTGGGCCGGCGGTCACCCCCGCCAGATGGGGCCGGGCCCGGAAAGCACTTGGTGATCGAGGTCAGGTAGACGCGCCGGCGGGCTTCCTCCTCCTGACCCAGGCCGGCGCGTTCTAGCCAGCGGAAGAGGATCCGGCCCGCGCGGCCGCTGAAGGGGCGGCCACTCCCCTCCTCCACCCGCCCGGGCGCCTGCCCCACCAGGACCAGCCGGGAGACGGTTGGCACCGCCAGTACCGGGGCCGCCCGCTCCAGGGCCCCGGCCTCGACGCAGCGGTGACAGCCGGCGATACGCTGGTGCAGGGACCGCAAGCGACTGGCCGCAGAGGCGTTCCCGGAGAGGTCCCGCGTAAGGGATTCGTCCACCGGAAACGCGGTCACTGAATGCTATCCTAGAGCCGTTCCGGTCGCCTTCTTGGCGACTTCCAACCCTACAGGTCTCGAGAATGCCCCAGGGCTCTGACCCGCGCCGCCGTCCGGACCGCCAATCCAAAGATTCCGGCGCCTCGGTCCCGCCCTCCTGGTGGCAGGCGCTGTCGGAGCAGCGGCTCCCCAACGAGGGACCCCGGCCCAAGCGGCGCCGGGACTGGGGCGCGAGCCTGGAGCGCCTGGCTCAGCGGTTCGGAGCCGCTGCTGTGGCCCTGGCCGTTTGCGGCTTGGTCGTGGCCGTCAGCTTCGGCTACCAGGTGGTGGGTATCGCTCTCGGGGCTCTCTTGGTGGTATCCGTGGGTGGTGCCAGCCTGATCCACCGGAAGCGTGCCGGCCGCGGCGACCGGGCCTGGTGGCGCTGAGCCCCTAGCCCCCCACCCGCTCGGAACGAGAATCCGGGCGGCGGATGTCGTCGACGCTGGGCCGCGGCTGACGCCCCAGCGCCCGGGGTCAGCCCCAGTCGCCGGCCGGGTCTGGCACCTGGGGCAGGTCCTGGCTTGCCCGTGCCTCCTGCTCAGCGACCATGGCCCGGCGGTACGAGCGCTGGGAGGGATTGGGGACCAGATCGAAGAAGCGGTAGCTCTCCGCCATCTCCACCCCGGCCCGGCGGCCCTCCTCCCGGGCTCCCCTCTCCATCCCCTCGCGCATCTCGCCGGCATCGAACTGGCTATGGTGCTCCCCCAGCGCCGCCAGCTTGTGTTCCAGATCCTGGGGCTGGATGGGGATGGCGATGTCGGGCTCGGCCGCCCCGACGAACACGAAGCGGACCTTGTGGGGCTGGAGCCCTTCGTCTTGGAGCAGCTCGGGAAAGGCCCGGGAGTCGCGGGCGCTGGGGAAGACCGCGTCCAGGGCGGCGGCACCCGCCGCCCGGTGGTCGGGGTGGTTGAGATAGCCCCGGCCGAACCAGAGGCTGGAGGGGTTCATGGTGAGAAGCGCCTCGGGTCGGAGCTGGCGGATGACCCTGACCAGGTCATGCCGGACCGCCAGCGTGTTCTCCAGCACCCCGTCGGGATAGCCGAGGCAGCGGACCTCGGTCACGCCCAGATGGAGGGCGGCCCGGCGCTGCTCCTCGAGACGGATGCGGCTGAGCTCGCCCCGGGGGATGGTGGGATCGTCGCTGCCGGCGTCGCCATCGGTGACCAGGCAGATGGCCCCCCGGCAGCCCTGGCGGGTCCAGGCGGAGAGCACCGACGCCGCCAGGAAGTCGCAGTCGTCGGGGTGGGCCACCACCACCAGGGCACTCTCGGGCACGTACTCGAAGAGCTCCAGCCCGGAGCCGGCGGCAGGCTCCGAGCCGTTGTCGGGGGCGGACGTCTGATCCTGAGCTGACACCTACACCCGGTATCCTGCCAGCCGTGGGCCCCACCAGGCGAAGCCGCACCTGGATCGCGACCTTCTCCATCGTCGCCAGCGACGGGCTCGATTGGGGGGTGGCGGTCGCCTCCAAGTTCCTTTCTGTGGGCAGCGCCGTCCCGGCGGCCCGGGCCGGGATGGGGGCGCTGGCGACCCAGGCGTTGGCCAACACCGGCTACAAGGACCGGGGTCTGGCGCTGCTGGAGTCGGGTCGACCGGCCAGTGAGGTGGTGGAGGCACTCACCGGTGACGACGAGGGTCGGGAGCTCCGCCAGCTGGGGGTGGTCGACCGCCACGGCCAGGCCGCCACCTACACCGGCTCAGAGTGCTTCGAGTGGGCCGGAGGGCGGACCGGCCGGAGCTGCGCCTGCCAGGGCAACATCCTTTTCGGGCCCGAGGTGGTAGACGCCATGCTGGCCGAATTCGAGGCCAGCTCTGGGGAGCTGCTCGACCGCCTGATGAGCGCGCTTCGAGCCGGCGACAGCGCTGGCGGCGACCGCCGGGGCAGGCAGTCGGCGGCGCTGCTCGTCGTCCGCCAGGGCGGCGGCTACGGCGGTTTCGACGACCGCATGGTGGACCTCCGGGTCGAGGACCACCCCACCCCGATCCCCGAGCTCGACCGCATTCTCGACCTCTGGCGGCTTCACTTCCAGAAGGTCAAGCCAGAGCAGCTGCTGCCGGTGGACCAAGCGATGCTGGATCGGATCCGGCGGGCCCTGCAGCGAGCAGGCCGGTTGCCAGCGGGTGAAGACGGGGAGACGGTCTGGCCCGCCTTCGAGGCCTGGGTGGGAGAAGAGAACTTCGAAGAGCGGCTCGGGTCGCGCCAGGGAGTGGATCCTCTGCTGCTGGCTCGCCTGGAGGGGCTGGGACAGTAGCGCTGACGGCCGGGCCCGGCCCTGCGGGACGAGCCGAACTCCCAGTCGGCGGCCAAAGCCGCGGCCACTACACCCCCACCTGCTTTGGCGAGTACCGAGCAACCGGAGATGAGGGAGATGGTCATGCCCCAGGCAGCAGAGTCCGGGCGTCCCGATACAAGCGACATGCTCATGATCCACGGCGTGTTCCGCAGCGAGCTGGCGGCCACCCCGGCGCGGATCACCGGAGTTGATGAGGAAGATGGCGGGCAGCCGACCCTGATCGCCGACCACTACGGCTTCATCCTCCACGTGCTGGAGGTCCACGACAAGGCGAGGACGAGCTGCTCTGGCCCAAGCTCAAGCAGCGGGCGGCGGGGCACCTCCAGGTCGTGGACCGCATGGAGATGGAGCACCAGGAGATCCACCTGGCGCTGCCCGCGGCCGAGTCGGCGCGGGCCCGGTGGGGAGCTGCTCGTGGGTCCGACTCGGGCGAGGCACTGGTGCAGGCGCTGGAGCGGCTCCGCCTGGTGCTCGACCGCCACCTGGGCGAGGCGGAGCTGGAGGTCCTGCCCCTGGCCGCGGAGCACCTCAGCGTCGAGGAGTGGCAGGAGCTGGGGCGTCACGGCATGTCCGCGGTATCGGAGCACTGGCTACCGGTGGCGCTGGGCCTTTTGCTGCAGAACCTGCCTCCGGACGCCCGGGGGGCTCTTTGGGCAGCATGCCGCCGCCCGTCGCAGCCGGTTGGGCCAATGGCGGCGAGCGCGCCTTCGACGACTACATGAGTTCCCTGGCGGAGCGCACCTGAGCCTCACTTCGGGCCAGGTCGCCCGCCTCGGGCCAGGTCGCCCGCCTCGGGGGAACCCCGGGCCAGCTCCCAGGCCTGGCGGATTGAGACTGGGATCCTGCCCCGCGGAGCAATGGGGAGGCCCCGGGCCCCGGCCCAAGCTCTGATCTCCGCTGGAGTCGGTCCGTCCCCATCTCGGACCGGCCGCTCGGGCATCACGTGGGCGCCGATGCGCTCGATGGCGGCGGGCTCGGCCGTGGCCCAGGCCTGCGCCAAGGCGAGGTAGTGGCGGGTCCATTCCTCGGCCAGGGATCGGGTCTCGCAGAAGACGATGGGAATGGTGGGCCAGCGGATCTGGCACTCGGCGATGCCATCGGCCACCAGGCTCGGGCGAACCCATTCCTGCTTGAAGAGCCGAGAGTAGCGGTCCTCGACCACCACGGCGGCACGGGGGACCGTGGCCAGCTCGCCCAGGGCATAGCGGAGCCGGCCGCTGGTCAGGCTGGAGAGCAGGTCCGCCAGCGACTTGCGCTCGACGACTGCGACCAACGCTCCGGCCAGGATCAGCCCGTAGTCGCCACAGGGAAGTGCCCGTCTGACGGTGCGCACCTGCTGGTTGGCGAAGCGGTAGGGGTAGCGTTCATGGGCGTCCACCGTGATCTCCAGCTCTTTGATGCCCGCCGCCCGGGCGTTGGGTAGGCCGACCGCTGGGCGGGCCTGCCTGCGGGTGCGGGGCGATTGCCAGAAGACCGCGTCCCGTCCCCGGACCTGGGTGAACACCAGCTGCGAGCGGTTCTCCCGCGACCGAGCCGCCACCAGGTCGATGGCCGCTCCACGACGGGCGCAGGCTCGCAACGGCACACGTTCGATCACCTCGGCCGTCTCCGGCCACTCGTCAAGCGGCACCGGATGACAGTAGAGGGCATTGGTGCGTGGCCACGTGGCTGAGGTGCGCAGGACGAGTCCCTCGCCCAGCGGCACCCGCATCAGATAGGCGAGCCGGGACCCAGGGACGGGGTTGGCGACGATGAGCAGCTCCTTCGTCACCGTCAGATGCCAGCCTCCCTTGGCCAAAGCTCACTAAGGTCCTGATCGCAGGCTTGTCGCATCCCCTACTGTGGTCCGGATCAGAGGGCAGGTCGACGGGGCGGTCGGGCCCGCCGCCCCACCGCACCGGGCGGCGCTGGTCCGCTGGCGTCCGCGATCTCGACCTGGCGCTGACTGGACGGCAGCAGACTAGCACCCGCCGACGGCGGCGGCCAGCCCGGACGCTGCTGGCTCAGATGGAAGAGCAGGAGGTACTGGGCCGTGAAGCTGGCGGGTCCGTAGTCTGCGGTCATTCCCAGCACGTCGGAGGCCGACGGGAGGAGGGCGAGCCCGTAGGCCAGCTGGACCGCCTTGCGTACCCCCAGGTCGCCCGCGACCACCACAGGGCGCCCCAGCACCCGGTTCAGGTACTGGGACGCCGTCCAGGGCCCGATCCCCGGCAGCTCTGTGAGTAGACCCAGAGCCTCGCTCGCGGAGGCTCGCTCCAGGGCCGCGAAGGAGAGCGCCCCGCTGCAGATCGCCCGGCCCAGGGCCCGCAGGCAGCGGCCCTTGGCCGCCGTTAGGCGAAGCGAGCGCCAGGTCTCGTCCGTAGCCCGCGCCATCCGCTCGGGATCGGGGGCGAGCACGAAGTCGTCTCCCAAAGGGATCCGCCGGCCCAGGCGTCCCAGGATGGCCCGGCGGACACTGAGCGCGAATGCCAGGTTGACCTGCTGCGCAGTCACCATGGCCAGGAGCGCGCCCAGGGGGTCGAGGTAGAGAACGGGAAAGATGCCGGGATAGCGCCGGTGCAGCCCGGCGATCACCGGGTCCCGGCCCGCCAGCTCCGCCACCGCCGCCTGCTCGTCGACGAACATCGCCTCCAGCCGGCGCCTCAGTCCGCCAGGCGAAGATCCGGGACCGGCCACCTCCACCGCCAGGGTTGCCGTTTTAGGGACGCGCCCGAAGCGGACCGCCCCCGCCTCGCCGTCGATCCGGAACGGCCGGGCGAAGCGGCGCCCGTCCCAACGATCCATCAGGTCGTCGCCGTGGCGCCTGAAGCGCTCCAGGGAGGCGTCCAGGTCCAGCCCCCGAGGCAGTCGCAGCCGGCCAGGGATGGCGGTCGCGCTCCCCTCCGGCCTCAGGTCCGGGAGCGGGAGGCGGCGGCAACGACCTCGGCGTAGCCCCAGCTGGGCTCCGGCAGGGGACCGCTGGGCCCGGGAGCGGCACCCACCCCGATCGCGAAGCGCGCCGGGTCCCGCTGGGCCAGCCAATTCGGGAGCAGGCTGCTGGCTATGGCCAGGAGCAGCCAGCCCAAGAAGAGCGGCACCCCCACCGACCAGATGTCCAGGGCCAGATAGAAGTGGAAGTCGAAGGGGTCCATGGCCTGGAAGCCCGCCATGATCAAGGCCACCAGACCGAAGACGACGGAGATGACGGCGAAGCCGTGGGCCAGCGTCCGCCCCCGCGTCGCCCGGAGGCGGTCGACGGGATTGGTCTCGACCGGCAACTCCTCGCCCCGGCGCCAGCGCCAGAGCACCACCAACATCGAGGCCCAGACGATCCCACCCAGGGAGAAGACCACCACCCCGAGCCCGATCAGGTTGTGGGCCACCGCCAGGGACTGACCCTGGGTCACGGCGTAGGCGCCTTGATTGAGCAGCAGCCCCCCACCAGACAGGAGGGCCCCGCCGAAGACGAGGAGCGTCGCCACCAGCGACTTGTCGGGTCCGTGCCAGCGGTAGACCGGGCGTTTCTGATCGAGGGGGCCAAGGATCTTCCACACCAAGGGGGCCCCAACCACCCAACCCAGCCAGGGGGGCACGATCGCGGGCAGCCAGTCGACCAGCAGGTTGAAGTGAAAGGCCTGGATGTCCCAGACACCTAGCAAGTTCATCCCGAGCCAGATCGCCAGGGTGTAGACGAGCAGGTAGAAGAAGGAGCCGGCGATCAGGTTGTAGCGGGCCTGCGCCAGCCGCTGCAGCCCGCCACTGGGTGGCGCCAGAAGTCCAGCCACCTTCCAATAGAGCGGCCCGAAAAGCACGAGGATGATGAGCACCGGAGTCAGCCAGGGCAGGATGTCCATGAGCAGGTTGAAGTGGAAAGTGACGGGATTGAGCGCCTTGAGGAGGAGCATCAGACACCAGACCACCCCGATGAAGGCGGCCCCCAGGAAGCAGGCACCCAGCAGCACATCGAAACGGCGTTGAGCCAAGCTCGTCAGCTTCACCGCGATCCATGGTACCGGCGGCTGGGCGGCTCGGCGAGAAGATTGAGTCGCGGTAGCTCCCGGCCCCGGGCGCGCCGGCTGTAGCCGATGAGCTACAGCGGGCCCATGGGCACCGTGTCGGTGCGGGAACTGCGCAACCACACGGCCGAGGTACTCCGGCGCGTCGAAGCGGGGGAGCGGCTCCGGGTAATGGTCGACCGGCGTCCTGTGGCGGAACTGGTCCCGCTTCCGCAGCGGGCCACCTGGGTTGGCCGCGACCGGGTCGTCGCCAGCCTCACGCAGGCCGATCCAGACCTGCGGGACGAACTGAACCGCGCCCTCGGCGACACCGTGGACCAGCTATGAGAGGCGTACTCGACACCTCGATCTTCATCGCTGCGGAGCAGGGCCGGAGGCTGGCCACGGACTCACTTCCAGAGGAGGCCGCGGTCTCGGTGGTCACCATCGCAGAACTGGAACTCGGAGTACATCTAGCCATGGGGCCGAAGGGACGGCGGGGCCGTCTCGCCACCTTGAGTGCGGTGCAGTCCACCTATGCTGCCCTACCGATTGATGATGAGGTGGCTTCCGCCTTCGCTCAAATCGCAGCCGAGGCCAAGCGGCCGGGGCGGCGACCCCGAGTGCAGGACAGCTGGATCGGCGCGACCGCCGCTGCACGCCAGGTCCCCGTCTTCACCCAGGATGCCGACTTTGACGGCATACCTGGCGTTCAGGTCGTTCGGGTCTGAACCCGGGACCGCTCTCCTAAGGCTGCCGTCAGCCCGTGCCCTGCCGCCAGGTGCCAGCCCGGCTCTCACCCGACGCGGTGCGCCGCGCCGGGGGTCCCGAGGGCTGACCTAGGTCGAGTGGAAGATCACGACCAACCCGGTGAAGATAAGTACCAGTGAGATCACCGCCAGGCAGCCGAAGTCAAAGCTCACCAGAAGCCTAAGCCGACCGGAGAGGTTCCCGACCAGGGGCGAGCGCAAGGGGCGGGACGCCGGCGGTAGCGGGCCCTGACGCGGGAGTGGCTCCGCCTTCTTGGCCCGGGCCCATATCCCCCTCAGGCTGATGGTTGCGCCGCCGGCCATCAGCAGGCCAACCAGCAGGATGACGATGCCGAGGCCCACTCCGCCGCTGTGGGGACTGGTCGCCAGGAACACGTCCTTCAAACACATGGCTCTGCCGCCGGCTTCGCGCCGGCGGCGACCGAACTAGGGCAGGGCTCGGTACTCGCGCCTGGCGGCGCGGATCCAGCCGCCGATTGAGACCACGATGATGATGAGGCCGATGATCACCACTTCCAGCTTGGTTATCACGCCGATCAGGGCCATAGCCACCCCGATGGCCAGAACGAAGGGCCAGAAGCTGGGGCCGGGGACCTCGTGCTCGGCCTCGCCCGTGGGGCCCTTGGGAGGCTCGGTCGGGATCTGCTCACTTGACATGTGAGGAGCTCAAATAGATGGCGGCCCAGATGAAGGCGATGGCGACCATCAGGATGGCGATGATCGTCAGAAAGATCCCAAAACGGACGTTGCCGCGGGCATCTTTGCGCTCCACTCAGTTGTCTCCTGTGCCAGGTCGAGCCAGCGTCGACGCTGGTCTCACCCCTCCGAGTAAACCACGCCCGGACACCGCCGTCGCCCCTAAGGAACCGGCGTCGGCCGCGGCCAACCAGCCCAGCGCCGCCAGCACCACGACGCTGGCCCATGTCGCCGACCCCAGGGCCAGGTGCAGATCCTGGAGCGCCTCCGGGGCCTGAAGGGTCGCGACCAGCCCGCCCACCGCGATCTGAGCCAGGAGGAGCGCTCCAATCACCCGCGAGACCACCCTGGCCCCCGGCACCGGACGCCAGCGCCGCACCGCGAGCATCACGAAGAAGGCGATGAGGATGGTCGTCAGCAGCACCACCAGCCGGTGCACGTCCTGGATCACGACCAACTGGGTCGGTACTCCGGGGACAGAGAAGCAGGCCGGCCAGGACGGGCAGGCGTAGGTCGCACCGCCGTCCACCACCAAGGAGCCGGAGATCATGACAACGAAGGTCGCACCCACCGCCCAGTAGGCGCGCTGGGCCACCCGCCGACCCACTGCCGACCGCCACGGCACCAGGGTCGCGACTGCGGTCACCCAGACCACCCCCAGAAGGATCATGGCGGTGAGCAGATGCAGGGCCACGGTGATGGGGGCGTTGTGGGTGATCACAGTGACCGCCCCCAGGATGATCTGGATCACGATGATCACCAGGGCCGCCACCGCGGGGTACAGCACCGTTCGGCGCCGACGCGCGAAGTACCAGGCTGAAAGTGCGGTCAGTACCACCAGCACCGTGACCAGCGTCACCAGGTAGCGGTGGGACTGCTCCATGATCGAGTGGAAGTTGTCGACCGGCCCCAGTTGGCCGTAGCAGAGCGGCCAGCCGGGGCAACCCATCCCCGACTCCGTGACGCGGACGGTGCTCCCCAGGATCACGAGGCAGTAGGTGGCCACCCCGGTCAGGGTGGCCAGCACCGGTAAGGCCAGCCGCAGGCGCTCCCCCCGGAGCCGCTCGGCGCCCTGTTTCAAGGCAGCACCGTGCCCGGTGGATTGATCTTGTGACCACCGAGCCGCAGATCGCGAAGCGGTCGGTCGCTGGTTACTAGCGGGACTTCGTCAAAGTTGTAGGGCGGTGGGGGGGAGGTGGTGTACCACTCCAGTGAGTTGCCCTCCCATGGATCGTTGGGAGCGGTCTTGGGCGCGTGGAGCGAGATCACCACGTTGTAGACGAAGAGCAGGATCGAGAGCCCGATGATGAAGGCGCCGACGGTCTCCGTCAGGTTGAGCGCCCCCCAGCCCCGGTCGGCCCCGTAGGTAGAAATCCGGCGGGGCATTCCCAGGACTCCGAGGATGTGCATCGGCATGAAGGTGACGTTGAAGCCGATGAAGATCACCCAGAACTGCCACTTTCCCAGGCGCTCGTTGAGGTAGGTGCCGAATATCTTAGGCCACCAGTAGTAGATGCCGGCGAAGAATGCAAAGAGCGAACCGCCCACCAGGACGTAGTGGATGTGAGCCACGACCCAATAGGTGCCGTTGAGCTCGTAGTCGATCCCCAGAGAGGCCAGGAATACGCCGTCCAAGCCGCCTATAAGGAACATGATCACGAAACCCACGGCGAAGAGCATCGCCGTGGTGAAACGTATGGATCCCCCCCAGAGGGTCCCCAACCAGTTGAATATCTTGACCCCGGTTGGCACGGCTATGAGCATCGTCGCCGCCATGAAGAAGATCTGCACCGGCACCGGCATCCCCACCGTGAACATGTGGTGGGCGAAGACCATGAACCCCAACACCCCGATCGCGGCCATGGACATGGCCATCGTCCGGTAGCCGAATATCGGCTTTCGGGTGAAGACGGGAAGCACTTCAGAGATGATCCCGAAGCCGGGTAGCACCATGATGTACACGGCAGGATGTGAGTAGAACCAGAAGATGAGCTGGTAGAGGAGGACATTGCCGCCTCCTGCAGGATTGAAGAAGTCAGTGCCCAGCTGCCGGTCCAACAGCACCATCGCCAGGGAGGCGGCGAGGAAGGGCGAGGCCAAAAGGATTAGAGCCGAGGTCACCTCCATCGCCCACACGAACAGGGGGATGCGATACCAGGTCATTCCCGGAGCCCGCATGCGGTGGATCGTGACAAGGAAGTTGACCGCGCCCATGACCGAGGAGATGCCGATGATGTGCAGGCCCAGGATCCACAGGTCCTGTCCCACCTCGGGCGAGTAGAGCTTCTCGGACAGAGGAACGTATCCGGTCCAGCCCGCCTGGGCGGCGCCACCGAAGAAGAAGCCGCTGTACATAACAATTCCGCTCAACGGCAACAGCCAGAAGGCAAAGGCGTTGATCCGGGGGAATGCCATGTCCTTGGCACCGATCATCAACGGCACCATGAAGTTGCCAAACGCGCTCCAGACCGGGATTACGAAGAGGAAGATCATCGTCGTCCCGTGCATCGTGAAGAGCTGGTCGTACTGAGTTGCGGTAAGGAACTTGTTGTTGGGCTGCGCCAGCTGTGTCCGGATCAGAAGCGCCATCAGGCCGCCGATCAAAAAGAAGGTGAAGGTGGCGTAGAAGTAAAGGACCGCAATCTTCTTGTGGTCGGTGGTGGTGACCCACTCCCAGACCTTTCCGTACGAGCGGGGCGCCTCCCGGGTCAGCGGAATGTCAGCGGTGCTCATGACTCCTCAATGACTCGCGCTCACGACTTGCTCTGCAGGTAGGACTCGTACTGGGCCATCGACACGGCTTTGACCGTGATGAGCATCGAATAGTGGCCAACGCCACAGAACTCGTAACACTGGCCGTCATAGGTGCCCTTGGTACCGGCCTCGATGAAGGCGTGGTTGATGATCCCGGGGAGGGCGTCGATCTTGGCCCCCATCTGCGGCACCCAGAAGCCGTGGATGACGTCCTTGGAGCTGAGGGTCAACAGGATGGGCGAGTTGACCGGGATCTCCAGCGTGCCAATCGACTGCTTGTGGTTCGGGTAGATGAAAGTCCACTCGAACTGCTGTCCGATGACCGTGATGTGGACCGGATTGCGACCCGCGGGGGTCGCCGGGTTGGGCCCGTTGCGGAGATACCCGACGGTGAAGGCAGAGAGGAAGAAGAGGGCGGTAAGCAGGAGCAGCGGTCCGATGACCCAGGCGCGCTCGATCTTGCGGTTACCGTGGATCTGGCGCGGCATCTCGTCGGGCGATCGGCGCCGGAATCGGATGCAGGCGAAGACGATGCCACCGCCGACCCCGATCAGGACCGCCACGGAACATCCCAGAAAGACGTAGAAGAGCATGTCTATGGTGTCCACCGCCGGACCCCCGCCGCTCAGGAAGTTGGTGTTGGCGGCGAAGACCGGGCTCAGGCCGGTGGCGGCAGCCGCCAGCGCACCCAGGAAGCCTCCGGCAAGTAGCCTGCCTCCCGGGCGCCAGCCTCTGGTCCTCAAGCGCTCCTCCGCAACTCCTTGCCTCGCCGCCCAGGGCCAGCGAACTGGGTGCCCGACCCCGCAACTGCCTCGAGTATGGCCGCCGCCCGATCTCACTGTCAAACAGAATGGACCAGGGACTGCCAAGCCCCGCGAACTACCATTGAGGCTGCGGCGGCGCAGTCTGGGAGAAGTCATGGAACAGTCGTCGGGACCCGATCCGCTTGGCGTCCGAGCCGAACTGGGGCAGGGGGGCCCCACCTTCTTCAGCCTGGCCCGGCTGCGAGCTCAGGGGCACGCCGACCCCGACCGGCTCCCGAAGACGGTGAAGGTGTGGCTGGAGATGCTCCTGCGCGAGGCGGGAGGGCGCCACGCCAAGCCTGAGGACGCTCTGTTCCTTGCCGGCTGGGAGGGCCAGGTGGCTGACTCCGATCGCGAGCGCGAGCTCCCGTACTTCCCGGCCCGAGTGCTGCTCCAGGACTTCACCGGGGTGCCGGCGGTGGTTGACTTCGCCTCCATGCGGTCCGCCATGGAGCGCCTGGGCGGCGACCCCGCCCGAATCGACCCCCAGGTCGACGCCGACCTGGTCATCGACCACTCGGTTCAGGTAGACGCCTTCGGCAGCCAGTCCGCCTACGGCACCAACCTGAAGCGGGAGTACGAGCGCAACTACGAGCGCTACAGCCTGCTGCGCTGGGCCCAGCAGGCATTCCACGGGTTCCGGGTGGTCCCTCCGGGGATGGGCATCTGCCACCAGGTCAACCTGGAGTACCTGGGCCGGGTGGTGCAGCTGCGCGAGCGCGACGGTCGGGCCCTGGCCCTCCCCGACACCCTGGTGGGCACCGACTCCCACACCACCATGATCAACTCCTTGGGCATCCTGGGCTGGGGGGTCGGAGGGATCGAGGCCGAGGCGGCGATGCTGGGCCAGCCCCTGCTTCTCACGCCGCCGGAGGTGGTCGGGGTGCGCCTCAAGGGTCGCTTGGAGGCGGGCGTGACAGCCACTGACCTGGTGCTCCGGATCACGGAGTGGCTCCGGCAGGTGGGAGTGGTCGGCCGCTTCGTCGAGTTCTGCGGCGACGGCCTCGACGGCCTTTCCCTGGCGGATCGGGCCACCATCAGCAACATGTCCCCCGAGTACGGCGCGACCGCCGCCCTGTTCCCGGTGGACCAGACCGTCCTCGACTACCTCAGGACCACCGGGCGCAGCTCCGAGCTGATCGACTTGGTGGACCGCTACACCAAGGAACAGGCACTCTTCCGCCGCAGCGGCGAGGCCACCCCCACCTTCACCCAGCTGCTCGAGCTGGAGCTGGGCACCATCGAGCCCAGCGTGGCGGGCCCGCGGCGCCCGCAGGACCGGGTGCCGCTGGCCGAGATTGGCAAGAACTTCGTCAGCAACTTCCCCCCCAAGCAGGAGCAGGCCTCGCCTGCGGAGCGGCCCCAGCTGGAGGACGGCTCGGTTGTCATCTCCGCCATCACCAGCTGCACCAACACCTCCAACCCCACGGTGATGGTGGCGGCCGGGCTCCTGGCGAAGCGGGCGGTGGAGCGCGGGATCCGCCCCCCCGACTTCGTCAAGACCAGCATGGCCCCGGGCTCCCGGGTCGTGACGGACTACTTGAAGGATGCCGGACTCATCTCCTCTTTGGAGGAGCTGGGCTTCAATGTCGTCGGCTACGGCTGCACCACCTGCATCGGCAACAGCGGGCCGTTGCCCGACGAGGTCGCCAACGAGGTCGACCGCCAGGACCTCAAGGTCGCGGCGGTGCTCAGCGGCAACCGCAACTTCGAGGGACGGATCCACCCCCAGGTCCGCGCCTCCTACCTCGCCTCGCCGCCGATGGTGGTCGCCTTTGGGCTGGCGGGCACAGTCCGCCGCGACCTGACCCGAGAGCCGCTTGGTTTCGACCGCGAGGGCCAGCCGGTCTACCTGAACGAGCTCTGGCCAACGGCCCAGGAGGTGGACCAGGTCATCGCCAGCGCGGTAAAGCCCGAGTACTTCACGCGGGAGTACCAGCGCATCTTCCAGGGGGACGAGCACTGGGCGGAGATGGCCTCCCCCGTCGGCCCCAGCTACGCCTGGGATCCTGAGTCCACCTACATCCGGGAGATGCCTCTCTTCGAGGAGCTCTCCCCCGAGCCGGCACCGATCGCCGACATCGAAGGGGCCCGGGTGCTGGTGTTGGTGGGGGACTCGGTCACCACGGACCACATCTCACCCGCCGGCTCGATTGCCCCCAGCAGCCCGGCGGGCGAATACCTGCAGTCGCGGGACGTCGGCCCGCGCGAGTTCAACAGCTACGGCTCCCGCCGGGGCAACCACGAGGTGATGATTCGGGGCACCTTCGCCAACGTCCGCCTGCGCAACCGCCTGGCCCAGGGGAAGGAGGGGTGGTTCACCAGCCACCAGCCCGACGGCGCGCCCTCCACCATCTACGAGGCAGCGGTTCGCTACCGCGAGGAGGGGGTACCCCTCTTGGTCATCGGGGGCAAGGAGTACGGTGCCGGCAGCTCTCGGGACTGGGCGGCCAAGGGGACGGCGCTGCTCGGGGTGCGGGCGGTGCTGGCCGAGAGCTTCGAGCGCATCCACCGCAGCAATCTGGTGGGCATGGGCGTGTTGCCGCTCCAGTTCCGAGAGGGGGAGTCGGCCGAGAGCCTGGGGCTGGACGGAAGCGAGGCCTACTCGCTCAAGGATCTGGACCGTACCGTGAAGCCAAGGGCGCAGCTGAAACTTCTGGTCACGGACGCTGAGGGGCGCACGCGGGAGATCCCGGTTGTTGCGCGGGTGGCCAGCCACGCCGAGGTGGAGCAGTTGCGGCACGGGGGCGTGCTGCAGATGGTGCTGCGCCAGTTGCTCCACGACTGATCCTGAGGGGCTGGCGACCCACGTCAGCTCGCCGGTGGAGCGGGTCCTGATTGGCCCGGGCTCGCGGCGAGGGCTGGGGCCCGAGCTGGAGCGGCTTGCGGTCACCGGGGCGGTGCTGGTCTGCTCCCGGACTTTGGCCGAGACAAGCCCCTTCGCGCGGGAGGTTGAGAGGCTGATCGGAGAGCGGCACCGTTCCACCTTCACGGGGCTGAGCCAGCACACGCCGGAGGCCGCGGTGGCAGCCCTGGCCACGGAGATCCGGGGCTCTCGGGCCGATGCCCTGATCAGCCTCGGGGGCGGCAGCGTCATCGATGGTTGCAAGGTGGCGCTGCACCAGGTGGGAGTGGAGCCGGGGTTGCACGTCGCCTTGCCCACAACCCTATCCGGGGCCGAGTTCACCGCTCCCGCGGGCGTGACCGAGTCCGCGAGTCGACAGAAGCGGCGGGTCGTCGACCGGGGGACCGCCCCCCGAGTGGTCATCCTCGACCCGGAGCTGACTCTGGCGACGCCGCCGGACCTCTGGCTGGGGAGCGGGATGCGGGCCCTGGACCACGCGGTCGAGACACTGCTGTCGCCGGTGCAGGACCCGCTGGCCCAAGAGCTGGCGCTGATGGCGGTGCCCAAGTTGCTCCGGGCCCTGTGCCGCTGCCGCGAGGACCCAGCCGCCCTGGGCCCGCGTGGAGAAGCTCAAGTCGCCGCCTGGTGGGCGGCACTCGGGCTGGCCTCAGTCCCCATGGGACCGAGCCACAGCTTGGGCAAGCTGCTGGGGTCCCCCTTCGACATCCCCCACGGGATCACCTCGGCGGTCCTGCTCCCCGTCGTGATCGAGCGCACCGCCGAGCTGGAGCCGGAGCGGGTGGCCCTGCTCGCGCCCGCCTTCGGCGTCACCAGCGCGACCGAGGTCGCGCCCTCCTGCCGACGTCTGGCGCAGGACCTGGGGCTGCCGACGACGCTGGCCGGGGCCGGGCTCTCCCGGGCCGACCTCCCCCGCTACCTCGACAGCCTGCCGCCGCAGTGGCGGGACCCCGTGGCCTCCGCCTACTGAGGCGGAGGCCCTGGGCGCGGCCCGGCTCGCTCGGCGGTGACCGGTTCGGCGCTGCCTTCTTGCTTTGATTCTCATTCTCATTGTACAATCCAGCCGTGAGCGGGCTGCGAGCCCGCCGGCTCGGACCTGGGGGCATGGGCCTTTCGGCAGGGCTGGCGGCGGTGGCGATCCTGATCGGCCTGGGGACTGCACCCTCCGAGGCCTCGGGAGGAGACGCCCAGCCGCTCCGGGTGGCCGCCGCCGAGGGGGTCTGGGGCAGTCTCGCCCAGCAGCTGGGCGGCGACGAGGTGCAGGTCAGCAGCGTCGTCACGGACCCCAATGCCGACCCCCACGAGTACGAGAGCACCTCAGCCGACGCCCGCGCCTTTGCCGACGCCCGTCTGGTCATCCTCAATGGGGCGGGATACGACACGTGGGCCAGCCGCCTGCTCTCGGCGGGCTCCGGCCCACACCGCCTGGTCCTCAACGTGGCGGAGATGATGCACCGCGGCCAGGGGGCCAACCCCCACTTCTGGTACAACCCCACCGCCGTCTTCCGGGTAATGGGCCGGATCACCCAGGACCTGAAGCGGCTGAGGCCTAGGGCGACGGCCTACTTCTCTCTCCGCCTGCGCACCCTGGAGAAGGCGTTCGGTCCCTACCGAGCCAGGCTCCAGGAGATCCGGCGGGAGTTCGCCGGGGCCCGCGTCGCGGCCACGGAGAGCATCTTTCAGTACCTGGCCCGCTACCTGCACCTCAAGCTAATAACCCCACCCTCCTTCATGAGGGCGGTTTCGGACGGGATCGACCCGGCCGCGGGAGCGCTGGTCACCTTTGAGCAGCAGCTCCAGGAGGGCCGCTTCTCGGTCCTGGTCTACAACCGCCAGACGGTGTCTCCGTTGATCACGCAGCTGGTGCAGCAGACACGGGCCCGGCGGATCCCGGTGGTGGCGGTCTCGGAGACGATCGACCCCGAGGGACTCACCTTCCAGGCCTGGATGACCAAGGAACTGACCCAGCTGCAGCGGGCGCTGAAAGGAGGGGCACGGGCGTGAACCGCCGCCCGGGTGCCTCAGACCAGGCCCAGGGATCGGGTGGCGTCCAGCCGGCGGTGGAGGCGCGCAACCTCGCCGCGGCCTACCAGGACCGCCTGATCTGGAGTGATGCGAGCTTTACCGTCGCCGCGGGAGAGTTCGTCGCCGTGCTCGGACCCAACGGCGCCGGCAAGTCAACGCTGCTCAAGGTCCTCCTGGGCCTGCTCCCGCCCCGGTTGGGCTCGGTCCGGGTCCTGGGGTTACCCCCCGCCCGGGGCAACCCTCAGATCGGCTATGTGCCCCAGGCCCGCAGCCTCGATCCCCAGGTGGCGCTGCGCGGGCTGGACCTTGTCGAGCTGGGGATGGACGGCCACCGCTGGGGGATGCGGCTCCCCGGCGCCGGGGCCCGAGCCCGCCGGGACCGCGCCCGGGCCGCAGTCGCCGCGGTCGGCGCCCTGGCGTATGCCGGACGCCGACTGGGTCAGTTGTCAGGAGGCGAGAGACAGCGGCTGCTGCTGGCCCAGGCCCTGGTCGGAGAGCCCCGACTGCTCCTCATGGACGAGCCGCTGGCCAATCTCGACGTCCGCAGCCAGGCGGGGATGGCGGAGCTGGTCGGTCGGCTGGCGCGGGAGCGGGGCCTGGCGGTCCTGATCGTGGCCCACGATCTCAACCCGCTGCGCCGGGTCATCGACCGGGTCTGCTACGTGGCCGGGGGCCGGCTGGCCATCGGAAACCCCGACGAGGTCATCTCTTCCCAGGTCCTCTCGCAGCTCTACGGTGCCCCGGTGGAGGTGCTGGTGGACAGCCGCGGCCGACGCTTCGTGGTCGGGATCGAGCAGGAACCCGCCCACCCCCACCCGCCGGAGATGGCCGAGGCCTCGTCATCGGGGTGGTACTGAGCCCGTGAGCGGTCCCCTCGGTCCGCCAACGATCCTGGCCCAGCCCGGGCCTGACTTGGCTCAGTGGAACCCGGTCCAGGACCTGGGTCAGATGCTCTCCTACGCCTTCATGCGCCATGCCTTCGAGGCGGGCCTGGTGGTGGCCGTGGTGGCGGGACTGGTGGGCTACTTCGTCATCCTCCGCCGCAGCGCATTCGCCGCCCACGCCCTCTCCCACGTCGGTTTCGCCGGAGCCGCCGGAGCGGCGCTGCTCTCGGTCAGCCCGGTCGTCGGCCTGCTCGTCTTCTGCCTCGGCGGGGCTGCCGTGATGGGTGGCCTGGGACAGCGCCTGCGGGAGCGGGACACCGTCATCGGCATCGTCCTCGCGTTCATGCTCGGGCTGGGCGTCCTGTTCATCTCCCTCTACAGCGGCTACGCCAGCGAGGCCTACTCCATCCTGTTCGGCGAGGTCTTGGGCATCAGCGAGGGTGGCGTGCTGCTCACCGCCGCCATCGGCGGGCTCACCCTCTTGCTGCTTTGCGTGATGTATCGCCCCCTGCTCTTCTCCTCGGTGGACGAGGAGGTTGCCCAGGCCCGGGGCGTACCCACCAGGCTCTTGGGGGTGGGCTTCATGGCCTGTCTGGCGCTGGCGGTGGCGGTGGCGGTGCAGGTGGTCGGGGTGCTGCTGATCTTCTCCTTGCTGGTCACCCCGGCGGCCATCGCGGACCGGCTGACCAGCCGCCCCTACTCGGCGATGGCCGTCTCGGTTGGGATCGCCGTGGCCTGCACCGTGGTAGGGCTGGCGATCGGCTTCTACGTGACGGTGCCAGTTAGCTTCCTCATCACCAGCCTCGCCTTCGCCAGCTACCTGGCGGTCAGGATCGCGCCCCGACTCCGCCCCAGGCGGCGGCCCACTACGGCCGGGAGTACCGTGACGGCGTGACCGCCTGGACGGGACCGCAGCCGCCGCCGGCGCCCGCCGCCACGGAGCCCGAGCTGCACTCGGGGGTAGCACGGCGGCTCACATCCATCCGCCAGCGATACACCAGGGGACGGCGCCTCCTGGTCGATGCGCTTTCACGGGCGGGCCGGCCCCTGACCGTCACCGAGATCGTCGACGAGCGGCGCGAGCTACCGCCCAGCACCGCCTACCGCAACCTGGCGGTCCTAGAGCAGGCGGCCGTGGTTCGTCGGGTCCAGCTCTCGGGTGAGTTCGCCCGCTACGAGCTGAGCGAGGAGTTGACCAGCCACCATCACCATCTGGTCTGCGTCGACTGCGGCTCGGTGGTGGATGTGACCGCGCCGGCCCGCCTCGAGGAGGATGTCGCCTCAACCGCCCGCGAGCTGGCCCGAGCGGCGGGGTTCCGGCTTGAGAGCCACCGACTCGACCTGATCGGCCGCTGCCGGGAGTGCTCCTGAGCCGACACTCTCCAGGCGCACTCCCCGGTCCGACCTCCGGCCCCAACTGCGGAAACGGAGGTGTGAATCCGAGGTGCCGGCTCAGCGATCAGCCGCGCTTGTGGTCAAGGCTGTCGCGATCCCCGTGCAGGGCCCACTGGGCGCAGTCGTGGGCAAGTGGCGCAGGCGCGTGCTGGAGGCACGCGCCACGGCTGCTTGTAGCGGCCTGTCAGCAGTAAACAGTGGGCCAGTCGCTGGCCGGTTCAGCGGCAGCCGAGATCGCCGTCGCTGGGGTCGGCCGTGGACAGCAGGCTCGCGTTTGGCTCGAGGCTCGCAGGCATCGGGCGCGCCGACGACGGCTGACCCGCGGCTCCGGGCTTGCGCGTCGCCAGGACGGAGCCCGCCAGGACCAGGGCGAATCCGACCCCGATGCCGATGGTGAACGGCTCATGCAGCAGCGCCACCCCAAGGGCAACCGCCACCGCCGGGTTGATGTAGGTGATCACGGTCGCCCGCACCGGGCCCACCTCGGCGATGAGGCCAAAGAAGATGAGGAAGGCGAGGGCGGTGCAGATCACCCCGAGCGCGATCACCGAGCCCAGCACCGCGGCCGTCGGCACCGCGGCCGGGCGTTGGATGATGGCGATGGGAAGGTAGAGCAGGGCACAGAGGGTGAGGGACCCGCTCACCACCCCCAGGCTGGGCAGCTCCGCCAGCCGGTGGCTGAGAATCTGGGGACCGAGGGCGTAGCAGGCGACCACAATCGCCATCTCCACCATCGAGATCAGGGTGATGTGGCGCAGGTCGAACCCAAGCACCGCCGCCACCCCCATCAGGCCCAGCAGCAGCCCGGCCCAGCGCGTCCGGGTGAGCCCCTCCGAGCTGCCCCAGAGCCGGAGCCAGAAGATCCCCGCCAGCGGCACCGCCGCCACCAGGAGCCCGGAGAGGGAGCTGGAAATGTGGGTCTCCGCATCCGAGAGCAGGAGCCAAGGGAGCGCGATCTCGACCAGCGAGTAAAGGATGAACGGGCGCCACCTGGCCAGCAGCGGTCGCAACTCGCCCCGGCGCAGCGCCAGTGGCAACAGCAGCACGGCGCCGATGGCGGTCCGGCCGAATACCAGCTCCGGTGGGCTGATGTGGCTTACCGCCACCTTGATCAAGAGGTACGGGATGCCCCAGATGACACACATGGCGGTAAAGAGGGCCAGTCCCTTGCGACTCAAAGTGGCGTCTCCAGCTGTTCGGCTCCGTGGACGGCCCGGCCGCCGCCCTCCCTGAGGCTAACTCGGCGCCCTCAGGGCGGCCATCCGATACCGGCGACGGGGCTAGGCGGAGTCATGCGCTCTGGCCACCCCCTGCCCCGCGCCAGCCCGGGCGGCCGTGCGCCGCTCCGACTCCTGCGCCGTCGCCACGTCCGAGGGATAGTGCCGGCGGCCGAAGAGGAGCAACAGCCCCGCGGCCAAGACCGGTAGCAGCATGATCACGAAGGTGGGTCCCAGCCCTGCCGCGGAAGTGCCGCGGGACTGGGACACGCCGCTGACCGCACGCCCCCCGAGCGCGTCGGCGACCACACCGAAGATGAATGGGGCGGCCGCCTCCAGCAGCGTGCGCAGGAAGGTGCGGACGCTCTCGGCCCGACCCCAGAGCCGGAAGTGCATCACGTCCAGGCGGGCGGCGTCCGCCGGCGGGTTGACCCCACCGAGGGCGGCGGCGCCCAGGAAGTAAAGCGGAGCAGACGCCAGCAGCACCGGCAGCAGCACCGCAGGGGCGAAGAGGCCGGCCGCCAGCAGGTAGCAGACCGCCGCCACCAAAAGCCTGGCGCTGGGGTGGCGGCGACCCACCAGCCAGTCTGCCACCCGGCCGCTGGACAAGACCCCAAGGAGCGCGCCGATGCCCAACGCAGCCAGCACCAGGGTGGCGACCCCTTCAGAGAGGTGGTAGGTGCCGCGAAAATAGATGACGGCGAAGGAGCGCACGCCGGCCAGGAAGAAGTAGCCGATGGCGGACGCGACTATGAGGTAGAGGTTGGTGCGCACCGCCAGCACGTAGCGCGCGGCCTTGCGGTAGGGCATGTGGGCTGGGTCCCGCTGCAGCACCAGCTCGGGGTTGGGGCGAGCCCCGGCCGACCGCACCGCCTTGGCGATGGCGGTGTCGGTGGTCGGCGCTGGCTTGGGAACCCGTCGCCAACGGCGTCGGCGCGACTTGACCTCGGCCGCCGAGAGGATGTGGTCCGCGCCCGGCTCGAGTCGGCTCAGACCGCCGCGGGCCGGCTCAGGCAGGTAGCGATTGACGGCGAAGGCCAGAGCCAGGCTTGGCAGCACCAGCACGGCGAAGGCCCAGCGCCAGCCGACGAGGGCACCGATGTTCCCCGCCGCCAGGAGCCCGAACCCCTGGCCTACGAGGTCTCCGGCGAGGATGTAGCCGTAGATCCGGGCCCGCTCTCGGGGGATGAAGTAGTCCCCCACCAGCGAGACCAGAGTCGGTCCCGAGGTGGCACTGACCGCCCCCAGACCCACGCGCGACAGCAGGAGCCAGACGTAGGACTGGGACAGCGACGCGGCCACCATGGCGCAGGCCCAGAGCAGGATGCTGATCCAGAGCAGGCGAACCCGAACCACCCGGTCGCTGAGCAACCCGACCGGAATGGCGGCGAAGGCACCGGTCAGCTGCGACGCGGTGACCAGCAGGCCGATCGGAGCGTAGGAGATGGAGAAGGCGTGCTCCAGGAGGGGAGCGACGGCCCCGACGGTACTGAGGTCGGCGCCACTCATGGCCAGAATCCCGGCCAGGATCAGGATCACCTGCAACCGGGCCGGGCCACCACTCAAGTCCAGGACGCGGTCTTTGAGTTGGGCTGCCCGCCGCTGCCATGCGATCATCCGGATGACGTCCACAGACGGTCACCGCTCTGGCAGAGACGAGTCACGGCGGCTGATCAGACCACCTCCTTGGTTCCACAGCGGTCCGACCGGGGCCGCGTCCAGCGCGAGTCGGATCCGCGGTGAACTGGGCCGATTGTCCGGCGGCACCAGCGCCAGATGACTTCTGAATCTCGCAAACGCTCGGTTGCGGGCTGGCTCCACGCGTCGCGCATGACGGGAAGCAGCTGCCGGACACGGACGCCCATTCCGGCTCCCAGTCCCCAAGGTGATCCCTCCGAGTGGGTGGCCGAGGACGTAGGCGTGCCCCCCGGAGCGGGAGCTGGCTGGCTCGGCGCTTCTTTGTCAAGGAATCCGTCTCGAGCCAAGCTACGCGCGGCAGGCGGCTCCTGTCACCACCTGGTAATTGGGTGCGTGCGAGGGGTGTTCGCGCGGGTCCGATCAGAGCATCGCGTGGTCCAGGACAGCCCATCGAGGGCAACGCATGCGCAAACCCCTTTCTCCGACCGTCGCAAGTTTCTCCTGCTCACTCACCCTGCGACGCTCTGCACGGTCATCTGGCTGGCGTGCGGATTTATGCCATTCCTGTAACTGATGCCCTCCTCATCCGCGCAGTCGAGCGACAGATCGGGGCTGAGCCGCCTCCCGCGATAACCTCCAGCCCCTGGGAACTCAGTCGCTACTGGCCCCAAGATAGCGGCGCGGGACGTCTTCGGATCCACTCCCGACTTGACCTACCTTCGCGCAGGAGCGCTAGTAATTGCGGGGCTCTGGCGGCTGGATTCGCATCCGCTCAATCCCAGTCTGCGGCGCAACCTCAACGGCCTCTCCAGCTACCGTCTTCCGATAGCGGCCGAGCTCCTCAACCGCCGCACATCGCAAGGAACTCGCGGCGCAACTCCGAGTCCGAATCGTAGCTGCCGCGCCAGAAGGTGGTCCTGGTCTTGGACTCGGTTTCTCGGACCCCACGCATCTGGGTGCAGAGATGGATCGCCTCGAGGTAGACGGCGACTCCATGCGGTGCCATGACGCGCTCGAGCGCGTCCGCCAGTTGTTGTCCAATTCGTTCCTGCACCGAGAAGCGCCGGGCGAAGAGCCGCACAAGCCGGGTGAGCTTGGAGAGTCCCAGGATGTTCTCGTGAGCTATGTAGCCCACGTACACGTGGCCGAAGAACGGGAGTGAGTGATGTTCGCAGAGTGCGAAGAACGGGATCGGTCCCTCGACGATCTGGCTGACGCGGCAGTCCGGGCCGCCCCGACACTCGGTGGGAAACGCGGTGACGATCTTCTCGTCGCCCTCATACCCCTCAGTGGCATCGAAGATGGCGCGGAGAAAGCGGGTCGGCGACCTGCGAGTTCCGAGCGTATCGGCTGGCATACCGAAGGTGGTGAAGATCTCCCGCATGTAGCCTTCGAATCTCCGCCACTGCTCCGGAGTGACGTGCCGGGGTGCTACCGCCGCCCACGCCAGATCTTCCTCCTGGCCGTCCACCTTCTCGGTCAGTGTGTCGAGGGAATCACGGACGCGCGTCGAGGCCACGCTGCGGTGAGGCGGTGTATCCGTCATGGTCTCCATACAGTACCGGCTGCGGCCGCGGCTGGGTTCGGGCCGAGGTTCCCTCGCTGCCGCGAGCTCCCGGGTGCTGGCGTCAGGGGATGGGATGCTCCAGCTTCGCCTCCACCACCCCATCGACCTCTCGCAGCGCAAGGCGGGGCTGGGCGAAGGTGGCGGGACCGCGGAGGACGCGGCCCGTTTCCATGTCGAATTGGGACCCATGCCAGGGGCAGGTGACCACCGCACCGTCCAGGTCCCCCTCGGCTAGGGGTCCGCCCGCGTGGGAGCAGACTCCCCCCAGGGCGCAAAGATGGTCACCCCGGCGCAGAACCACTACCGGCATCCCCTTCAGGTCTACCGGCGTCAGCCGACCGTCTTCGAAGTCGGTGACCTTGCCCAGGGGTTGGAACTTCGTCGGCCCCTCGAGAAAGGCGTTGCGGTTGACCATGGTGCCAACGCCAAAGGTGAGGTGCCCACCGAGATACATGCCCCCCATGGCCACCCCCACACCTGCGGTGGAGAGGCCTACCGCCAGCGGATGCAGGTCCATCCCCGACCACCAGCGCAGTCCCAGAGACGCGGCCAGCAATCCGAAGGCCGAGGTCATGGTCAGACCGTGGAGGATGTTGATCCGGCGCTCCTGACCATAGGTGTCCTCGGAGTCGGTGAGGCCGCTGGCGATGGCGGGGAGGCTGGTCGCCAGCCCCACGGCCAAGGCGACGTCGCCAGCCGCCGTGCCCAGCCTCGGGGTGAAGTGGGCAACGTAGTCCAAGACCAACCCGGCGGTCCAGGCCCCCAGGGGAACATCTGTGAGGGCGGGATGGAGCGGGTGACCCAGTCCCCGCGATCCGTGGAGCAGATCGCGGATCCCGGGCCCGACTGGGCCAAGGGCACGGTACGAGCCTTTGACCGCGGCCTGGGTCCAGCTGCCGAGCGGCTCCAGCCACCGCTGCCGGCGTATGAAGCGGTCCACAAGCGGCTCGCCCATGGCATCTCCCATCCCGCGCATAGCGCATTACGGCCGTCTAAATCCTCATGCCACTATACTGATCGGGATGCGGCCGAGGCAAGTCTGGGACAGCTTGGTGCCCGCGCTGTCCGATCCCACCCGCCGCCAGATCCTGCTGTCCTTCTACGAGAGTCCGGGGCCGCGCACCGTGGCAGAGGTAACGGCGGGTGCGGCAGTCCACCGGTCAGTGGTCTACGGGCATTTGGAGAAGCTGCTGGGCCTCGGGTACCTCGACGCAGGCAGTCGGCGCGGGCGCCCGGGCAAGCCGGCCAAGACCTACCGTCTCTCGGCCGACGCCCCGCCGGCAGGCAACGGTCATGAAGGCTTGCAGACCCTGGCCCACGTTCTCGCTAGGGCGGTTGTGCGGCTCGGCTCCGGGGGCGCCGCCGCCGCAACCAAGAGCGCGGTCGAAGTAGGCAGGATGCTTGCCATTCCCGGGGTCTCAGGTGAGGCTGCCTTGGAACCGTTGCGTAGGTTGGGGGACCACTTCACAGCGGACTCGACGGAGTTCGACCTGTGGCTGGACCGGTGCGCCTTCCGGGCCGCCTGCCGCGACGACCCCAAGGTCGTCCCCACGGTACACGCCGCTCTGATCGAGGGGGTCCTGCGGGGCAGCGGCCGCCGGACCAGGGTCCGCCCAGCCCGCTGCGCCATGGAGGGCTGCCACTTCCAAGCCCTGATGGCCGGAGGGCGTAGACAGAGCGGCGACTCAGGGGACGGCACATCCGGCAGTGGGCCGAGCGCGCGATCAACCGGCCCCGGCTAGGGCGAACCGGGTGCCCGGGCCGGGACACTAAGGAAGGAGACTTGAATTGGCCAGCAATGTGAGCCCCAGATCGGGATTCCGTCTCGGCATCTACGTGTTCGAGGACGCCGAAATCGTTGATTTCACGGCGCCGTATGGTGTCTTCTCAGTCGCCCGCCGCTGGGATTCCAGCCTGGACGTCTTCATCATCGGCGAGTCGATGCGACCGATTCAGGCGCAGGCCGGTTTCACCGTCCTGCCGAACTACAGCTTCCAGGATCGCCCGGCGCTCGATGCGTTCCTCATCCCCGGGGGCGCAGGCACTCGTCAGGAGACCTACAACCGCCGGCTCCACGACTACATCCGGTCGCTCCCGGAGTCCGTGCTGCTTTGCGCCTTGTGTACCGGGCCCTGGATCTACGCCCAGATGGGCCTGCTCGATGGCCTCGTCGCCACCGCGCGCAAGGAGGGCGACCCACAGGAGCAGAGCAGTCGGGGGATGCTACCCATCGACCGCTTGGCTCAGCTGGCCCCGGGCGCGCGCATAAGTCGGGCCAGGATCGTGGACTCAGGGCGGATCATCACCGCCGCAGGCATCTCCTCGGGCCTGGAGCTGGGCTTCCACCTGCTGGGACGCGCGGGCTACGACGACGGCTTTCGGCGCGAGGTCGCGCGAGTGATGGAGTACCTCGACGCCTACGAACTCCGCAGCCCCAGCGTGGAAGTGGCCAACGCCCACTGATTCACAGTCTTTTGAGGCCACCACGGATACTGGCGAGCCTCGCAGCCGGCAAGCGCGAAATTGGGCCTGGCAGGGTGACGGTCTTCCGACCGTCCTAACGGTCGGCCACGGCACCTTGGGTCAGGAGGAATTCGCAGCGCTTCTGGAGAACGCTGGCGTCCAGACCCTAGTGGACGTTCGCAGCGTTCCTGGGAGCCGGCGCAATCCACAGTTTGGACGGCAGGAGATGGAGGCGTGGGTTCCGGCGACGGGCATGACGTACGTGTGGAGTAGGGAACTTGGTGGTTTCCGCCGGACCACACCGCAGTCGCGAAACGTGGGTCTTCGGCACGCGTCCTTCCGTGGCTACGCCGACTACATGGGTACGAGGTCATTCGTGGAGGCGCGCGAGCGACTCCTGGAGACCGCAGCGCGGAGCCAAACTGCGATCATGTGCTCTGAAACGCTGTGGTTCCGCTGCCATCGCCGCCTGATCGCCGACTCGCTGTCGCTAACTTGCTTAGGACTGGTGCTGCACCTGGACCACAGAGGCAAGCTCATCCCCCACGAAGCGACTGATGCAGCGCGGCTGGATGACGGAGAGGTCAGCTACCCCGGCGAAATGCGATAGCTGCGTTGGGTGCGCGTGCTGGCCTGTCGCCCAGCGCCGCGCAGCAGAAGAGTTCGAAAGAGTCGCGGCTCGTCTCGTGCTCCAACCGCAGCCAGGGGTCGCGCTGCTGCGCCACGCTGGGAGGCTGCTGTCCGCGCCGAGGCCATGGTGGCTGGACCACCGCGGCGACGCCTGGGGCAGGCGGGCTTCGGAGCCCCGGCGGTTGAGCCGTACCCCCAGCAGGACTCGAACCTGCGCACCCGGCTCCGGAGGCCGGCGCTCTATCCGCTGAGCTATGGGGGCAAGCGCTCACCGCCGCCAGCGGGCGGCTGGTGCCAGAAGACCCTGGCGACTCAGGCTAGCCTACTCGTCCTCGTCGCCGATGGTGAACATGAGGCCGTCCTGGACGTCGTAGAGGGCGTCCATCCACTCGGCGATGACCACCTCGTCAGACCGGCGGCGGCCCAGGGGGTGGCCCTCGCGGGTGAGCAGTCGGCGGCACTCGTTCCTCAGCGTCTGGGGCACGTCGACCTCGTCGGCGATGTTCAGCTGCTCCAGCTCGTTGAGGAGCCTGTCAATGGAGAGGATCTTGTTGCGCCGGGCATTCCTTTCGCGGCGCTCGAGATGGTCGGTCTCGTAGAGCCTGGAGATCTCGTAGGAGGTTTCTGCAATGGTGGGCACTTTCTGTCCCTTGAATTCAAACGGTGGAGGGTCACTCGCGTGGCTGCGGTAACCCAAGTCAATCCTAGATGGCATCCCGAGATGCGTCAAGATCCCTGGGCCCCACCCCGGCGCCGCCGGCCCCGCGGGTCGCCAGGTGCCCGGTGGGTCAGACGGTCTTCCGCGCGCTTCCCCGAGACAGATCAAAGGTCCTCCGGGGAGGGCGGCAGCGGCCGTGGTCCCACCACGACCTCGCCGGTGCCGACTCGGATCTCGCCGGAGGCGGTGGCCAAGATCAGCTCCCCCTCCAGGGACACCCCCAGCGCCCTTCCGGAGATCGTCCGCTGCTGCAGCTGCAGCAGCACCTCGCGCCCAAGGTCGGGGGCCCGGCCCAGCCAGGCCTCCCGGGCGGCGCCGAAGCCCGCCGTGCGCCACTCCCGGTAGCGGCGGTCCAGGCTCAGGAGCAGTTCCCGGGCCAGGACGGTGCGCTCGACGGGGTGCCCCTCCAGGTCACAGGCGGTGCCCGCGGCCCGCACCTCCTCCGGCAGAGACATCCCGCCCCAGGCGACGTTGCAACCTACGCCCAGCACCAAACGGGGTGAGGAGGGTGGCGCCGCGCTGGACTCGCTCAGGATCCCTGCCAGCTTCCGACCACGGCTGAGGCAATCGTTGGGCCACTTGATCTCCACCGGAGGGCCGCCGGCCCCCTCCACCCCCTCGGCCACCGCCACCGCGGCCACCAGCGAGAGCGCCCCCCAACCCGCGGGAGGCCCAGGGGGGCGCAGGAGCAGTGAGAAGAGGAGGGCGCTGCCGGCCGGCGCGTCCCAGCTCCGGCCCGACCGGCCCCGCCCCAGGAGCTGCTCCTCGGCGAAGACCGTCAGGCCCTCGGGGGTGCCCGCCGCCGCCGCCCGCAGCACCAGGTCCTGGGTGCTGCCGGCCTGCGCGAAGTGACGCAAGTGGAACGACAGCTCCGAGCCCGCCAAGCCCTGTTCCAGTGCGTGCAGGTCGAGACCGCCGGTCACCCAAACCCCGCTTGTTTCAAGATCAAAGCGGCGCTCACGTATACTCCCGCCTCGTGGACAACTGGGAAAGAGTTGAGCTGTTCAGTTCCTTTCTGAAGTTGAGCGGCGACATCGAGGTGGTGCCGCCGCTGCGGCTCACCGACGTGGTCAACCGGATGACCGAGTACCTTGAGATTAAGCATCTGACGCTTGAGCCCCTGGCCAGCACCTATCCCGTCATCAGCACCGTCGAAGACTCGGCCATGTTGGCCAAGCGCTCCCTGCTCATGCTGGTGCCCATCGGCGAGACCGCCGCCGACCAGGGGGGCAGACGAGCCCTGCTGGAGACCAAGATCGCCCGCCAGGTGGCGCTGACGATCGACACCTTTTCTCTGGTATGCGACGTTTTCCTGGAGCCGCGGCTCAGCCTCCGGGAGACCCTGGAGCGCAGCGTCGACGACTTCCTGCCGGTGCGCAACCTCAACGCCGTCTGGCTCCCAGCTCTGACCCATGAGCGGGTCAGCATCCAACGTTCCTTCGCCCTGGTCAATCCCCGCCAGATCTTGAGCTTCTCCGAGCGCGGCGAGGGGACGGCCTGAGCCCAGGCTGATCCTGTCACCCCTTGGCGACCGAGCGCGACGCGGCGACGGTGGCCCTGCTCCGGGATGAGCCCCGGGGGAAGCGAGGGGAGGCGGGCCTCCAGGTGCTCCTCGGCCTCCGTCCCGCCACCAGCCGCTTCGCCGCCTCGGCGGAGGTGTTCCCCGGTGGCAGCCTGGAGCGCCAAGACCTGGAGCCCCAAGGTCGGGCCGGGGCCGGGAGGGCTGGGCCCAACCCCGTGGGGCGCGAGTTCCTCCGGGCGGCGGTGCGCGAGACGTTTGAGGAGTGCGGGGTGCTGCTGGCACGCGACCGCAGCGGGCGGCGCTGCGGGGCCTCCGAGCTGGCCTCGTTCAGATCGGCCCGCCTGCCCACCTCGGCGCCCTTCGGAGAGCGCCTGCGGCGCTCCGGGCTGCGACCGGCCTTTGAGGATCTCGTCTACTGCGCCCGCTGGGTGACGCCGGAGGGATTCCCCGTCGTCTACGACACGCGCTTCTTCGTGGCCGGCCTGCCGCGAGGCCAGGAGGCGCGCGTGGCGGCCGCGGGGGAGCTGGAGGCGCTGCGGTGGCTGGAGCCGGAGGCAGCGCTGGCCCTGGCCGAGCGGGGCGAGACCCTGATCCTTCCTCCCACGCGGGCCCTGCTGCGGCGGCTCTGCGGGCTGCCGACGGTGCGGGCGGCGCTGGGCAGCCTGGGGAGGGACCCGGTGGAGCGGATCCGGCCCCAGCTGTCAGAGCTCACTCCGGCGCGCTACCCGGGACTGGACCTGCGGCGACTGGGTCACGCCGAGGGGCGGGGGACGTGACCGGCGAGCCGGCGACCATCCTCCGGGTGACCGCGCCCAACCCCGGGCCCCTGACCGGAAGGGGCACCAACACCTGGATCTTCGGCGATGGGCAGGCGGCGGTGATCGACCCCGGGCCAGACGACCAGGCTCACCTGGAGCGGGTGCTGGCGGCGGCCAGCACCGTGGGGCCGGTGGTCCTGGTCCTCTGCACCCACCATCACCAGGACCACCTGGAGGGTGCCCGGCGGCTCTGCCGGATGACCTCGGCGCCCCTGGCCGCCCACTTCCGCCTGGCGGGCGGCGGGGCCGACCTGCCGCTCCACGACCGTGACCGGCTGCTGGCGGGACGGGCCGAGCTCCTGGCCCTGGCCACCCCGGGCCACTCGCAGGACCACGTCTGCTTCTATGACGAGTCCAGCGGCGTCCTGTTCACCGGCGACCACGTGCTCCAGGGCAGCTCCAGTGTCATCGACCCTCCGGACGGCGACATGTCGCAGTACCTGGCCTCCCTGGAGCTGGTGCGAGCGCTGGGGCCGTCGCGGCTGCTGCCGGGACACGGAGAGCCGCTGGCGCCTGCAGGCCCCGCCATCTCCCAGGTGATCCAGCACCGGCTGGAGCGGGAAGGTCAGATCCTGGGGCTGCTCCGGAGCGGGCCGGCGACGGCCGCCGCCCTGGTGCCGACGATCTATCGGGACTACCCAGAGGAGGTACTGGGGCTGGCGCAGAGGACGGTTCTGGCCC
Organism: Candidatus Dormibacteria bacterium; assembly: GCA_050734425.1. Lineage (GTDB taxonomy): Bacteria > Chloroflexota > Dormibacteria > Aeolococcales > Bog-877 > Bog-877. The sequence continues at coordinate 71,121 of JBOHUL010000021.1, forward strand.
ACCTGATCAAGCTGGAGCAGGAGGGCCGGGTCGGCCGTTTGGCCGCCGACCCCGGCGAGGCGCCCCGCTTTTTCCTGGGGCAGGGTGGGTTGCAGCCGGCCTCAGACCATCTGCCAGGGGAGGTGGGCGAAGGTCCTGGTCATAACCCCTGAGGGTCCCTTGGGCACGACCGGCGCCCAGAGCGCCTCCATGTGGTAGGCGCTGCCGGCGATGTCCAGGTGGACCCATGGCAGCCCGCCGGTGAACTGGCGCAGGAAGATGGCCCCGTTGATGGCGCTGGCGCCCGGAGTCCCCGAGGTGTTGTGGATGTCCGCCACCTCGCACTTGAGAGCGATGTCGTACTCGGGGAAGAGCGGCAGCTCCCAGATCCGCTCCCCGGCCAGCGCGCCCGCCCGTCGCAGCTGCTGCAGCAGCTCGGGGCTGGTGCCCATGGCTGCGGTCACGGCCTGGCCCAGGGCGACGACGGCGCCTCCGGTCAGGGTGGCGGCGTCGACCAGGTGGGTGGCGCCGCGGTCGGCGGCGAAGTTGAGGGCGTCCGCCAGCACCAGCCGGCCCTCAGCGTCGGTGTTGTTGATCTCGATGGTCGTGCCGTTCATGGCGGTGACGACATCTCCGGGCTTGATGGCGCCGCCGCCCGGCATGTTCTCGGTGATCGCCGCCACCCCCAGGACCTGGATCGGAGCCTTCATCTCGGAGATGAGCGCCATCGCCTCAATGACCGCGGCGGCGCCGCTCATGTCCGCCTTCATCCTCGACATGCCCGGGTTGGGCTTGAGCGAGATCCCGCCGGTGTCGAAGGTGATCCCTTTGCCGACCAGGCCCAGGACCTTGTCCGCGTCGGTGGCGGCCTTGGGCCGGTAGCGCAGGGCCACCAGCTTGGGCGGCTCGTGCGAGCCTTGGGCCACCGCCAGTAGCGACCCCATCCCCAGCCGCTCCATGTCGGACCGGTCCAGCACCTCCAGCTCTAGGGCGTGCTCAGAAGCCAGCCGCTCCGCCTCCCGGGCCAGCTCGGTGGGGGTCATGTGGTTGCTGGGCTGCCACTGCAGCCACCTGGTCCGGTTGGTCACCTGGGCCAGCAGCGCCCCCTGAGTCAGCGCCTCCCGGATGGGGCCGCCGTCGCCCAGCCCCAGGACCGAGAGCTCCTTCACCTCCGAGCTGTCCTCCCCGGTCTTGAGCTGGCCCAGGTGGTAGTTGCCCAGGGCCACGCCCTCGGCCAGAGCCCGGGCCACCGCCGGGGGCTCGCCCTGGAGGGGGTCGTTGTCCGCCAGGGCCGTCACCAGGCTCTCGTCCACCAGGATGGCCAGAGTGCGGCAGAAGCGGCGGACGTCGCGGACCGCGAACTGGATGGCGTTGCGGAGGCGGTAGCCGTCCAGTTCCTGAGCCCGGCCCAGCCCCAGCAGCACCAGCCTCTGGCTCGGGATCCGCCCCTGGGTCGCGAGCACCTGGCGGGTGGGGTAGGCGGCATTGGACTCTCCCTGCTCCCGCATCCTGGCGATCTGGCCGCCCAGGGCACGGTCGAGGTCGGCTATGGCCGCCGGCAGTGGCGCCCCCTCGAAGCAGGGCAGCAGCAAGGCGTCCGTCGCGATTGCCGCCGCGTCGCCGGTCGTGGCATCGGTTCTCAACGTCCAACCCTCCTGGCCCGCCGCCGAAGGGCGGCAATTTGCCCGCGGGAACAGGTACCGGCCCCGATCAGTCAGTGATGGGGGTCGAAGCGCACCTCGCTCAGCTCGGGGATCCAGCTCCGCAGCGCCGCCTCCAGCTGGCAGCGGATCTCAGGCGTCAGCACCACCACGAAGTTGGAGCTGGGATGGGCCTGAACCACCACCTGGCCCGGCCGGGGCTGGGTGACCAAGAGGCTGTCGCTGGCGGGACCGGAGGCCACCAGACCTCGCAGCCGCGCCGTGAGCTCAGAGTCGGTCACCAGGGGTAATGATGGCAAACCGGCCAGGGACAATGCCGGCGTGACCCGGCTCAGCGCGCCTCCCCGCCCCCTCCCAGGCTCCCCGCTGGCCCTGCTGCGAAGTGAGGCCCGCCGGCTGGGGTTCAGCGAGGTCGGGGTCACCGACCTGGCCCCCTTCCCCCTGGCGGCCCAGCGGGCGCGCCGCGCTCTGAGCGAGGGACGTCTCGAGGGCATGCCCTGGTACACAGAGGAGCGGATCCACCAGGCGGCCGACCTGGGCCGGCGCTTCCCCTGGGGCCGGAGCCTGGTGGCCCTGGCCTACCCCTACCGGCCCACCGAGGCGGCGCCGGTGCTGGGCGGCCGGCCCCGCGGGCGGATCGCCGCCTACGCCCTCTCCGAGGACTACCACCGCCGCCTGGACCGGGCCCTGCGGCAGCTGGTGGCGCGCCTGCGCCAGGACTGGCCCGGCGTCCGCAGCCACCGCTTCGTGGACCACGGCCGCGCCTTCGACCGGGCCATCGCCGAACGGGCGGGGCTGGGCTTCAGCGGCAAGAACACCCAGCTGCTCACCCGCTCCCAGGGCTCCTACGTCCTGCTGGCGTCCCTGGTGCTCAACCTCGACCTGGAGCCCGACCGGCCCTCAAGGCGCAGCTGCGGCCGCTGCCGGGCCTGCCTCCCCAGCTGTCCCACGGGGGCCTTGGTCGCTCCCGGCGTCATGGACGCCCGCCGATGCATCAGCTACCTCACCATCGAGCACGAGGGGCCGATTCCCGCCGCCCTGCGGCACCTCATGGGGACCTGGGTCTTCGGCTGCGACCTCTGCCAGGAGGCCTGCCCCGTCAACCGGCGCCTGGCGCCCCTGCCGCTCCCCGCCGGCGGGGGTGGCACCCGCCGCGGGCCGGTGGCCGCCCCGGATTTGGTGGAGCTGCTGCGGCTGTCCGAGGCAGGGTTCCGCAACCGGTTCCGGAACACGACCCTCTGGCGCAGCGGCCGCGAGCGTCTGTGCCGCAACGCAGCCATCGCCCTGGGCAACGCCGGCGACCTTGGAGCGGTGCCGGCCTTGGCGCGGACCATGGCCCGAGATCCCTCCTGGGTGGTCCGGGGGGCGTGCGCCTGGGCCCTGGGTCAAATCGGGGGCGATCAGGCCAGGACCCACCTCCGGCGGGTCCGGACCCGGGAGGAGCACCCCGAGGTGAGGGAGGAAGTGGGTCGGGCCCTGATGCGACCGGCAGAGACGAGGACCGCCGGCGCACCCTTGCCCCGGCCCCGAGTTTGGGCATAATCCCCGCGGTGGCTGGCTTTGCAGTGGTCTGCCGGGCGGACGAGATCCCCCAGGGGACGGGGAGGGTCTTCGACGCCGACGGCGTGGAGGTCGCGATCTTCCACGTCGACGGCGTCTTCCACGCCCTGGAGAACAGCTGCGCCAGCGGTGGGTCCATCGGCGAGGGTGAGCTCCGGGGCCACGTCGTCTCCTGCCCCCTGGACGGAGAGACCTACGACGTCCGCACCGGGATCTCTCCCATCTCCGACGCCATCTTCGTCAGGCATTTCGACGTCCGTCTCGACCCAAGCGGCAACGTGCTGGTGCGGCTGGAGCCGACCGAGGACGAGGACGAGGAGCGCTGACGGGCCGCCTGGCGGCGATAGACGTCGGCTCCAACACCGTCCACCTGCTGGTGGCGGACGTCTCACCCCAGGGGACTTCCAGGCGGCGGCACGCGGTCTCGCTCCTGGCCCTGGGCCGGAGGGTGGCGGAGCACGGTGAGCTGGGCGAGGAGTTGCGCCAGGAGACGGCCCGGCTGCTCCAGCGCACGGTCGCCCGAGCCCGCCAGGATGGCGCCCAGCGCCTGGGGCTGGTGGGGACCGAGGCCCTGCGCCGGGCGCAGGACTGCCCGCTGCTGGTGGACCAGGTCCAGCAGATGGCCCACCTCCGGCTCCGGGTCCTGACCGGCGAGCTCGAGGCCCGCCTCAGCTACCTGGGCGGCACCGCGTTCCGGGTCGCCACCGGACAGGGCGCGACCCTGGCGGACATCGGCGGCGGCAGCACGGAGGTGGTTCAGGGGACAGGCACCCGCCCGGCGGGCGGCGTCAGCCTCAGGCTGGGCTCGGACCGGATCCTCCAGGCGACCGGGGCCGACGACCCTCCCAGCCCCCGGCAGCGGGCTGACGCAGCCCTCAGGATCTCGATGACCCTGGAGGCGGCCCCCGAACCCCGCCGGGGGGACCTGCTCATCGCCACGGGTGGCACTGCCGCCAACCTGCCAGTGCTCCTGGACCGGTGGGACGCCCTTCCCGACTCCTCCGAGGCGCTCTTTGAGGAGGGGGAAAGGGAGCCCTGGCTCAGCCTCAGCCGCGACGGAGTCAAGCGGGCATTGGGATTCACGGCACGCCATCCAGCTGCCGAGGTGGCCCGCCGCACCGGCCTCAGCCCCGAGAGGGCCCGCCTGATGGCGGGCGGGACGATGGTGCTCTGGGGCCTCATGGAGCACTACCGGGCTGAGAGCCTGCTGGTGACCGAGCACGGCCTGCGCGACGGGGTGCTGCTGCGGTTGGCGGCCGCTCCCGCCCGCTCCCCCGCCTGACGGCCCGAAGTCGCGGGTGCGGTTCCCTAAGCTGGGGCCGTGCCGGTGTTCGACTTCCACACTCACACGACCATCTCCGACGGCCACGCCGACGCCCTGGAGATGGCCAGGCGCTGCCAGAAGAACGGCTACGCCGCCTACGTCTGCAGCGATCACGTCGACGAGGGCACCGTCAGCAACCGGGTGCCCGAGATCGTGGCCGCCTGCCAGCGGGTCCAGGCCGAGCTCGGGATCTCGGCCATCCCGGCGGTCGAGGTGACTCGGGTGGCGCCGGACCGTCTCGCCAAGGTGGCGGCGCGAGCCCGCTCCCTGGGAGCGCTGCTGGTGGTGGTCCATGGCGAGACGCTGGGCGATTTCCCCCAACCCGGGCTCAACCTGGCCGCCAGCCGCTGCCCCGATGTCGACATCCTGGGCCATCCCGGACTCATCACCCACGAGGCGGCGGAGAACGCCCGCGAGAATGGCATCCATCTCGAGATCAGCGCGGCCGGGCTCCACGGGCTGACCAACGGCCACGTGGCCAGAGCGGCCCTGAAGGCGGGGGCGGCCCTGGTGCTGGACTCGGACGCCCACCGCCCTGAGAGCCTGCTGACCCCGGAACGGGCGCTCCAGCTCCTGGCCGGCAGCGGGCTCAGCCCGGAGGAGGTCTCCCGGGCTGCCGACAAGGCCCCCCTCGAAATTCTCGCCGGCAGGGGGATAGCGCTAGCGCTCTGAGACGGCTCCGGCCCCGGGGGAACCGCTCGGATGGACCAAGGGTGGGCGAGGCGCGCCCGCGACGAAGCTAGGATCTGCCGGGTGCAGCTCGTGGTCTCGAAGGAGCGTCCGGACCTCGCTGAGCAGGCGGAGCAGACGTTTCGGGCTCGCTGGCCGGAGTTCATCTTCCATGACCCGGTGAACGCCGCCCACATCGATAGGGTTGGGCAGTACTTCTGGTCCTGGAACCTGTGGATGCTCGACAAGGGACGGGTCGTGGCCGGCGGGTGGGGAGTGCCCCTGCAATGGGACGGCAGCGTGGCCGATCTGCCCGACGGTTACGACCGCTCGCTGATCCGCTCTGTCGGCGGCCGCGAAAGTGGCGATGCGCCCGACACTCTCTGCATCATGGCGGTGGCCGTGGCCGCTGACGCCGGGCGTCGGGGCCTTGCCGGAGACCTGTTGCAGGCGCTGCGCGACCGGGCCACTGCCGCCGGCCTGGCCCGGGTGATCTGCCCTGTCCGGCCCACGCTCAAGTCCTCATATCCACTGGTGCCGATGGAGAGGTTTGCAGCCTGGCGTCGCGCCGACGGCCTGTCCCTGGACCCATGGATCCGCACCCACCAGCGCCTCGGAGCGTCGATTCTGGGGGCGGCGTCTCGGTCGATGGTGATCGCCGGGACGGTCTCGGAGTGGGAGCAGTGGACGGGGATGGCCTTTCCGGATACGGGGAGCTATGTCGTTCCGAACGCTCTGAACCTGGTTGAGGTCGACCGGGTGTCGGACCGAGGCACGTACGTGGAGGACAATGTGTGGATGCGCCACCGATGACGGCGGGGCGGCCACGCCCTTGCGGAATCGTGCCAGGCGCGGATGACCTTGGCCAGAACGGCATGCGGCTGCGGGCCAGCCTCTCTCGAATCCGCCGCAGCTCGCTCCAGCAGGGATCACCGGTCATGCGCCGAAGCCGAGCTGCCCAAGACGAGCGCCAAACGAAGGTGCACCCGTGACGAGCGTCACTGGAGGCCACGGGGAGGCGTCGCTGCGACGGCGGCGCGCTGCTGCCCCCACCGAGGGGAGCTGACGGCGACCCTCGCCGACTGGCGCTTGGCGGGCCGCAGGTGGCGTTAGGGTCACGGCTGACGCACCTTGACGGCTATCCCTTCGTGGTGCGCTACAGCCCTGGGGCACTGATGCGCGCCCGGGCTGCAGCCGAGGTCGCCAGTGACGCTTATGCCTACTTCAGCAGTCTGTTTTCTGGTGTCGAGCCCGACATCGCCGTAATCGTTGCCAACCAGGCGGATTGGGAGAGCGGGCAGCCATACGGCTTGCCCTTCTTCAACGATGCCGATGGTCAGATCCGCCCCGGCATCGTGGTGATGCCCGCCGGAAGCGGTGACTTGTGGATCGCCATGGGACAGGAGA
>JBOHUL010000022.1:0-28146 GCA_050734425.1 Candidatus Dormibacteria bacterium
CACGAGCTTGCGCTCAACGGTTTTTGAGACCGTCGCGTCTGCCATTCCGCCATGCTGGCTCGGGGATTGGTTACGCGTCGGGCACGTCGAGGTCGGGGAGGTTCATCTCGTTGACCATCTGCTGGAAGACGGCGAGCCGCTGGTCTTCAGCCTCATTGTCCGGCAGCACACCGGCCTGGTCCAGTACCTCCTCCACGACGTAGATGGGCGCGTCGACTCTGACGGCAACCGCGATGGCGTCGCTGGACCGTGAGTCGAAGATCACTTCTCTGCCCCCTTCGCGCCGTCCGATGATCCGGGCGTGAAACGTGTCGTCCTTGAGTTCTGCAACCACAACCCGGGTGACTGTGACGTCGAGCAGGGTGAGCATGTTGACCATCAGGTCGTGGGGCTGGGGCCGGTCTGGCTTGATGCCGGTGATTCGCAGAGCGATGGCGTTGGCCTCAGCCAGGCCGACCCAGATGGGGAGGAATCGCTCCGCGTCCTTCTGCTTTAGGACCACGACGTGCTGGCCGCTCGGCATGTGGACCCGGATGCTGTCCACCGACATCTCGATCACGTCCCTTGGCTCCTCACACTCGGCGGCGCCCGACTCCCGGGAAGGGGCCCCGCGGAATCCGACGCCTGGTCACTCTGCCCGGAGGTCGCGATGTCCAGCCCATGATAGACCCCGCTGGCTTGGCGCCCACCCAATTTGAAGTGGGCGTGGCTCCAGTCATGGAGAGGGGCGAGTGTAGTGGCCGTCAACCGGAGATGACGTCCGGGAAGCGAGAGCAGCGCCTCGTCTTTGGCGAGGTCGCCGAGCTCTACGACCAGGTCCGGCCCGGATACCCGGAGGCCGTCTTCGACCGCATCCTGGCCTACGGCGACCTGGTCCCCGGGGACCGGGTCCTCGAGGTGGGTTGCGGCACCGGCAAGGCGTCGGCCCCCATGGCTCGACGCGGGCTCCGCCTCACCGCGTTGGAGCCGGATCCAGCCATGGCCCGGGTCGCCAGGCGCCAGACTGATGCCCTCCCCGGCAAGGTTGAGGTGGAGCAGCTGGGGTTCGAGGACTGGCTGCCCCGCGGTGGCCCCTTCGCAGCACTCCTGTCGGCGCAGGCCTGGCACTGGGTCGACCCCGAGACCCGGCTGGCCAGGGCTCACGCGGTGCTGAGGTCAGGGGGAACCCTGGCCCTGATGTGGAACGTGTTTCAGATCGGCAGCTGGCCGCCGGAGCTGAGACGGGCGGTGAACGCCGCCTACCGGCGCTCTGCTCCCGGGCTCTTGCGCCAAACCGTGAGTGAAATCGAGGTGGATCGCAGGGAAGAGATCCGCCAGAGCGGACTGTTCCAGGACCTGCGCAAGGAGGAGTTCCCCTGGTCCCGCGGTTACGAGAGGGCCGACTACCTTCGCCTGCTGGAGACTCAGTCCGACCACCGGCTGCTGCCTGGGCCGATACGCCGCCGGTTGCTGCAGGCCATCGAGCAGGCCTTGATCCGCCAGGGAGGACTTGTGCCCCAGGGCTACCGGACCTTCCTGTATCTGGCCCGGTCCGCGCCCGGCGGCTCGCGCATCAGGGCATTCGCCCTTCCGGGGGGGCCGGGTGCAGCAATTGGGCGCCGCGATAATGGCCCCGATGCTGGGTGAGCCGCCGCAGCGGCCGAAGCTGCTCTTGGTGGACGCCCATGGGCTGGCGTTTCGGGCCTATCACGCCCTTCCCGAGATGACCAACCGCCGCGGCGAGCCCACCCGCGTCGCCTACGGGTACACCTCAATGCTGCTGCTGGCTCTGGGGCAGGGGTTCGACTGCGCCGTGGCCGCCTTCGACCCCCCAGGCAAGACCTTCCGCGACGAGCGCCTCGCCACCTACAAGGCCACCCGTATGCCCACCCCTGAGGAACTGGTCAACCAGATTCCGACCTGCCAGCAGATAACTGAGCGGCTCAACATCCCGGTCCTGATGGTGCCCGGCTACGAGGCGGACGACGTCCTCGGCACCCTCGCCCGACAGGCGCGCGACGCTGGCTGTGAGACGGTAATCCTCTCTGGCGACATGGACCTGCTCCAGCTGGTGGACGAGGGGGTCGTCGTCCAGAGCAGCCGCCGTGGCAGCAGCGAGCCCGTCCTCTATGACGTCGAGGCGGTTCGGCGCCGCTTCGGCTTCGATCCCATCCGCATCATCGACTACAAGGCCCTGCGCGGCGACACCAGCGACAACATACCCGGGGTCCCGGGGATCGGGGAGAAGACCGCGACCACGCTGCTGCGGCAATTCGGCTCGCTGGATGGCGTGCTGGCGGCCACCGGGTCCATGGCCCAGGGCAGGGTCCGAGCCGCGCTGGAGGCCAACCGGGAGATGGCCCTTCTGGGGCGCGAGCTGGTGACCATCGTTCAGGACGTGCCGGGGGTGACGCTGGACCTGGCTCACTGCCGGCTCCAGGAATACGACCGGGAGGCTGCGGCGGCGCTGCTGGAGAGTCTGGGGATGCCGAGTCTGGTCAGCCGCCTGCCGCGACCGGCCGAGCCCATTGCCCAGGAGGAGCGGCCCACGGCCGGCGAGACCGAGCTGGTCCAGGACGAGCGCGCCCTGGAGGAGATGGTCAGGAGCTTGCGCCGGGAGGACCAGTTCACGGTCGTCCTGGCCCTCGCTGACAGCGCCCGCAAAGGACGCTTCGTGGGCATCGCCACCGCCGCCGCGGCGGAGCACAGCTGGTACTGCCCCCTCGACCAGGGAGATGGGGCGGGGTTCAGCTGGACCCAGCTGGAGCCGCTGCTGCAGCTCCTGGCCGACCCCGGGCTGGGCAAGTCCAGCTACCAGTTGAAGGAGGTGCTGCTGGCGCTGCGGGCCAATGGCCTGGAGCTGGGCGGCGCTGGCTTCGACTGCGTCCTGGCGGCCTACCTCGCCGACTCGCGGAGCCGGACCCCCTCTCTGGCGGCCCTGTGCCGGGAATGGGGAGGTCCGCCCGCGCCCGACCGGGAGGTGTATCTCGGCAAGGGGACGGCCCGGCGGGCACCGGGGAGTTTGACCCCGGCCGAAGCGGCCCAGCTGTTCGGCGGCGAGGCGGCCTGCGCCGCCGCCATCAGGGGACCCTTGCAGGTACGGCTGCGGGAGCTGGGCGCCCAGGGTTTGCTGAGGGACTTGGAGTTGCCGGTGCTCCAGATCCTGGCCGACATGGAGCGCCTGGGGGTGAGGCTGGACGTGACCCAGCTCGGGGCCATCTCCACGACCCTGGCTGCCCAGATCCGGGGCCTGGAGGAGGAGATGTTCCGCCTGGCGGCTCGGACGTTCAGTCCAGGATCGACGCCGCAGCTGGCGGCCCTGCTCTACGACGAGCTGGGACTGAAGAGCTCGCGCCGGACCAAGACCGGACGCTCAACCGACGCCCAGGCGCTGGAACTCCTCCGGGAGGAGCACCCCGTGGTGGGGCTGGTCCTGGAATGGCGTCAGTTGACCAAACTGAAGAACACCTACCTGGACGCTCTGCCGCTCCTGGTCGACCCCGACGACGGCAGGGTCCATACCAGCTTCAATCAGACGGTGGCCGCGACCGGGCGGCTGTCCTCGAGTGACCCCAACCTCCAGAACATCCCCATCCGCAGCGAACTGGGCCGCCGGATCCGGGCAGCCTTCATCCCCGAACGCGAGGGTTGGGTCATGGTCTCGGCCGACTACTCCCAGATCGAGCTGAGGGTCTTGGCCCACCTGAGCCGGGATCCCCAACTGCTCGATGCCTTCGCCAGGGGCGACGACGTCCACCGCGACACCGCCGCCCGGGTGTTCGCGACCGACCCCGAGCAGGTGTCTCCGGATCAGCGGCGGATGGCCAAGGTGGTCAACTTCGGCATCCTCTATGGCCTGTCCAGCTACGGGCTCTCGCGAGATCTGGGAATCGGCACCGACGTCGCCGATGAATTCATAAAGCGCTACTTTTCGACGTACGCCGGGGTCCAGGGGTACCTGGAGTCGGTGCGCCAGGAGGCGCGACGACAGGGCTACGTCGCCACCATCCTCGGTCGGCGTCGCTACCTGGCTGACATCAACTCCAGCAACCGGCAGGTGAGAGAGGCAACCGAGCGGATGGCCATCAACATGCCCATCCAGGGATCCGCGGCCGACATCATGAAGCTGGGCATGATCCGCACCGCCAACGCGCTAGCGGGCGCGAGCTGCCCGGCTCGGATGCTGCTCCAGGTCCACGACGAGCTTGTCTTCGAGGCCCCACCCGAGGCCGTCGAGGAGGTGGCCCGCCTGGCGGTCGAAGGGATGGGGGGAGCCCTACAGCTGGTCGTGCCCCTGGTCGTCGACATCAAGACCGGGCCCAACTGGCGCGACCTGACGCCGCTGCCAACCCCGTCAGCCTGATCCGCTTGCCGGAACTGCCCGAGGTCGAGACCGTCGTCCGCGACCTGCGGCCCCATCTGGTGGGTGGGGCGATCACTCAAGTCCAGTTGCGGCGTGACTCGGTCGTTCGCTACCCGGATCCCGACACCTTCAGAGCACGCCTTAGGGGCCGCCACGTTCTCTCCGTCCGTCGCCATGGCAAGTTCATCCATCTCGGTCTGGGCCGGGGGGAGAGCCTGGTGATCCACCTCGGGATGTCGGGCAACCTCACCTGGGGCGCTTCTGGGAACGAGTTTCTGCCGCACACCCATCTGGTTCTTGACTTCGGCCGCGAGGCGCAGCTGCGCTACCGGGATCCCCGCCGCTTCGGTCGACTTCTCCTGGGCCGGGCAGCCCACCTCCAGGCCCTGCGGCTGCTGCCTCACCTCGGGCCAGAGCCGCTGAGCAGGGACTTTTTGAGCGGCGCCTTTCAGGCGACACTCCGAGGCTCCCGGCGGACCCTCAAGGCGCTACTCCTGGACCAGGCCGTGGTCGCCGGCTGCGGCAACATCTATGCGGACGAGGCCTGTTTCCTCGCCGGCCTGCTCCCGAACCGCAGTGGCTCCAGCCTGAGCCTTGTCGAGGCCGGCGAACTCAGCCGGGACCTCCGGCGGGTGATGCGCCGGGCTCTTCGGCTGCGGGGCAGCTCCTTCGCCAGCTTTCGCGACGGGTTCGGTGCTCGCGGGGAGGCATACGAAGCACTGCGGGTCTATGGCCGGGGCGGCAGACCCTGTCTCCGCTGTGGCGCTACCCTGCGCGAAAGGCAAGTGGGGGGCAGGACCACGGTCTACTGCGGACGGTGTCAGCGCTGAAGCCGAGGGTGGGGCTCCTGTCCTACGATGATCTGCCTCCGATCGGGGGTCAGGGGCGCTACGTCGGGGCTCTGGAGCGCGAGATGCCCCGGCTGGGCTTCGACGTGGCCCCGGTGACCGCCCGCCGGACTCCGGGAGGCGGTGCACCGCGGATCCCCCGCCGGACCCGGCGAGCGCCGCTGGACTTCTCACTCTGGTTGCGCCGGCGCATCCCCGAGGTGGCCAGCGCTCTGGCCCCGGACCTTTGGCACGCCCTGGGGGGCCCGGGGGGAGTGCTTCTCTTCCGCCATCCTCCCAGCGCACCACTGATCTTCACCGCCAATCACACCTACCGGACCGCCCATGGCAGGCGCCTGGCGGCCCGTCCGCTGGGCAGCATCGAGGCGCGGGCGTACCGTTTTGCAGAACACGTTATCTCCATCTCGCCCTCGACCGCAGCCTCGCTCACCCGGGACTACGGTGTGCCCACAGAGAGGGTGTCGGTAATCCCCGTCGGCGTCGACACCAACTGGCTGCGCTGCGGCGGTGACATGGCCGCGCGCGACACTCTTCTTTTCGTCGGCCGGTTGGTCCCGATCAAGGGCATTCCCGAGTTCATTGCACTCTTCCGAGAACTGGTTCGCTCCCAGCCCGGCCTCCGGGCCCAGATCTGCGGCGAGGGGCCGCTGCGGGAGCCGGCCCAGCAGGCCGCCCAGGAGTTCGGCGGCAGGCTCGCGGTCTCGGGACGCGTCTCCGAGGAGGAGTTGGCGGAGCTCTACCGCCGGTCACTGCTGCTGGTGGTGCCGTCCCGGTATGAGGGACTCGGCCAGGTGGCGCTGGAAGCCATGGCCTCCGGCACCCCTGTGCTGGCGACCGACGTTCCCGGTCTGACCGATCTCCGCGGGGGCGGGGTGGACCTGGTGCCCTTCGGGGACCAGGAGGCGCTCCTCCAGGCAGCCAAAGCCATCCTCGACGACCCCAGGCGCTGGCAGGAGATGGCCCAGGCGGCCCGGGCCACGGTGGAGGAACGCTACTCCTGGGCAGTGGTGGGGCCCCGGGTGGCCGAGGTCTACCGCTCGGTGCTGGGCTCGGGCGCCAGCCAGCTGGCATAGGTGGCCTCGAGGTCGGCGCGGACTGTCTGGTAGCGCTCCAGCACCGGCCGGCCACCATCGGCGGCGCTGAAGGTCTCGGGATCGCTTAGCGTGGCCTCGAGGGTGCGCTTCTCCTGCTCCAACTCCTCGATCCGCCGCTCCATCTCGGCGCGCGAGGGAGCGGCCATCGCCCTCGAAGCCGTCCCTTTGCCCTTGGGCTTTGGCCGGGACCGGCCGCGGAGGCGAGGAGGCGGGGGCTGGGCCGTGCGCCGCGGGACCAGCTGGCCCGCCTGAATCTCATATACGGACGTGGCCAGGGCATCGATGAAGTAGCGGTCGTGGGAGACCATCACCACCGCCCCCGGGTAGCGGGAGATCGCCTCCTCCAACACCTCCTGGGAGGGGATGTCGAGGTGGTTGGTCGGTTCGTCCAGGAGCAGACAGCTGGCGTCGTCCATCCCCAGGCGCGCCAGCGCCACCCGGGCTTGTTCGCCGCCGGAGAGGTCCTCCACTCGGCTGAGCGCGCGCTCCCCGCTGAAGAGCATCGCCCCCAGGACCGAGCGGGCGCGCTCCGGCAGCGACCCTGGGTGGTCGTCCAGGAGGTTGTCCAGGACCGTGAGCTCTGGCTTGAGGTCGGCGAAGTCCTGGTGGTACTCCCTGATGCGGGCCCGGGCCCCCGGCCGGACCGTGCCCCCGATGGGGGCGAGTTCCCCGGCCAGAGTGTGCAGCAGGGTGGTCTTGCCGGCGCCGTTGGGCCCCACGACGGCGACCCGTTCGCCGCGGGCGATCTCGAGGTTAGGGACGGCGCACAGGGCCACGCCGTCCCGGCCGCAGCGAAGGCCCTCGGTGCGGAGGACCACCTGGGCGCTTGGCGCGGCATGGAGGGTGAGCCGCATCCGTCGCAGCTCGGTGGGCTCGGGGACCCTTTCCAGGCGGTCGAGCAGGGTCTGGCGGCCCCTGGCCTGGCGCGAGCGCGAGCCGGCCCGGTAACGGCGGATGTACTCCTCCTGGTGGGTGATGTGCGCTTGCTGGGCCTCCCAGGCCCGGCGCCAGCGAAGCCGCCGCTCCTGGCGCTGGCGGAGGTAGCTGCGATACCCACCGTCGTAGGTATCGGCCCGCCCTTGGTGGATCTCGACCACGCGGTTGCAGACTCGCTCCAGGAGCCTGCGGTCGTGGGCCACCAGGCAGAGTGCCGGCGAGCTCTGCAGCAGATGCTCCTCGAGCCACTCTATGGCGCTGAGGTCCAAGTGGTTGGTGGGCTCGTCCAGGAGGAGCAGGTCCACATCCTGGAGGAGGAGCTTGCTCAGCTCCAGGCGCCGCACCTGTCCCACGCTCAGCTGTCGCGGTGAGCGCGTCTGCTCCGATTCCCCAAGCCCCAACCCGCCCAGAACCGCGCGAGCCCTGGCCTCCAGGTCGTAGCCCCCCAGGCCCTCGTAGGCGGACTGGGCCTCTCCGTAGCGATGGAGCTGGGATTCGGTCTCGGGACCGGGCGCCGCCAACGCGCGCTCCAGCTGATCCAGCTCCTCGCGGAGCCGGGCCAGGTCGCCGCGACTGGCGATGGCCTCTCCCAGAACCGTGTCCGCGATCGGCTCAGGGGACACCTGCGGCAGATGGGCCACCAGCAGCCGGGGACTGCCCTCAAGTGTGCCGGAGGCCGGCTCGAGCTCCCCCGAGAGCAGCGCCAGGAGGCTCGACTTGCCAGCACCGTTGGCCCCGACCACCCCAATGCGATCTCCCGTCTCGACCGCCAGCTCCAGCTCGGAGAGGACCACCCGCTCGCCGTATTCGACAGCCACCCCAGAGCAGCTCAGAAGCGGCATGGGCCACCGAGCTTGGGGCGAGGACCGGGGCGGCGGCGCTGCGATACTCCGCGGATGTCGGAGTTCCAACTGGAAGCGCCGTTCGAGCCCACTGGAGACCAGCCCCGGGCCATCGCCGAGCTGAGCGGGGGGGTTGAGCGGGGGGACCTGGAGCAGGTGCTCCTCGGGGTCACCGGCAGCGGCAAGACTTTCACCATCTCCAACGTGATCGCCCGAGTCCAGCGGCCGGTTCTGGTCTTGAGCCCCAACAAGACCCTGGCGGCCCAGCTCTGGGCGGAGTTCCGCGCCTTCTTTCCCAAGAACGCGGTCGAGTACTTCGTGTCGTTCTACGACTACTACCAGCCGGAAGCGTACATCGCCCGTACCGACACCTACATCGAGAAGGACTCGTCCCGCAACGAGGAGATCGACCGCCTCCGCAACGCCGCCACCCGTTCCTTGCTCACGCGCCGGGATGTGATCGTGGTCGCCTCGATCTCCTGCATCTACGGTATCGGCTCGCCGGAGAACTACCTCGGGGAGTCGGTGGAGCTGAAGCGGGGCCAGGGCTGGCGCCGCGACATCCTCCTGCGCAAGCTGGTCGACCTCCAGTACGCCCGCAACGACCTCGACTTCGGCCGCAGCCGCTTCCGGGTCCGGGGGGACGTCCTCGACATCCAGCCCGCCTACGAGGAGATCGGGAGCCGGGTCGAGTTCTTCGGCGACGAGGTGGAGCGGATAGTCGACTTCGACCCCTTGACCGGGGAGATCCTCTCCGAGCGCCAGGAGCTGACAATCTTCCCAGCCTCGCACTACGTGACCCCCCGGGCCCGGATGGAGCTGGCGCTGCGGGCGATCGAGGAGGAGTTGGAGTGGCGCGGCGGCGAGCTGGACCGCCAGGGCAAGCTCTTGGAGGCCCAGCGCCTGCGGCAGCGAACCCAGTTCGACCTGGAGATGCTGCGCGAGACCGGGAGCTGCGCCGGGGTGGAGAACTACTCCCGCCACCTCGGCGGCAGGCGCGAGGGGGAGCGCCCCTTCACCTTGATGGACTACCTGCCCGAGGGCACCATGGTGGTGGTCGACGAGTCCCACGTGGCCGTGCCCCAGATCGGGGGGATGTACGGCGGCGACCGCTCCCGCAAGATCCCCCTGGTCGAGTACGGCTTCCGCCTGCCATCGGCCCTGGACAACCGTCCGTTGACCTTTGCCGAGTGGTGCGACTCGGTGGGTCAGGTCATCTACGTCTCGGCGACCCCCGGCCCCTACGAGCTGGAGCGGTCGAGCCAGGTCGTGGAGCAGCTGATCCGACCCACCGGGCTGCTCGACCCCACGATCGAGGTTAGAACGTCCCGCGGCCAGGTCGACGACCTCTTGGCCGAGATCCACAAGACGGTGGCACAGGGCGAGCGCTGCCTGGTCACCACCTTGACCAAACGGATGGCCGAGGACCTGACCGACTACCTGCGGGAGGTGGGGGTGAGGGTCCAGTACCTCCACTCCGACATCGAGACCCTGGAGCGGGTGGAGATCATCCGCGACCTCAGGCTCGGAGTCTTCGACGTCATCGTCGGCATCAACCTGCTCCGGGAGGGCCTGGACCTGCCCGAGGTGAGTTTCATCGCCATCCTCGACGCCGACAAAGAGGGGTACCTGCGCAGCGCCCGCTCCCTGATCCAGACCGTGGGCCGCGCCGCCCGTAACGTCCACGGCCGGGTGGTGATGTACGCCGACCGCAACTCCGACGCGATGGGGGAGACGGTGGCCGAGACCGAACGTCGGCGCCAGATCCAGGGCCAGCACAATCGAGACCACGGCATCACCCCGGCCACCATCGTCAAGGCCGTCCGGGAGCAGGAGATGGTCCGGGCCGAACTCCAGGAGGCGGCGGCCGAGTTCCAGGAGGCGGCGGGACTGCCACCGGATGAACTCCTGCGCCTGACCAAGGAAGTTGAGAAGGCGATGCGAACGGCCGCCGGCAACCTGGAGTTCGAGCGGGCGGCGGTGATGCGGGACCGCCTGGTCGAGCTGCGGCGGATGGCGGCCGACTCAGAGGGCCCCGGGCAGGGCGTGGCCGGCGGCAGGCGACTGCGCCACCCCGCTCGCCCCCGCCGCCGGGCTTAGACCCACCCGATGATAGAGCTGGCCGGGTGCACGGGGTCCAGCCTGGAGAGATGAGGGGAGGACCGTGCCAATGGCGAGGCTGATCTACGCGACCATAGCCTCACTCGACGGGTATGTCGAGGATGAGCGTGGAAGCTTCGACTGGGCGGAGCCTGACCAAGAGGTCTTCTCGTTCGTGAATGAGCTGGAGCGCCCGATCGGCACGTACCTGTACGGACGCCGTCTGTACGAGACGATGGTTTTCTGGGAAACGGCCGCCGCGAGCACTGCTGAGCCACTCTACGTCCAGGAATTCGCCGCCATCTGGCGTGCTGCGGAGAAGGTTGTCTACTCGCGAACCCTGGATTCGGTGTCCAGCCTCCGAACCCGGCTCGAACGGCGCTTTCGTCCAGAAGCGGTGCGTTTGCTCAAGGCGGCCGCCGACCGCGACCTGACGGTCGGCGGGCCCGGCCTGGCGGGTGAGGCGATCTCGGCCCACCTTGTCGACGAGTTGCAGTTGCTGGTCGTGCCGGTGGTCCTTGGCGGGGGCAAGCCGTGGTTACCTAGCGGCGTGCGTTTCAACCTGGAGTTGGTCGACACCCGTCGCTTCGCGAACGGCGTCGTCTACTGCAGCTACCGGCCCGCCGCCTGACCCTGCGGACATGCTGCAACGGGATAGCGCGAGGTGTCGGGCGCGGTGTCGGACAATATGGCTGCTCTTGGTCGGCCCGCTGGGTGAGGCCCAGCGACCCCCAGGGCGGAGTGAGGAGGCAAGGTCATGCCGGTGAGGAAGGCTCGAGCGAGTTGGGGGCCCAGCGGGAAGGTGGGGGGGGGCGAGATTAGGAGCGAGAGCGGAGCACTCAGCGCCGCCTACAGTTTCGGCTCCCGCTTCGAGAACGAGCCAGGCACCAACCCGGAGGAGCTGCTGGGCGCGGCGCACGCCGCCTGTTTCAACATGGCCCTGGCCCTGGCCCTGACCGACGCCGGCCATCCTCCGGCCAAGCTCGAGACCGCGGCCGAGGTGTCAATCGAGAAGGTGGACAAGGCCTTCCGCATCACCTCGGTCCACCTGGTCACCGCGGCCGAGGTCCCGGGCATCAGCGAACAGGACTTCCAGGAGCAGGCGCACAAGACCAAGCTCTCCTGCCCGGTCTCCAAGGCCCTGTCGGGGACCGACATCTTCTTGGAGGCCAAGCTGGTCTGAACTCGCCAGAGCCCCAAACCCTCAGCCGAGATTAGGGCGTCGAGCGGGCCAGCCGCTGGCTTCCTCCAGCTCCTGGGCCAGCCCCAAAAGCAGTCCCTCCTCGCCGCCACGGCCGATGAGCTGGACCCCCACCGGAAGCCCCTCATGCCAGTGCAGCGGGAGCTGCGCCGCAGGCTGGCCGCTGAGATTGGCGTAGGCGGAGAAGGGACTGAAGCGGTCCGCTCGTTCGGGCACCTCGAGCGGGCGGTCGTCCTCTCCCTCCAGCAGTTGTCCCACCGGCAGGGGCAGTTGGGCCAGGCTCGGGGTCAGGATCAGGTCCCAGTCGTCCCAGAGTGCCGCCGCGGCCGCAGTCAGGGCTTGGAGTCGGTACCGAATCCCCAGGTACTCGGCCGCCCCCAGGCCCTGACCCAGGTTGGCCAGAGCCAGGGTGTGGGCCTCCGCGCGGTCGGGATCCCCTCCCTCCGCGGCCGCGCCCAGCAGCGCCAGCCGGATCGCCGCGGCCCAGAGCAGGCGGAACTCGGAAGCCACCTCGGGCCGCCGCCACCCGGGCTCGACCTCTTCCACCGTGTGACCCAGGCCAGCGAGGAGCTCCACCGCCGCCACGACGGCGGCCTGGCAGCCGGGATCCACCTCCACCTCGATGGGTGGCACGACCGTCCAACCGACCCGCAGCCGGGGCGGCGGCAGGGCACAGGCGGCGGCGTAGGGCAGGCGGGGCGGCGCCGGGGGATAGGGGTCCCCGGGGGCGGCCCCGGCGACGGCGTCCAGGAGGAGGGCGCTGTCGGCCACCGTGCGGGTGAGAAACCCCTCGCTGACCATGCCGCCCAGGCCGTCGCCTCCATCGGGATCCAGGGGGATGCGCCCGCGGCTGGGCTTGAGGGCGAAGAGTCCGCAGCAGGACGCGGGGATGCGGAGGCTTCCGGCGCCGTCGTTGCCCTCAGCCGCCGGGACCATGCCCGCCGCGACCGCCGCCGCCGAGCCCCCGCTGGATCCCCCCGGGGTGCGGTCCAGAGCCCAGGGGTTGCGTGTCACCCCCAGGCGGGCGCTCTCCGTGACCGGGATCGCGGCGAACTCGGGAAGAGCGGTCTTGCCCACGATGACGGCGCCATGGGCCCGAAGCCGCGCCACCACCAGGGAGTCGCCTGCGGCCAGACCCTCGGGCACCGCTCGCGAGCCGCGACTCACCTCGAGGCCCTCGACCCGGCGGTTGTCCTTGATCGCCAGCGGCAGCCCTTCCAGCAGGCGAGGGGCTTCGGAGCGGAGACGCCGCCCGGCCTCCGTCGCCTGCTCCCGCGCCCCAGGGGCATCGACCTGGGCGAAGGCGTTGATGCGTCCGTCGACGGCCTCGATCCGCATGAGGCAGTCCTGGAGCAGCTCCTCGGGGCTCAGCTCGCGCCGCCGCAGGCGCCAGAGGAGCCGGGTCGCCCCCTCCCAGCTGAGCGGTACAGAGGACGATGTCTGGGCCACAGAGCGAGTTTGCCAGCCCGGAGTGGTGCCAGCCCGGGAGAGACCGTACACTTGTTTGGCATGATCGGGGGGCAGGTAGGCTTGTAGGGAATGGGTCAGGGGCAGATCTCGATTCGCGGCGCGCGGGAACACAACCTCCAGAACGTCGACCTGGACATCCCTCGCGACCAGCTCACGGTCATCACCGGACTCAGCGGTTCGGGGAAGTCGTCGCTTGCCTTCGACACCATCTACGCCGAGGGGCAGCGGCGCTACGTCGAGTCCCTCTCGGCGTACGCCCGCCAGTTCCTGGGGCAGATGGAGAAGCCCGACGTCGACCACATCGACGGACTCTCCCCGGCCATCTCCATCGACCAGAAGGGAGCCGGTCGCAACCCCCGCTCGACAGTGGGGACCGTGACGGAGGTCTACGACTACCTCCGGCTTCTCTATGCCCGGGTTGGACACCCCCACTGCCCCAAGTGCGGGCGTGAGATCGCCCGTCAGACCGTGGAACAGATCGCAGATCAGGTTGCGGCGCTGCCCGAGGGCACACGGGTCATGGTCCTCGCGCCGATGGTCCAGAGCCGCAAGGGCGAACACCAGGTGGTGGTCGACCTCGCTCGCCGCCAGGGCTACGTCCGGCTGCGAGTGGACGGCCGCGTCTACGAGCTGGACCAGGTCCCGACTTTGGACAAGCGCTACAAGCATGACCTGGAAGTGGTGGTGGACCGGCTGGTACTGGGGCCGGAGCAGCTGTCCCGGTTGCGGGAGAGCTGCGAGCAGGCGTCCAAGCTCTCCGGGGGGACGGTGCTGGTGGCTCCGACCCAACCGGAGTCGGGGCTGGAGGAGATGCTCTTCTCGGAGCAGTTCGCCTGCGTCTACGACAACCTCTCGATGGAGGAGCCCCAGCCACGGAACTTCTCCTTCAACAATCCCCACGGGGCCTGCCCCGACTGCACCGGCCTCGGTGCCAGGCTCGAGGTCGACCCCGACTCCGTGATCACCGATCCCGACCGCTCCCTGGCCGAGGGTGTGGCCCTGGCCTGGAGCTGGGGCCACACCCACCAATGGATGGGAGAGCTGGTCCAGGCGGTGGCCAAGGAGTTCGGGGTCCCGGTCAATCGACCGTGGCGGCGGCTGACCCAGTCGCAGCGCAACCTGATTCTCTACGGGCTACCCCGGGGGGAGACGGTCCCGATGACCTTCCAGGGCCGCAGTGGCCGGGTGCATCACTACGACGCCAAATACGAGGGCGTCATCCCCAACCTGGAGCGGCGCTACCGCGAGACCGACTCCCAGTCTGTCAAAGAGGGAATCGAGCGCCTGATGATGCAGCGTCCCTGCCCCAGCTGCAAGGGCAAACGGCTGCGGCCTGAGTTTTTGGCGGTGACGGTGGCCGGGACCGGCATCATGGACTTCTGCGCTCTGCCGGTGGACCGGTCCCTGCAGACCCTGGACCGCTGGCGCCTGCCGGAGCGCGAGGAGCTGATCGCGAGCCGGATCCTGAAGGAGATAAGGGAGCGGATCGGCTTTCTCAACGACGTGGGGCTGCAGTACCTGACCCTGGGCCGGGCCGCCGCCTCACTGAGCGGTGGCGAGGCCCAGCGGATCCGGCTCGCGACCCAGATCGGGAGCCGCCTCACCGGCGTGCTCTACATCCTCGACGAGCCCAGCATCGGCCTCCACCAGCGGGACAACGGCAAGCTGCTGGCCACCCTCTTTCGGCTTCGGGAGCTGGGCAACACCGTGGTGGTGGTGGAGCATGACGAGGAGACCATCCGCAGCGCCGACTTCGTGGTCGACATGGGTCCGGGCGCCGGGGCCCACGGCGGCCAGGTGGTGGCCGCCGGCCGGCTGGCGGAGGTGCTGCAGAGCCAGAAGTCGCTCACCGCCCGCTACCTCCGCGGCGAGGAGCGGATCGAGGTGCCCCGCAGCCGCCGCCGGCCCCAGGGCCAGCTGGTGGTGCGGGGCGCCCGGGCCAACAACCTGCGCAACCTGGATGTGAGTTTCCCCCTGGGCTGCCTGGTTGGGGTCTCGGGGGTGAGCGGGTCCGGCAAGAGCACGCTGGTCAACGACATCCTCTACCGCCGGTGCGCGCAGCACTTCTTTTCTGCCAAGCAGCGCCCCTCGGCCCACGACCGCATCGACGGGCTGGGCCTGCTGGACAAGGTGGTCGACGTGGACCAGGCGCCGATCGGAAGGACCCCGCGCAGCAACCCCGCCACCTACACCGGTCTCTTCACCCCGATCCGGGAGCTGTTCGCCCAACTGCCGGCGGCGCGGGCCAGGGGTTACCGACCAGGGCGGTTCTCCTTCAACGTCCGGGGCGGGCGCTGCGAGGCCTGCGAGGGAGACGGCCTTATCAAGATCGAGATGCACTTCCTGCCGGACATCTACGTGACCTGCGAGGTCTGCAAGGGACGGCGCTACACCCAGGAGGTGTTGGAGGTCCGCTTCAAGGACCACTCCATCGCCCAGGTGCTGGAGCTGACAGTGGCCGAGGCCGCGGTTCTCTTCCGCAACCAGCCGGGAATCTCCCGCAAGCTGCAGACCCTGGTAGACGTGGGCCTGGGCTACGTTCACCTGGGACAGCCGGCGACTCAGCTCAGCGGTGGGGAGGCGCAGCGGGTGAAGCTGGCGACCGAGCTCTCGCGACGCAGCACCGGCAGAACCCTCTACATCCTCGACGAGCCGACCACCGGCCTCCACTTCGCGGACGTCAGCCGGCTTCTGGAGGTGCTTCACCGCCTGGTGGACCATGGCAACACCGTGATCGTGATCGAGCACAACCTCGACGTGCTCAAGTCGACCGACTGGATCGTCGACCTGGGTCCCGAGGGGGGCGACGGTGGGGGAGCGATCGTGGCCGAGGGAACGCCGGAGCGTCTGGCCCGGACCCCGGGCTCGGCCACGGGCCAGTACCTGAGGGCGGTGTTGGACCGGGGCGAGCCCGCCGAGACAGTCCCGCGCCGGGTGGCCGTTTGACCAAGGCCGGTGGGGCCGGACCACCGGAGCGGCGCCCCCACAACTTTGAGGGCTGGCAGCGGAGCGCGTGCGTGATCTGCGCTGGTCTGGTGTTGCTCTTCACCCTGCTGCTGCTGGTGGCGGTGGTGCTCGGGCTTCTGGGAACGCTCTAGCGGTGCCAACGACCTCGACCCCGCCCACCGAGGACCTCGCCGGCGCCGCCAGGAGGCAGGGCTTGTGGCGCCGGCCGGAGCTGCTGCGCGCCCGTCTTCGGGCGGCTCCGACCACGCCTGGGGTCTACCTCTTCAGGGGTCAGGACGCCCAGGTCATCTACGTCGGCAAGGCCGCCAGCCTGCGCGCGCGGCTACGGAGCTACTTCTCCGGCCTGGAGTCCCACCCGCCCCGGATCCGGCGCCTAGTCGAGGCCGTCTTCGACTTCGAGGTGATCGCCGCCGGCAGCGAGCAGGAGGCGCTGATCTTGGAGAACACCCTGATCAAGCGTCACCACCCCCGCTTCAACGTCCGGCTCCGCGACGACAAGAACTACCTCTACTTCCGCATCCCGATTGCGGAAGTGAAGGCCTCAGAGGAGGTGCCCGCGACCGTGGGAGAGCGGCTGCGCGCCTATCCACGGCCGACCTACAGCCGCCGCCTAGGCCCGGGCCCGGACCGCTACTTCGGGCCCTACACCGATGCCAAGGCGCTGCGCCGTTCGGTGAAGGAGATCCGAACCGTCTTCCCCTTCCGCGGCTGCTCCGACGCCGTCTTCCGCCGGGGGCGGGTCTGTCTCGACTATCACCTGGGCATCTGCGCCGGCCCCTGCGAGGGGCTCGTCAGCCCCGTGGCCCACGCGGCCCTGCTGGAGGACGCCGCCGCATTCATGGACGGCCAGGTGGGCGCGGTTACCGGCCGACTCCAAGGGCAGATGGGCCGGGCCAGCCAGGAGCTGGACTTTGAGCGTGCCGCCGCCCTCCGGGACCGGCTCCAGGTGGTGGAGCGGATGGCTGCCGAGCAGCTGTCCAGCCCCAAGCTCGGCTCCGACGTGGACGTGGTGGGGCTGGCCCAGGACGGCCCGCAGGGGATGGCGGCGGTGCTGCTGGTGCGGGGGGGCCGGCTCCAGGGGATGGAGCGCCATCCCCTGGAGGGGCTCTCCGGGCTGGATCGGGAGGAGATAGTCTCCAGCTTCGTCGCCCAGTACTACGGCAGCGCCACCCACGTCCCCAAGGCGGTCTACCTGCCGGTGGCAGCCGTGGACGAGCAGATCCTCCAGGACTACTTGAGCCAGCGCCGCGGCAGTCGGGTGGGGCTGCTGGTGCCGGCGAGGGGACGCTTCCGGGCCCTGGTGCGGCGGGCCGAGGAGACGGCCTCCGCCTCTCTCAATCAGGCCCGGATCGCGCAAGACTTCGACCAGGGTCAGGCCGCCTCCCTCCTGGAGGACCTCGCCCGCCACCTGGCGCTGGCCCAGCCTCCCCGGCGGATCGAGTGCTACGACATCAGCAACACCATGGGCCGGCAGAGCGTGGGCTCCATGGTGGTCTTCGAGGACGCCCGGCCCAAGGTCTCCGACTACCGGATCTTCGGCATTCGCACCGTCGAGGGGCCCAACGACTTCGCCAGCATCGACGAGGTACTGTCCCGCCGCCTGGGCCACCTGGGCGGGGCCGCCGACCACAGCCTGGGGGTGCGCCCCGACCTGATCATCATCGACGGGGGCCAGGGCCAGCTGGCGGCGGCGGAGCGGGCACTGGCAGGGCTGGGCCTGGAAGGCCTGCCCCACGTGGGCTTGGCAAAGCGCTTCGAGGAGCTGGTCCTGCCCGGGGGCGGCTCGATTCACCTGCCCCAGGGCAGCCCCGCGCTGTTCCTGGTGCAGAGGATCCGGGACGAGGCCCATCGCTTCGCCATCACCCGACACCGGGCCCGGCGCCAGAAGGCGGCCGTGCGCTCGCGTCTGGACGAGATCGGCGGTCTCGGACCCAAACGCAAGCGAGCCCTGCTCCGGCGCTTCGGGTCGGTGGAGGGGATCCGCCAGGCCACGACCGAGCAGCTGACTGCGGTTCCGGGGGTGACCCGGACGGTGGCCGCGGCGATCAAGGAGATCCTGTGAGCCCTCGCGAACCCGTGGCCTGGCCCCCGGGGGTCCTGGTCTTCGGCGCCGCCGGTTCTGGAGTGCCGCTGGCGGTGGCGGCCCTGGAGGCCGATGGGCTGGAGGCCCGCGGGTGGGAGGGTGGCGACCAGGGTGCCCCGCCACGGCCCCCGGGCGAGCCGGACGGGCTGCCGCTTCCGGCCCTGCTCCACCTGGAGGCTGCCGACTCCACCCTGGTGCAGCGGGCGGCACCACCCTGGGCCGAAACGGAACTCCCCAGGGACGGGCTCGCAGCCGCGCGGGCCTTAGAGGAGGTGGCGGAGCGGATTTTCCCCTGGCGGCTCCGGGCCACCGCCAGTCTCGACACGACCCAGCTCAGCGCGCAGATCCTGAAGGCAAGGACCCGGCAGCTGAGCCGGTTCCTCGCCCGCGAGCCGCCGGAAGCGGTCGGGGTGGTGCTGGAGTCCTTCGGCTATCCCCGGGGCCTGCCCCGGGACCTGGGCCTGGCCATCGACACCAGGGCGCTGCGCAATCCCTACTGGGAGCCCAGCCTCCGCCTTCTCACCGGGCTCGACCCCGAGGTGCGCGATTTCGTGCTGGCCCAGCCTCTAGCCGAGAAGCTCGTGGATGGCACCGTGGAGCTGATCCAGGGCCAGCTGGGCGGGCTGCGGGCACGCTCCCGGCGCCTGCTTCGGGTGGGGGTGGGCTGCACCGGCGGGGTCCATCGCTCGGTGGTGGTGACCGAGGAGCTGGGCTTGCGCCTGCACCTGGCCGGGGTGACCGACGTCCTCATCTGGCACCGCGATCTGCCCCGGCCTCTCTGAGCACGAGTCCAAATGCCGACGCGCCCCGATCGCCCACCGCACCTATACTCGCGGGCGGGGTGCGGCCCGGAGCGCGCGCCTCGGCGTTGAGCGCCAGCGGGCCCTGGAGGGACAGCAGCATGACCACCCGGGTAGGTATCAACGGATTCGGCCGGATCGGCCGCAATTTCCTGAGGGCGGCCAGGGAGCAGAAGGCCTTCCAAGTCGTCGCCGCCAACGACATCTCCAGCCCCAAGACGCTGGCCCACCTACTGCGCTACGACTCCATCCTGGGTCGCTACCCAGGCGAGGTGGAGGCGACCGAGGACTCAATCGTGGTGGACGGCCAGCAGATCCGCATCTTCGCCGAGCCGGCGCCTGGCGACGTGAACTGGGGTGCCCTGGGAGTCGAGGTGGTGGTGGAGTCCTCCGGACGCTTCAGGCGGGCCGAGCAGGCGCGGGGACACATAAAGCCGGGTGGCGCCCGCAAGGTGGTGATCACCTCGCCTGCCCGGGGTGAGGACATCACCATCTGCATGGGGGTCAACCACGACGCCTACCGGCCGGACCAGCACCACATCATCTCCAACGCCTCCTGCACCACCAACTGCCTGGCACCGCTGGCCAAGGTCCTGCACGAGCGCTTCGGCATCGAGACGGGGCTGATGAGCACCGTCCACTCCTACACCGGCGACCAGCGCCTGCTGGATGCCCCCCACAAGGATCCCCGGCGCTCGCGGGCCGCCGGCCTGTCGATGATCCCGACCAGCAGTGGCGCCGCCCACGCCGTGACCAAGGTTTTGCCAGAGTTGGAGGGCAAGTTCCACGGCCTGGCGCTGCGGGTGCCGACGCCGGACGTCTCCATCGTCGACTTCACCGCCGTGCTCTCGCGGCCGACCAACCCCGAGGCGGTGAACCAGGCCCTGAGGGAGTACGCGCTGGGTCCGATGAAGGGAATCCTGCGGGTCGAGGACGAAGAGCTGGTCTCGATCGACTTCCGAGGTGACCCCCACTCCTCGGTGGTGGACGCGCCGCTGACGGTGATGGCGGGCGACCGCCACGTCAAGGTCCTGGCCTGGTACGACAACGAGTGGGGCTACTCCTGCCGGGTGGCCGACCTGACCGCGCTGATCTCCCAGCGACTCCGGGTCGCCGATCCGGTGTGAGCCCCTGGCCTCCGTGACCGGCGTCAAGGCGGGTCTGGACCAGCTGGCGCCAGAGGGGAGGCGGGTGCTGCTCCGGGTCGACTTCAACGTGCCCCTGACCGAGAAGGGCCAGCCCCGTGACGATGCCAGGATCCGGGCGGCGGTGCCAACCATCGAGGAGCTCCGGCGCCGGGGAGCCGCACTGGTGCTTATGACCCACCTGGGCCGGCCCGGGGGTCGGATCGTGCCACTGCTCAGCACCCGCTGCCTGGTCGCGCCCCTGGAGCGACTGCTCGGGACCCCGGTGGCGTGGGTGGGGGAGAGCGTCGGCCCAGAGCCGGAGGCGGCCGCGAAGCGGTTGCACCCCGGGCAGGTGCTGCTGCTGGAGAACCTGAGGTTCCATGAGGGCGAGACCGCCAACGACCCTGACTTCGCCCGTCAGCTGGCCCGGCTGGGCGATGTCTACGTCGACGACGCCTTTGGCGCCGCCCACCGGTCCCACGCCTCAACCGAAGGCCTGCCGCACCTCCTGCCCGCCTTCGCCGGGCGGCTCCTGGCCCAAGAGCTGGGGGCGCTCACCGAGGTGGTCGACAACCCCGTCCGACCGCTGGTCGCGATCGTCGGGGGCAGCAAGTTGAGCACCAAGCTGGCGCTGCTTGAGCACCTGTTGGAGCGGGTCGAGGGCCTGCTGCTGGGCGGTGCCATGGCGGCGACATTCCTCAAGGCGGCGGGCCGGGAGGTTGGCACCTCGCTGGTGGAGGACGACCTCTTGGACCGGGCCCTGGACGTGGTGGCACTCGCCTCGCGGCGGGCCGTCGATCTGCAACTGCCGCTGGACGCGCTGGTGGCGCCCGGTCCCGGGAGCCGCGCGGCCGAGGTCCGGGTGGTGGCGGTCGAGGACGTGCCTCCGGAGCTGATGATCCTCGACATCGGCCCGGAGACGGTCCGGCGCTGGGGCGAGCTGGTGGCTGGGGCGGGGACGGTCGTCTGGAACGGCCCCCTAGGCCTGTACGAGAACCCTCTCTTCGCTGGCGGAACTGGGGCGATGGCCAGGGCCATCGCCGGAAGCGCCGCGCGGAGCGTCACCGGAGGCGGTGACCTCCAGGCCGCCATCGGAGCGCTGCACCTGGAGGGTGGCTTCGATCACGTCAGCACCGGCGGGGGTGCGACGCTCGAGTTCCTCGAGGGCCGCATCCTGCCCGGGGTGGCGGCACTCCCTGATCTGGAGCAAGTCGCGTCGGCGCAGCAACCATGACGCCCAGCTCCAGGCGGCCCTTGGTGGCCGGGAACTGGAAGATGCACGCAACCGTCCCTGATGCGCTCAACCTCGCCGCCGCCATCCGGCAACGGCTGCCGCCAGAGCCCGAGGCCGAGGTGGTGCTGCTGCCTCCCTACACGGCGGTCTGGCCGGTGGGCCAGCTGCTGCTGGAGGATCCACGACTGGCTGTCGGGGCCCAAGACTGCTACTTCGAGCCCGAAGGCGCCTTCACCGGACAGGTGTCGGCGGCCATGCTCCGGGGCTCCTGTGAACTGGTGCTTGTGGGGCACAGCGAACGCCGGCGCATCTTCGGTGACAGCGACGAGGTGGTGCGGCGCAAGCTGGAGGCCGGCCTTGCCGCCGGCCTGACCGTACTTTTGGCCGTGGGTGAGACGGGGGAGGAGCGCCAGGCGGGAAGTACCGAGGAGGTGCTGGTTTCCCAGATCACGGCCGGACTGGGAGGGCTCGCCGTGGAGAACCTCCAGCGCTGCCTGCTCGCCTACGAGCCCGTCTGGGCCATCGGCGCCGGCAAGACGGCCTCGCTGGAGGAGATCGCGGAGACCGTCGGACTCATCCGGCGGGCTCTCGACCGGGTCGCGGCCGGCCTCGGGGACGGATTCCAAGTCCTCTATGGAGGGAGCGTCACGGGAGCGTCGGCACCCGAGATCCTGGGCCTGGAGCAGGTGGATGGCGCCCTGGTGGGGGGCGCCAGTCTGGACGCCGACGAGTTCTGCGCCATAGTCGCCGCCGCGGATGGGGGGCGTCCTGGCTGAGTCGTACCTCAGGCGCTGCTAGGCTCGCCGAGGCGGCGGCCGGCCGCCATGCTCGCCGCTGTCCGCCCCGATCCGAGTCCGCTGGCGCCTGCAGCCGCCGGTCCACCGCTCGAGGAGTTTCATGAGCTCGCCCCAGGTCCATCCCGCAGTCCTCTGCGTCCTTGACGGCTGGGGCTGCGCGCCGGCCTCCCCGGGCAACGCCATCTCGCTGGCCCGCACCCCAGAGGTGGACCGGATGTGGGGCAGCTGGCCCCACACCACCCTGGCGGCAAGCGGAAGGGCGGTTGGCCTCCCGGATGGGCAGCAGGGCAACTCAGAGGTGGGTCACCTGACCATCGGCGCCGGGAGGGTGTTGGAGCAGGACCTGACCCGGATTGATGACGCCATCGCCGATGGCTCCTTCTTCAGCAACGAGGTCCTGCTGGCGGCGGCGGCACTGGCGCGACGGCGGCGCTCCCGGCTACACCTTCTGGGCCTGGTCTCGGAAGGGGGCGTCCACAGCCATCTGCGCCACCTGCTGGCGCTGCTCGAGCTGGGGCAGCGCCTCGGCGTGGAAGGCGTCGTGGTGCATGCCTTCATGGACGGCCGTGACACCCCTCCTACCAGCGGGCGCGAATGCCTGGCGGGGCTCCTGCAGCGGCTCCCCGATCTGGGGGGGGCGGTGCTGGGTTCCCTCGGTGGTCGCTACTTCGCCATGGACCGAGACCAGCGTTGGGACCGCACCCGCAGGGCCCTAGAAGCCATCCGGGGCGAGCTGGGCGCGGCGATCCGGGATCCGCTGGCGTACCTGGCCGAGCAGTACGCGAAGGGCGTGGGCGACGAGTTCGTCCCCCCGGTCGCGGTGGCCGACCACCAGGGGCGGCGGGTGGGCTTGGCGGCCGGTGACGTGGTTGTGCACTTCAACTTCCGCCCAGACCGGGCGCGCCAGCTCTGCCACGCCCTGGTGGACCGCGAGTTCGGCGGGTTCGACCGGGGACCCAGCCTGGACTTGGCCCAGCTGGTGACCCTGACCGCGGTCGACGATCCCCTGGAGGCCGAAGTGGCGTTTCCCAAGCCGGTCGTGAGCAACACCCTGACCGAGGTCATTGCCAGTGCCGGGATCCCTCAGCTGCACCTCGCCGAGACTGAGAAGTACGCTCACGTGACCTACTTCCTCAACGGCGGCCGTGAGGAGCCCTTCCCGCAGGAGGACCGGACGCTGGTGCCGTCGCCCCGGGTGGCCACCTACGATCTGGTTCCGGAGATGAGTGCGGCGACGATCACCGATGCCGCCGTCGAGGCCCTGTCCGGCGGCAGCTTCCCCTTCGTGGTGCTGAACTACGCCAACGCTGACATGGTCGGGCACAGTGGGAATCTGCAGGCGACGGTGCGGGCGGTCGAGTTCCTGGACGGGTGCCTGGGGCGGCTGGCGCGGACCAGTGACAGCACCGGCCACCTGCTTTTGATAACTGCCGACCATGGCAATGCCGAGCTGACGCGAGATCCGGTCGACGGCTCGCCCCTGACGGCTCACACCACGAGCCGGGTACCGCTGCTGCTGGGCAACCTCGGTAAGGTGGCCGAGCTGCGAGACGGGGGAGGGCTCCGCGACGTGGCACCGACCCTGCTCGAGGCCATGGGTCTTCTGGTCCCTGAGGAGATGACCGGGTCGGATCTCTTGGCGGGGCCGGCCGCTTGACCACCCCCGACGGTGTCGCGATCGTTTCGGAGAGATCCGGATCCCGGGTTCGGCGGCAGCGGCCTGGCGAGCAGGAGGCGGTCGCCGCAGCGGGGCTGGTGGCGCTGGTGGGGCGTCCCAACGTGGGCAAGTCAACCCTCTTCAACCGGCTGACCGGGGCTCGCCGGGCCATCGTGTCAGAGCAGCCGGGGCTGACTCGGGACCGGATCTACGGCGAGGTCCAGTGGCGGGGCAGAGCTTTCACCGTGGTTGACACGGCCGGCCTGGAGCGGGTGGCCCGAGGTGGGGACGACCTCGCCGCCAACACCCAGGCCCAGGCCAGGGTGGCTCTAGCCCAGGCCGACCTCATCTGCTTGGTCTGCGACCTCAAGGACGGGTTGACCCGCAGCGACCGTGAGCTGGCGGACGACCTCCGCCGCTCTCGGCTGCCGGTGATCCTGGTGGGTAACAAGAGCGAGGGCAAACAGGACCGGCTCTTCGGCCACGAACTCTTGGAGCTGGGGCTGGGTCAGCCCCTGCCCGTCTCGGCCTTCCACGGAGACGGGGTGGGGGACCTCCTCGACGAGATCGAGAGGCGCCTGCCGCCGGCCTCGGCGCCGCCAGACTCGCCCGACCCCTCGCTGCTCCGCTGCGCCATCGTCGGGCGGCCCAACGTCGGAAAGTCATCGCTGCTCAACCGGATCCTCGGCGACGAGCGGGCGTTGGTGAGCACCGTCAGCGGCACCACCCGGGACCCGGTGGACACGCTGGTGCAGAGTGAGTCCGGGCCGGTGTTGCTGGTCGACACCGCCGGCATCCGCCGGCCGGGGGTCACCCAGGACGCGGACTACTACAGCCTGCTGCGGGCTCTGCGGGTTCTGGAACGCACCGACGTCGCGGTGCTGGTGGTGGACGCCACCAGCCCGCTGCGGGCGCAGGACCGCCACATCGCCGGCAGGGCCCGGGAGGCGGGTGCCGCCACCATGGTCGCGCTCAACAAGTGGGATCTGCTGGAGCCGGATCCCAAGCGGGACCGGGCCCTGATCCGCGAGCTCCGCGCCGCCTACGACTGGGCGCCGGGGACGCCGTTCCTCCCGGTCAGCGCCCGCAGCGGCCGAGGCGTCGCCAAGGTGCTGCCGATGGCGCTCGAGCTGGCTCGGGCCAGAGCCCTGCGGGTGCCCACCGCCGCGCTCAACCAGGCTGTGGCGGAGGCCCTGGACCGGCGTCCGCCTCCGGGCGGCAAGTGGGGACGCCGGCTCCAGATCTACTACGCGGTCCAGGCGCGGGGCCAAGTGCCGACCTTCGTCCTCTTCGTCAACGACCCCAAGCTGCTCCACTTCAGCTATGCCCGCTACCTGGAGAACCGGCTTCGCGACCGCTACGGCTTCCACGGGGTGCCGATCCGGCTCCGGATCCGCCGCTCGGAGCAGCGGCGGTGAGGCTGACCATCCTCGGCGCCGGTTCCTGGGGCCTGGCCCTGGCCCAGCTGCTGCAGTCCTCCGACAGAGAGGTCTGGCTCTGGTTCCGCCGCGCCGAGCTGGCGGAGGCGGTGCGCCGCACTCGCTCCCACCCCCTGTACTTGCCCCAGGTGCGGCTGGACCCGGCGATCCGGGTCACGGCCAGCATGGAGGAGGCCCTCGCAGGCAGTGACACCGTCATCTTCGCCGCGCCCAGCCACGGGCAGCGGCAGGTGGCGCTGGCGGCTCGGCAGCTGCTCGCCCCCGCCTCTCTGCTGATCTCGGCCAGCAAAGGCTTCGAGCCAGAGTCGGCCTGGACAATGACCCAACTCCTCGCCCACGTCCTGGGGGAGGAGGCCAGGCCGAGGCTGGTGGCGCTGAGCGGCCCCAATCTCGCCCCCGAGGTGGCGGCCAAGATGCCGACGGCGGCGGTGGTGGCGTCGTCCGAACCCACCGCCAGGCTGGAGGCGCAGGAGCGGCTGCGAGCGCCGAGCTGGCGCCTCTACGCCAACGACGACCCGCTGGGGGTGGAGTTCGCAGGGGCCATGAAGAACGTCATCGCCATCGCCGCCGGGGTCTGCGACGGGCTCCGGGTGGGCGACAACGCCAAGGCCGCCATCATCACCAGGGGCCTGAGCGAGATGACCCGGCTCGGGGTCCGGGCCGGGGCCAACCCCTTCACCTTTGCCGGGCTGGCGGGGGTCGGGGACTGCTTCTCGACCTGCAGCAGCCAACTGAGCCGCAACCGCACCTTGGGGGAGAAGATCGGCCGAGGCCACGATCCCGCCCAGGCGCTGGCCGAGACGCCGATGGTGGCGGAGGGCGCCAACGCCTCGAGGGCGGCCCTGGTGCTGGCCCGGCGCCACCAAGTGGAGCTGCCCATCACCCAGGCGGTCCACGCCGTGATCTTTGAGGGCCATCCGGTGGCGGATGAGGTGAGCGGGCTGATGGCTCGCAACCTGCGTCCGGAGCTGCTGCCAGAGGACCTGGGCCTGGAGCCAGCACCTAAGAGCGGCTAGACCGACTCCGGAGCCGGGCACAGATCCGTTTCTTCCGGAATATGATCAGGCGAACAGTGGCTGACCCTACCGTCATCGCGACCGGGGCCTTCACCCTGGGGGGGGCGCTGGTGGGGTTCGCCGGCGGCACCGTGGGCCAGCTGCTCAGAGGACGGTCACAGGCAGCCGCCGCCTCCCCTGCCGACCCGACCCAGCAGCGAGAGGAGCTCCGCCGCCGGGTCCTGATGGACTTCCAGGAGGCCCTTGAGGTCTATCTCCGCTGCGTCGGCCGGGTGCACTACGCCGACGTCAGGGCGGCCAAGGCCGACGGATCGTGGGGGAGGCCCCAGCGCTCGCCGCGCCTGGAGCTGGAGCTGCTGGAGGCTGGCCGCCGGGCCCGCCAGACAGGCGCCTGGGTCATCGACGACCAACTGCGCCAGCACTTCGAGGCGTTGGACCGCCAGATCACGGTGGGACTGCGGCGCCTGGCCTCGGAAGCGGCGGCGGGACACTTCACCGTCCGGACCGGCAACCTTCTACAACTTACCCAGGAGCGGCTCGGCTACCTCCTCCGGCCGCTTCTCTGACGGGCACACCGGGTGCCGCAGGCCTGGTCGGATGGAGCTCCGACTCGAACCCCCTACACACGCGCGGTGTTCCTGGCGGGTACGGCGGCGCCCGCCGGCAGGTCGGCGAGCTGCTCGGGGGTGCGCGGCCCCAGGATTACGAATCTGACCGCCGGGTGGCCCCGGGGGAGGGCGACGGACTGTGGGCCAAGGCGCAAACTGGCCCGCCGGCAAGTCGAACCCGAGCCTAGCTGCCGGACCGGGGACCGGACCGCTGCTCGCCGCCGTCGCCGGGATCGACTGGTCCGGAGCCAGCCTGGTGGAGCCGGATGGGCTCGCCCGCCCTTGGTCGAGCAAGCGACGGGGTTCTGGCAAGGGTCGAACGACCCGCGCTCAAGCCTCGGGCGCGGTCGCGGCTCGGTGGCGGACCCCCGCGTGGGCCAGGGCACCGCTCACCAGGCTCTCCACTTCTGGAGGCACCTCATCGACCCGCTGGTAGAAGACCCAGATGCCTTGGCGCCGCGACCTGACCAGACCCGCCATCTTCAGCTTGGCCATGTGGTGAGAGATGGTGGGCTGGCTCAGCCCATAAGCTGCGGTGAAGTCGCAGATGCACACCGGGGCACTGGCCTTCCACAGTGTGGCCAGCATCCCCAGGCGCGTGGAGTCGGAGAGTGCCCGCAGCAGCGCCGCCGTTGCTTGGCCCTGGCCCGGCTCGATTGCCGTGACCGCCTGGCAGCAAGCGCCACGATTGCGCCTTGGTGGTGCCCCGATCATGCCCGGATTGTAGACAGAGATTGTTCATGGCTCTCAATGCGGGGGGGCCACTGGGAAGGCGCGCGAAGGAGGCCGCCGGGCGCGGCACCAGGACCAGATCGGGCCGGTAGAGGTGAAGGCGCTGGGAGCAGAGGTAGTCGGAGGCCTTCCAGCAGACCTTGAGCGCAGATCGCAACGCCGAGCCGTACCGCCTGGTCCTCGGGCCCAGCTTCCGCAGGGGCAGCCGCCGACGTTCCCTGGGCACCTTGACCTCCTACTTGTGCCCGTACCCGGTGGCCGGGCAGAAGGAGTTCGGCCGCCGCGCCTACTCCACCCGGCCCGCTCATCGGTATCTGGCCCTTAGCTCCACGAGACGAGCCAGATCCAGGCCCTGTACCGCACCCAACCGCTCCTGCCCATGCGTCCCGGCCTGGGGGAGAGGCGCACTCAAGCCTCCGTTCGGCCCGGCGCCGCTCTTAGGGTCGCCGCTCTCGAGGTGGACACAGGCACCGTGGCAGGATGCGTCTACTCCCGCCACCGGCACCAGGAGTTCCTGCGCTCTCTGCAAGCACTCGACGCCCGCCATCCTCGTCGCCAACTGGACCTGGCGCGTGACAACTACCGCACTCCCAAGCATCCCGCGCTCCGCGCTTGGCTCTCCGACCACGAGACCTTCCACCTCCACTTCACCCGACCAGCGCCAGCTGGACGAACCAGGTGGAATGCTGGTTCTCAACCCTGCACCGGCACGCCATCCAGCGCGGCGTCTTCCGCAGCGTCCTGGCCCTGATGGATGCCAGCCGGCGCTTCCTGGACGGTAGGGAAGCCCACAAGCGCCCGTTGCCGGGCTCTAGACCTCAGAGCAGGTCCCGCACGACCCTCGACCTAAGGC
>JBOHUL010000023.1:0-2169 GCA_050734425.1 Candidatus Dormibacteria bacterium
CCGGGTGATTCGGGAGGACGGGTCGCTGCTCCGCGAGCTGGTCCTCGATCCTGCTCGCGATTACCAACCCCTGGGAACTCCCTCCGGGCGCCCTAGAGTTGTCCACGATGACGTGAGACATGTGTCCGCGATGTCCTGAGACACGACAATGGCTGGGGCGGGAGGATTCGAACCTCCGATTACCTGATCCAGAGTCAGGCGCCTTACCACTTGGCCACGCCCCATCGACGCTCCCACCAGCGAGCCAGTCATCTGATCAAACCCGAGGGGAAGTGCGGGACGATCTTATCGAGGCGCCCCCGAGACCCTCAGTTCGCCTCTTCGTGCTCCGGGCCGTCCAGCGCGGCCAACGCGCGCCCGATCCGTCGCACCGCAACCTCGCGCCCGATCAGTGCCAGCGAGGCGTCGAGTGGCGGGGTCACTTCGGCGCCGGTGGTGGCCACTCGTACGACCCGAAGCGCCGCCCTCCGCCGGTTCCCATCGGTCGGGGCCCGGCCGAAGAGTTCGCCCGCCAGGTTCTTGAGCCGATCCATCAGGAGCTGCCACTGGTCGTCCATGAGCGGGGGCACGCGCTCCAGGACCGTGCGCGCTTCCAGGGCGGTCAGGCTACCG
The DNA here is from genome assembly GCA_050734425.1 of Candidatus Dormibacteria bacterium. GTDB lineage: Bacteria > Chloroflexota > Dormibacteria > Aeolococcales > Bog-877 > Bog-877. The sequence continues at coordinate 613 of JBOHUL010000023.1, forward strand.
CGCAGCAGTTCCCGGCTGGGGGTGGGTTCGGAGAAGGCGAAGGCGAGGAGCCCCGGAACCTGGTCCAAGCGATGGATCCGCGTCTGGACCATGGCGGCGATCGGCTCAAGCTGTTCGCCACCGGCTTGGGGAAGAAAGGGGGCGATGCGCTGAGCCAGCGTCGCCACGGGAAGCCGACGGATCCAGACCCCGTTGAGGTAATCCAACCGCTGCTGGTCCAGGATCGCGGGACTGGACTGGAGGCGCTCGAACGTCATGTGCTGCCGCAGCTCGGCCAGGCTGAAGATCTCCTCCTCGGTCCCGGGCGACCAGCCAAGGAAGGCCAGGAAGTTGACCAGGGCTTCCGGCAGATAGCCAGACTGGCGGAACTCGGCGACGGTCTTGGCGCCGTGCCGCTTGGAGAGCTTGCTCCGGTCCGGCCCCAGGACCAAGGCGACGTGGGCGAATCGGGGGGGGCTCCAGCCCAAGGCGGCGTAGGTGATGAGGTGCTTGGGGGTGGAGGGGAGCCACTCCACGGCCCGAACCACCTCCGTGATGCCCATTAGATGGTCGTCGACCACCTGGGCCAGGTGGTAGGTGGGGAACCCGTCCGATTTGAGCAGAACCTGGTCGTCGACGACCTCGTGATTGAACAGCTGAGGTCCGAGCACGAGGTCGTCCCAGCGGGACTCTCCAGGGGGCACCAGGAGCCGCACCACGGCGACGTCCCCTCGGCGCTGGCGCTCGCTCGCTTCCCCGGGGTCAACCGCCCGGCACTTCCCGTCATACCGGGTGGGCAGGCCCGCAGTCCGCTGGGCCGCCCTCAACTGGTCGAGCCGTTCCCGACTGCAGAAGCAGAGGTAGGCGGCCCCAGCTTTGAGCAGTTGATCCGCCGCCGTCTGGTACAGCCGCAGCCTCTCCGACTCCACATAGGGGGCGCAGGGGCCCCCCATGTCCGGTCCTTCATCCCACTTCAGTCCCAGCCAGGCGAGGGTCTCCAGATAGCGCGGCACGGCCTCCGGCTGGTAGCGCTCGCGGTCCGTGTCCTCGATCCGTATCAGAAATCGACCTTCCGGACCGCAGAGGCAGTAGCTGAAGAGGGCCGTCCGGACGTTGCCGATGTGGAGGTCCTGGCCCGTCGGGCTGGGAGCGAAGCGGAGCCGACGCCGACCCGGGAGCTTCCCCACCTCGGGGAAGGCCGCGGCCGAGGTCAATGCCGGAGGACGATCAGGTATACGCCCATGGAGATGCAGCCGAGGGCCAGCAGCAGCGAAGCTATGAGCCAGCCCTCGAGCTTCGATGTCTGGATGGACACGTCGGCCGAGGGCGAGCTGCTTACAGACACCCCCCTGGTCCCCAGATTGGGGTACCGGTCTGGCGTCTCCGGTGCTGGTTGGACGTCTCGGCGGGAGGTGGGCTCCCCTTCTGGGGTCAATCCGATGTCTCGAGTGGAGTGCAAGCAACGCCTGTCACGGCTGCGAGTATAGGGGCGGAACTCGCGAGGCCCGCATCGTCTAGCGGTTAGGACATCACCCTTTCAAGGTGGTAACCGGGGTTCGACTCCCCGTGCGGGTAGGG
>JBOHUL010000024.1:0-1904 GCA_050734425.1 Candidatus Dormibacteria bacterium
CGGGTGGGCCGCTGCTGCCGGACCAGGCCCTAGAGGTGCTGCAGCAGTACCAGGACTTGGGAGTTGGCGGCTTCACGTTCGGCAACGTCAATCTCGACAGCGAGGAGATGCTGGCCGCTGCCGGCGAGCTCAAGCGCCGCCTGACGGTCGCCTGAGACAGGCTCGCCCCAGTCTCGACCCGACCCCGCTCTCCCACGGGGCCGCTCCACTCCGGGAGGGAAGCACCTGAACTGGAACAATGGATCCCGTTATTGACCCTGGCGGGAAGAGGAGGCTGGAAGCTATGTCAGACGAGCTGCGGGCGGAGACGATCCGGATCGTGGGTCACGGGGGCGATGAGATCGAGGCCTACCTGGCCCAGCCGCTCGACCAGGGAAGGCGGGGTGGGGTCGTCGTGATCCACCACATGCCGGGCTACGACCGCTCCAGCAAGGAGATAGCCAGGAGGTTCGCCGCCCGAGGCTATTTGGCTCTGATGCCCAACCTCTACTCGCGGGAGGCTCCTGGAGCCAGCCCCGATGATGCCGCTGCGACCGCTCGGGCCCGAGGAGGTGTCCCGGACGACCGTCTTGTCGGCGACGTCGGAGCCGCCTCCCAGCACCTTCGCCAGTTGGAGCCGAGCAATGGCAAGGTGGGCGTCATCGGCTACTGCTCGGGGGGCCGGCAGTCTCTCCTGGCCGCCTGCAGCCTGCCCCTGGACGCGGCCGTGGTCTGCTATGGAGCGTTCATTGCCGCCGACCCACCTGCGGAGCTGCCGTTCAAGGTCAGTTCGCTGCTGCCCCTGGTTCCCCAGCTCCGCTGCCCGGTGCTGGGTCTGTTCGGGGCGGAGGACCAGCACCCCTCGCCCGCCGAGGTCAAGGTGCTGCAGGAGCGGCTGGGCCAGGAGGGGGCCAATTTCGAGTTCCACACCTACGACGGAGCCGGCCACGCCTTCTTCGACCCGGACCGGCCCAGCTACCGCCAGCAGGCCGCCAAGGAGGGCTGGGACGAGATCTGGGACTTCTTTGGTCAGCACCTGGGCCAGGGAGCGGCCTGAGGTGTGCACGTACCTAACCGAGCGGCTGCGAGTCGGGGGCTGCGGCAAGGGGCCGGCCAGGTGGCTGGATGTGACCGAGGCCAGCGTCTACCTCGACCATCCGGTGGCGGCGAACGCCGAGCACACCCTCAACCTTGACTTCCTCAACCCCGAGCTGGGGCCCACCGCACGGGTGGCGCTGGAGCTGGACCCGGTTAGCGCGGCCGCCCTGGCGGAGGCCATCCAAGCCGTTTTGGCGGGCAGTACCCGGGCCGCTCAGCTGCCGCTGGACTGATCGCTGACCGACGGCTCGCAAGAACCCCTCCTGACCCGTCCATCCATCCTTGCCCACGGGAGCACGGGTGACTTCCCCCGGCAACTTTTGGCGGAATCGGCCAGAAGGGTCAGCGGGAGCAGGACTGCGACCGTGGGCTACGGCAGAGGGGAGACGCCCGCGGGGCGAACCTGCCGAGATGACCGGCAGCTCGGATCCGGGACATTTCGGCTCGCTGCGGCTTATGCCGAGCCTGGTCCCGTTGCGTCTCGACTCGCCCCGGCACCGTCTCGTGTCCTGGCCCCCTGACAGTGGAGAATGAGCAGGACCGTGGATCCTGACCCGACTACGCCTGCCCGGGTTACGCCACCCGGGCATGTCGCACCCGGCCGAGGGGGCTGAACCCGGTGCCAGGCCTGAACGGCGTCGCCCGCACCGCGATCCTGGCCACGGCCCAGAACCGGGCGGTGAGCGGGTTCATGGGTCGGTACGGCATGCGCCTGGGCGCCTCCCGCTTCGTCGCGGGGGAGAGCCTCGACGAGTGCATCGACGCGATCCGCAAGCTGAACCACCAGGGCTTCTGGTGCAACGCCACCCTCTTGGGGGAGGCGGTGC
>JBOHUL010000025.1:0-15412 GCA_050734425.1 Candidatus Dormibacteria bacterium
TGCGAGAGCACCGAGGCGGCACCGTCCACCGCCCCGTGATACCCGATGAAGAAGCAGGCATCGAAGTCGGAGTCCAGCCCCTCCATCATGTAGAGGGGCTTGTGCTGCCCCGAGCAGTACTCCGCCCCCCCATGCAGCCGCTCCGGGGCGAGGTTGCGCATCCCGCCGTGGGAATCGTTGACCAGGAAGGTCTCGGCACCGGCCTCCAGCGCCCCGTCGATCGCGGCGTTGACCTCCTCCAGCATCAACTCCTGGCCCAGGTTCCACTCCTCCCCGGGGCTGACCTGACGCCAGTCGGCGATTCCGGCCACGCCTTCCATGTCGCAGGAGATGTAGACGCGGATTGGCTCGCTCCTCCCCAATTGCCCGAATCTGGATTGTAAGCCGCTCGCGCAAGGGGCTGGCCGACCCGATTCCCGTTCTCCTGGGCCGGGGAGCTCACTCGTGGAACCTCGCAAGTCGGGTGCCGAGGCGCAGTCAGAGGCGCAACGCCATCGGTTGGGCGGGGCCCAGGTACGCCAGTCGACAAGACGGGGCGTACCCCTCCTGATCACCTCCGACGGTTTCGCCTACTACACCGCTGCGGCGCTGGTGGTCAACAGTGGCTGGAAGCGCCCCATCCTGGCGCTCTTCGGCGACGTCTGAGAAGCTGACCGCCAAAAGTACTGGGTCTCACAGCCGCCGCCGGGAATCCGGCACCGGCCCTGGTCTCTGGGGGGGAGCCACCGCCGGCGCGGTCAGCTCACCGAGGCCGGTCGGTCAGGGCGCCCCCAGCCGCGAAGCACGCGGCCCTCAGCGGGAGGCGGCCTCGAGCTGGCGCAGCTCCTCCGGGCCCGGCCGCCAGCGGCACGCGGCCGCGTTGGCGAGCACCTGCTCGGGACGCGTCGCCCCGGCGACCACGGTCCGGACCAGGGGCTGGGCCAGAAGGCCCCCCAGGGCCACCTGCAACAGGCTCAGGCCGCGCTCCTTCGCGAATGCTCGCAGCCTCTCGATGCGGTCGAAGACCTGGGCGTCCCCCAGGACCGGCGCCCCGCCGCCTCTTCCCAAGCGAGACCCGGGAGGTGGCGGCTGACCCCGGCGGTACTTGCCGCTGAGGAGCCCCTGCGCCAGGGGAAAGTAGGCCATCAGCCCGAGTCCCAGCCGCTCCAATGTGGGGAAGAGCTCCTCCTCGGCGCCACGCTCAAGCAGGCTGTAGTTGTCCTGGCTGCAGACGAACCCATCCAGCCCCTGGGCCTTGGCCGCCTCCCGGGCCGCCACCAGCCCCGCGGCATCAAAGTTGGAGCAGCCGACAAAGCGGACCTTGCCGGCGCTGATCAGCTGCTGCAACGCCCCGAGGGTCTCCTCGATCGGGGTTTTGGGGTCCGGTTGGTGCATCAGATAGACATCGATGACGTCAGTCCCGAGTCGCCTGAGGCTGGCCTCAGCCGACGCCAGGACATAGGCCGGATCCCCGCGGGCCAGCTCAGGATCGTCGCCGCGCCGGCGCATGCCGAACTTGGTCGTGACCAGGGCCTCCCCCCGCCGAGCGCCCAGGGCCTGGCCCAGCAGCCTCTCGCTCTCACCGCCACCGTAGATGTCGGCGGTGTCGAAGAGGGTGACGCCCTGGTCGAGAGCCGCTCCCACCACCCGGGGGACCTCCTCGTCGGCCATCCTGGTGCCGAAGCTGTTGGTCCCGAGAGCCAGGACCGAGACCGAGGGCCCTCTGGACCCGAGCGGCCGGATCTCGAGCGCCACGGGCGCAGCTGGAGCGGGTAAACCGGGCATTGGGCTTATGGTTGCAGATGCAAGCACGAGCCGGCAGATTCGATGGAGGGGGACCCAGTCGGCGAGCGCCTCGTCCGGCGTCGCCGAGGAGCGGCTGTGGAGGGAGTCATGGAAGTCAAGGAGCTCGGCCACCTGGTGCTCTACGTACACGACCTGGAGCGCTCCGCCCACTTCTACGGAGACGTCTTGGGCTGGCGCCGGATCACCCCCGACGGGCTTCCGGTCGCGGCCTTCTCCAGCGGCCGGACCCACCATGAGCTGCTCCTGATCGAGGTGGGATCTGATGCAGCCGACATCCCCCGGGGCCGCCGGGTCGGCCTGTACCACTTCGGCCTGAAGATCGGGGACTCGGACCGGGAGCTGAAGGAGGTGCTGGACCACATACAGGCCCAAGGGGTCCAGCTGGTGGGCACCTCCGACCACACCGTCACCCACAGCCTCTACGTCAAGGACCCGGACGGCAACGAGGTGGAGCTCTACGCCGACGTGCCCGGCGTCGACTGGCGCAACGACCCCGAGCTGCTGCTCTCACCGATCAGGCCGCTCTCCTTATAGCCCCACGGCGCGGGGGCCGGAGCACGTCCCCTGGCGGATGCGCGGGGTCGGTGGCTTCACCGGCAGGGGCCGCCGCGTTCAGGGTCGACCGCGACCCAGCGCTGGTGGCTCACAGCTCAGCTTGTTCGAGCGAGAGTCCTACCCGGGAGGGCCGCCTGGCGCTACCCGGTCAGGCCCGGCAGTTCAGCTCCGGGTTGGGCTCGACCGGGCTGATCGCGGTGCCTCCGTAGCGGAGCACATCGGGGACTCCGTACTCGGCGTCCCCACCGAGATTGTTGATCGTGGTCCCGGGGATGTCGTTGCCGAAGTCCCAGACGCAGGCTGGGAAGGACCTCTGCGGTCCCTGTCCCGCCGGCACCATCGCGGAGCTGAGCGCGGGGCCGTGGTTCACCTGCGACCGCCCCAATGACCAGAAGGGATAGAAGGCCGCGCCCACCGGCGGCACGCTGCACCCGAGGCCGGTCGTCACGTTGCAGAAGCCCTCGGAGGCGGGCAGGTCGGTCTCGATCTGAACGTCAGGATAGGTCCGGCCATTGCTGAAAGGCCCTATGTACTCGAACGAAGTCGGGTGCGCAGACGACCCGTCAGGCCAGTCGGGCTGGTACGAGGTCCCGTCGAAGTCGAGATCCCCATTCTGGAAGTAGTCGGCCTGACAGCCGGCTACCGGCCAGTCCGCGACCGTGGTCGCGCCGTCGTTGGAGATGTGCCGCGGTCCCGCGGGCAGGCAGAGGGCGTCGGAGTATTCGCAATTCAGACCCTCCGTGAAGTTGGGCTCGGATTGGCCCGCCGGGGCCGGACAGGCAAGCCCGTCCTCGGTCGTCGCCCCGGGGCAGGCTCCGGTGGTCAGGCTGCAGCCTTGCTCGGGACCTGTGCTCGCCGATCCCTCCGAGCCGTGATTGCAGACCTGGTACACGTGGGAGTCTCCGGCCACAACCGGCAGCTGCGAGCTCACCGACTGGCAGACCTCGAAGTGGCCCAGCTCGTCCTCCATCAGGACGCCACCCTCGGCGGCGGCCCAGGGCACCTGGTTCTGCTGGCTGGCGCTGCTGTACTCGGCGGTGAAGTTGAAGGGCTGACCGGGGCAGGCCTGGTTGACCTGACCGTCGACGATCCCCTCGGTGTCCATGAACCCGTTGGCGGCGCTGGCGATCATGTAGCCGGACTGGTGGGTGGTCAGGTCATCGATCGAGGTGTCGAGCGCCAGACCGGCGGGCACCGTGTAGGTCTTGCCCTGGATCGTCTCCGTGTACTTGCGCACGTGAATGTCCCTGATGCTCACGGCCAGCACATCGCCCTGATTCATCAGCAGGGTCTGCTGATTCGGGACCTCGCTGGCAGGGGTCGACAGCTGGGGACTGGGCGGCCCGGTGGGCTCGCCGTTTCGCTGCAGGTAGGCGAAGTTGACCGGCTCCTCGCAGGCCGGGTTGATGGCGGCGAAGCCATACGTCGCCTCAAGGCTGTCGATGGTCAGAGCGGCGCAGTAGTGGGTGGCGTCGCAGCTGGGGCCGTCGGCGAAGGGAACAAAGCCGGGTGGGTAGAACTGCAGCTCCAAGAAGGCGTCACCGGCTGCGTTGGGATCGCTGATGCCGCCCGAGTTGCTGTCGCTCTGCGGCGTGCATGGGTTCTGGGGATAGGAGAGAGGGTCGCAGATGGGGAGCCCGAACCAGGGGGCGGGACTCAGTTCAGCGTAGTCGGTGACGTTGTTGGGCCCGGCGTTGTCGGTGGGGCGCTGGCTCGGGTCGATCGCCAGCCGCATCAGGTAGGTCATGTTGTCGCCGGTGCCGGCAGCGGTGGAGATGAACTTCACCGAGGGCTCGTCATGGCCGATGTAGCGGCCGTTGTCGTAGAAGCGGTTGGCCTTGCTGCTGTAGGTGCCGGGAGGGGTCAGGGGATCGGTGCAGAGGCCGCCGAAGTCGGGTTTGATCGACTTGTAGACGGTGCTCAGCCCATTGCAATCGAGCTCGTTGACCTGGTTGGGGGTGACCCCCGTTGCTACCGGGGCCGCACTGCCGAGGGCCCCCAGGGTGCCGGTCAGGCTGAAGCCAGCCGCGATCGCAATGACACCGAGCAGGGCGACCGTCCTGCCTCTGAAGTGGGCCATCCCCCACCCTCCCACATGCTCCCACACAGCGGGTACCGCCAGGGAACCCTGTTCTGGCGAGGACCATAGCACCCGGCACAGTAGATGACAAGTAGCCGTGTGGAGAGCTGTGGATAGCCTTCACCGGAAACGCCTCCGCCAAGCACGGCGCCGCCACACCCGGGGGGCGGAGCGGTGCTCAATCGAAGTTCGCCGGACGCGCCCGACGCCGGGAGCTGCGGCTCCAGCGAAGTGCGCGCGGCCCCGTGTGCCGCGAGGGCCGCCAGGGCGTCGCCTCGGCCAAATCGGGTCCAGGTGGCACAATCCGGCCAGAATCCCGGGTGGCCGGCTTCCGGACCTGGGCGCCCACCTCCCGGCAAGCCCGCACCCAGCCTCACAGGAGGTGGAAGTTGTCCTTCGTCCACCGACCGCACGCCCGCACCACCGCGATCCTCTCGGGAACCGGCCCGGGACCGGCGAAAGTCGCCGACCAACTGGACCGGAGCAACGCCGTCAGCCGACTCAACGCCTCCATCGCCGTCAAGGTCACGGCCGCGGTGGGGAGCATGTGGTGCGCCTACATCTTTGCCATCCTGGCCCTGATCGGGCTGCCGGCGGCGCTCAAGCCCGGCGGCGAGGGCTTCATCGCCTGGATCGCCCAGACCTTCCTGCAGCTGGTGCTCTTGAGCATCATCATCGTCGGGACCAACGTCCAGAGCGCCGCGGCGGACCAGCGGGCCAGTGACACCTATGCCGACGCCGAGGCGGTGCTGCACGAGGCGATGCAGATCCAAGAGCACCTCAAGGCCCAGGACGAGGTGCTCGAATCCATCGTGACCAGCAGGCGTGCCTCCGCCGGCGCCAGACCCCCGAAGGCAGCACACCCGTCCGCGGGCTGATGAAGCTCCGCAACACCGTGCACCGTACGGCGCAGGCGACGCCGCGTTCCTGGGAGCTGCCGCCGAGCCGGAGGACGTTGGCGCAGCGTGCGTCGGGCCGGCCGAGGAACAGCGGCCACTGATGCCATGCTGGCCCACTACTAGGACCTGGGCGAGCGCCCGAAGGACGCCGGCGTCGCCGCTCGAGAGGAGCTCCAGCACCGGATGAGGAGTACGCCCGCCACTGCGGCCCTGCGGACGTTTTGAGGGAGTGCATCGAGGGGCACGTGGGCCGGTGACATGGTGAGCCCGGCCATCCGCGGGCACGAACCTGGCCTTGTCGGGAACAGTGCCCGGTGGTCGCGGAGGTCGCCGGAGCTGCAGGGGTAGACTCTATCGCAGGCGCGGGGCGTCCCCGGGCAACAGGGAGGTGGGAAGACGTCCGGTCGTGCGGTGCTGGTGACCGGTGCCTCGCGGGGCATCGGCCGGGCCACCGCCATTGCCTTCGCCAAGGAGGGAGAGCGGGTCGGGGTGCACCACCGCAATTCCGCCGAACTTGCGCGGGAACTCGTGGCGTCCCTGCCTGGGTCCGGTCACGCGCTGCTGCAGGCCGACCTCGCCCATGCTGAAGAGTGCCGCCTTTTGGTCCAGGAGGCCCTGGCCGCCCTGGGGGGAATCGATGTCCTGGTCAACAATGCGGGCGTCAGTCTTCCTCATGACATCCTCAAGGACGACTTCGAGAGCTGGCGCGATGCCTGGGATCAGACGCTCGCCGTCAACCTCACTGGGCCCGCGCTAGTCACCTATTGGGCCGTTCAGGAGATGCGGCGCCAGGGGGGCCGGATCATCAACATCAGCTCTCGCGGCGCCTTCCGGGGCGAGCCGGGGCAACCCGCCTACGCGGCCAGCAAGGCGGCGTTGAACGCGTTCGGCCAGTCGCTGGCCCAGGCGCTGGCCCCGCAGGGGATCGCAGTGATGACGATCGCCCCGGGCTGGGTGGCCACCGACATGTCCAACGAGGAGCTGAAGCGCCCCCGGGGCGAGGAGATCCTGAGGCAGAGCCCCTTTGGCCGCATTGCCAGGCCCGAGGAGGTGGCGGCGGCGGCGGTCTACTTCGCCTCGGAGGCGGCCGAGTTCACGAGCGGCGCCGTCTTGGATATCAACGGAGCTTCGTACCTGCGCACCTGACGCTCGGGCGCAGCCGCTGCGCGCATCCGAGGTGGCGGCCAGCGCTCAGGTGCCGGGCTTCGGTGCCGCATCCCGGAGTGGGCTCACCTGGGATTGGCCGCGTGAGCCAGAGCGCCCCCGGCCCGGTCGTCCCTACCCGTCCGCCGCGGCCAGGATCGCCTGCAGGTCAAGCTTGCGCATCTGCAGCACCGCCGCCATGGCTCGGTCGCGGCGGCCCTGGTCGGCGTCTGACATCAGCAGCTCGAACATCTTTGGCACCACCTGCCAGGAGAGACCGAACCGGTCCTTGAGCCAGCCGCACTGGCTCTCCTCACCACCCTCGACCAGACGGTCCCAGTAGTGGTCGATCTCGGCCTGCCCCGAGCATCTGACAACGAAGGAAACGGCCTCCGAGAAGGTGAACAGCGGACCGCCATTGAGGGCCAGGAACTCGGTTCCATCGAGCTCGAAGCCAACGGTCAGGACCGAGCCGGCCGCTCCGGGTCCCGCCTCGCCGTAGTGTGAGACGCCCTTGATCCGAGAGTTGGGAAAGACCGAGACGTAGAACTCCGCGGCCTCCAGTGCCTGGTGGTCGAACCAGAGGCAAGAACTGACACTGGGCATGGCGTTTCTTCTCCTTGTTCTCGCGCGCTCCGTCCCGCCTGGCGCCCTCTCAGAGCGATCTACACCGGGGTAGGGTATCTCCCCACCGGCTGAACCGGGACGGAGCCCCTCCCCGGTCCCGGCGGGTCAGGCGAAGCCCCGGAGCCAGTTGCGCACGGTTTCGAAGGCGCCCTCCGCCCCAGCATCCAGTTGGAGGGTGCGCCCCTCGCCGACGCCTGTTTCCTCGATGTATTCGACGTCCTTCAATTGGTGGCCGGTGAGGATGGCGACCACGTCATCGTCCGGCCCGATCGTCCCCGAGCGCACCAGTCGGCGCACGCCCCCGAGCGCGGCGGCGGAGGCCGGCTCGCAACCCACTCCGTCCCGGGCCAAGGCCCGCTTGGCCAAGGCGATCTCCTGGTCGGAGACTGCAACCGCCGCCCCCTCCGACCACCGCAGTGCCCGCAGGGCCTTGGTCCAGTTGGCCGGGTTGCCAATTCGGATCGCACTGGCACGCGTCCTCGGCGTCTCCAGCGGGACCAGCTGCGCCGCGCCCCGCTCGAGCAGGGTCACCAGGGGAGCGGCGCCCTGCGCCTGGATCACCGCCAGGCGGGGAACGCTCCGGATCAGGCCCACGTCGAGCAGCTCCCTCAGCCCCTTGGCCAGCGCCGAGACGTTGCCCAGGTTGCCGCCGGGCACCGCGATCCAGTCGGGGACCCGCCAGCCCCGCTGCTCCAGGAGCTCGATGACGACCGTCTTCTGGCCCTCGAGCCGGAAGGGGTTGATGGAGTTGACCAGCTGGAAGCCGAGCTCAGGGGCCAGCCGACGCAGCAGCGCCAGGGCCCCGTCGAAGTTGGCGCCACACTCGACCACCAGCGCACCGTGGTCGAGCGCCTGCGCCAGCTTGGCCCCGGAGACGCTGCCCCGGGCCACAAAGAGCACCGCCTGGAGGCCAGCCCGGGCGGCGTAGGCGGCCATGGAGGCGGCGGTGTTACCGGTGGAGGCGCAGGCCACCGCCCGCGCCCCCCGCGCCAGCGCCACGGTGACGCAGACGGTCATGCCCAGGTCCTTGAAGGAGCCGGTGGGGTTGGATCCCTGCTGCTTCACTTGCAGGCGCCCGAGCCGCGCCCAGGCGGCGGCCTCCGGAGCCTCGAGCAGCGGGGTCTGCCCCTCGCCCAGGCTGACCACGGGGACCTCCAGGCCGAGGAAGGGGAGCATCTCGCGAAAGCGCCAGACCCCGCTGCGGTCCAGCTCATCCGGCCCGCCCAGGCGCGAGCGCCAGAGTTCGGGCCAGGCTGGTGCCTCCCTCGGGTCCAGTTCCAAGGCCACCTCCAGGAGTCCGCCGCAGCTCGAACAGGCGTATCCGGAGCCGCGGTCGAGCACTTCTTGCCCGCAGCGAGGCTCGGCGCAGCGGAGCCGGAAGTGCGCGGACGGGGCGGTCAGAGGCCGAACTCCCGGTGCACCGCCCGCACCGCCGGACCCACGTCCTCCGAGCGCAGGACCCAGGAGATGCTCAGCTCGCCCGAGCCCTGGGCTATGGCTCGGACGTTGATCCCGTGGCTGGCGAGGGCCCCGAAGATGCGGGCGGCGATCCCCGGCGTTCCGCGCATCCCGTCGCCGACCGCGACCACGACGCCCATCCGCTCCAGCACCTCCACCTCGGCCAGCACCCGCCCCCGCTCCCGCTCCAGCCGGCGCCGGACCTCTGCCGCCTCCGTCGAGGGCACGGCGAAGGTGAGCACGTTCTCGGCCGAGGACTGTGTCACCAGGAGGGTGCTGACCTCCAGGGCGTCGAGTCCGCCGAAGATCAAAGAGGCCAGCCGTGGGAAGCCGACGCCGGGCGCCCCGGTGACGGTGAAGAGCACCGCCTCCCCGGTGGCGGCGAGGGCCCGGACGCCGGAGCGCCCGCCACCTCCGGGGCCGATCTCGGTGCCATGCGCCTGGGGATCGAAGGTGTTCTTGACGAAGACCGGGATCCGGGACCGCTCGGGAAGATCGAGGGAGCGGGCATGGAGGACCTTGGCGCCGAAGAAGGCCAGCTCCATCGCCTCCTGGTAGGAGAGCCTCGAGATGACGTGGGCGCTGCCCACCAGCTCGGGGTCGGCGGTCATCATCCCGGGCACGTCGGTGAAGATCCAGACCGCGTCCGCGGCCAGGGTCGCCCCCAGGATGGTGGCGCTGTAGTCAGAGCCCCCCCGGCCCAGGGTGGTGCAACTCCCGTCCCTGGTGGCCGCCCGGAAGCCGGTGACCACCGGGATCGCCCCCTGCTCCAGGAGGGGCAGCAGCCGCCCCCGGACCCGGGTCCTGGTCAGCTCGGGAAGGGCGCTGGCATGGCCGTGGCGGTCGTCGCTGACGATCAGCTCGGCGGCGTCCAGGGCCTCAGCGCTCAGCCCTTGGCTGCGCAGGTGCGCCGCAACCAGGGCGGCCGCGACCAGCTCCCCCAGGGAGGCGAGCGAGTCGAGCGACCGCGGCGGCAGCTCCCGGACCAGGGCGAACCCGGAGCAGAGCTCGTGAAAGTCCCGCAGGGCCCGCTCCAGCTGGTCCTGGACCAAGGGCCGCTCCGGCTCGGGCAGCAGCGCCTCCAGCGCCTCCAGGTGGCGCCGGCGCAGCTCCTCGCCGACGCCTTCCCAAACCGCCCCCTCCCGGCGGCTGGCGGCGGTCGCCGCCCGCAGCAGCGCCGCGGTCACTCCCTCCAGGGCCGAGACCACCAGCACCAGGGGTGACGCCGCCCTCTCCCTGCGGACGATGGTCGCCACGGCCGAGATCCGGCGGGCGTCTGCCAGCGAGCTGCCGCCGAACTTCAGGACCCGCACCCCGGCACTGGTGGCCACGCTCACGCCGGATCCCCCACCGGCTCCAGCCGTCCCTTGGCGCCCTGGTTGTCGGCCCCGAGGTCGACCACCCGCCCGCTCACCCCCCCCTGCGCCAAGGCGTGGCGGAGCTCCTGGGCCACCTCCGCCGCCCCCTCCTTCGAGGTCAGCGCCACCACCGACGGCCCGGCGCCACTGAGCCAGGCTCCGGCCAAAGCCGGGTGCGCCAGGGCCAGGCTCGGGCCCATCCCCGGGACCAGGGCCGAGCGGCTGCGCTGATGCCAGCGGTCGTCGAAGAGCTCGGGGTCGAAGTTAAAGTCGCCTGCGAAGGCCGAGGCGACCAGCAGCAGACCGCGCTGCAGGTTGTGCACGGCGTCGCCCCGGCTGAGGGTCGCGGGGAGCAGCGAGCGCGAGTCGGCGGTGCTCAGGGTCAGGTCGGGGATGGCCACCAGGAATCGCAGGTGGGCCGGAACCGGCGCCCGCCGGGCCAGGATCCGGCCCTCGGCCGCGGCCACCACCACCAGGCCGCCGAGGTAGGCGGCGGCAACGTTGTCGGGATGGCCCTCCAGCTCTGCCGCCAGCTGGAGGAGCGCGCCCTCCTCGGGGTCATGGGAGCAGAGCCTGGCGCCGGCCAGAAGGCCGGCGACCACCGCGGCGGCGCTGGAGCCCAGGCCCGCCGCGACCGGGATCCGGCTCCTGACCCCGACGCGCAGGCCCGGGAGCTCGACCCCCAGATGCTCGCTCATCCGCCGAATCGACCTAACCACCAGGTTGGAACCGTCCTGGGGGGTGCTCTTGGCCGCCTCACCCTCGCAGCAGAACTCGAGCCCGGACCGGCCCAGGGTCTCCACCTGGACCTCCAGGGTGAGGTCCAGCGCCACCGCCGCCGCATCCAGGGCGCAGCCCAGGTTGGCCGAGCTGGCAGGGGCCACCACCCGGATCATGGTCGGCCGCGGCCTCGTCCGGCGGTCATCCGACCCGGGCCCCCAGGCCGAGGTCCGCTTCGAGGGCCTCCAGCCGCGGGGGCAGGGGCGCCGGGGACGGCAGCTCCGACGCCAGGGGGTCCAAGGTCTTGAGGCCGTTGCCGCTGACACAGAGGACCGTGGTCTGAGAGGGGGCGATCCGGCCCTGGCGCAGGAGCCGGCCCGCCACCGACACGGTCACCCCGGCCGCGGTCTCGCCCAGGATTCCCTCCTCGCCGGCCAGGAGCCGCATCCCCTCCAGGATCTCAGGATCGCTGGCGGAGGCGGCCCAGCCGCCGCTCTCGCGGATCACCGAGATCGCCCGGTAGCCGTCGGCGGGGTTGCCGATGGCCAGGGAGCGACAGATGGTCTCGGGTCTTTGCGGGACGATCTCCTCCTTGCCCGCCTCCACCGCGGTCGCGATCGGCGAGCAGCCCTGGGCCTGGGCCCCGAAGTACCGGACCGGCCTGGGGGCCACCAGCCCCAGCGCCACCAGCTCTTGGAAGCCCTTGGCGATCTTGGCGATCTGGGCGCCCCCAGCCATGGGGACGACCACGTTGTCCGGCAGGCGCCAGCCCAGCTGCTCGCAGATCTCGAACCCGACCGTCTTGGAGCCCTCGGCGTAGTAGGGACGGAGGTTGACGTTCACCAGCCCCCAGGGGTGACGCTCGGCGAGCTCGGCACAGATGCGGTTCACCTGATCGTAGTTGCCGGCGATCACGACCAGGCGGGCGCCGTAGACCTGGGTGCCCAGCACCTTGGCCGGCTCCAGGCCGGCGGGGATGAAGATCCAGGCCCCCAGCCCCAGCCGGGCCGCCTGGGCCGCGACCGCGTTGGCCAGGTTGCCGGTGGAGGCGCACCCCACCTCCTGGAAGCCGAAGGCCCGGGCCTGGGACAGGGCCACCGCCACCACCCGATCCTTGAACGAGAGGGTGGGAAAGCAGACGGCGTCGTTCTTGAGCCAGAGGTCGTCGGAGCCGAGCCTCCGGGCCAGACCACGACTCCGCAGGAGCGGGGTGTAGCCCACCGGGAGCCAGGAGATGGACTTCTCCTCCACCGGCAGCAGCTCGCGGTAGCGCCAGATGTCGCGCTCCCGGCTCTCGATCAGCTGCCGGCTCAAGGCCCCCCGCAGCTCCCCCAGGTCGAACTCGACCTCAAGCGGTGAGAAGCAGTCGTCGCAGAGGACCAGGGGCGCGTTGCCCAACTTGCGCTGGCAGCCCTGGCACTGAAGTTGGAATCGCTCAGACATCGGATGCTCCTCGGAATGTCTCTGGGGACGGACCGCGAGCGCGCTCAGGCTGAGCGGCTGGTCCGATCCCGGGGGTGGTAGCGCCGTCAGGCGCTAATCGAAGGTGGGAACTTCCCCCGCGTGGCCAGAGCACATTCGGCGCCCGGATTGGGTTCGCCGGGAGCAGCCGCGACCGGAACTGGGAGCCGCGCCCAGGGGCGCCGTCGGGTTCCGATCGGCGGAAGGCATCGCGGCAACTGTAACCGCCCTGGGCCTCCCGCGAAACGCCCTGGCCGATTTGGCAAACTCCCTTGCGTGACTCTAAGAGTCGGCGTCCTCGGAGCCACGGGAATCGTGGGCCAGCGCCTCGTCCAGCTCCTGGAGGGCCACCCCTGGTTCGAGCTCACCGACGTCGTGGCCTCGGAGCGCTCCGCCGGCCGGCCCTACGCCGAGGCGGCTTCCTGGCGCCTCAGCTCGCCCATCCCCGCGGCGGCGAGGCGGCTCCCGGTCAAGGCCCTCGGCGCCGACCTGGAGTGCCAGCTGGCGCTCTCGGCCCTGGACGCCGCCGTCGCCGGGGAGGCGGAGGCGTGCCTGGCCAAGGCTGGGCTGCCGGTGGTCAGCAACGCCCGCCACCATCGCATGGAGGCCGACGTCCCCCTGATCATCCCGGAGGTCAACTGGGAGCACACCCGGGTGCTGGCGCTGCAGCGCTCCAACCGGGGTTGGGCGGAGGGCCTCATCGCCACCAACCCCAACTGCTCGGCGGTGGGCCTGACCATGGTGCTCAAGCCGCTGCTGGACGCCTTCGGCGTGGAGCAGGTGCAGGTGGTGACGATGCAGGCGCTCTCCGGGGCCGGGGTCGGCGGGGTGGCGGGGATGGCCATCCTCGACAACCTCATCCCGCACATCGAAGGCGAGGAAGAGAAGGTGGAGCAAGAGCCCCTCAAGATCCTGGGCGAGCTCAGAGAAGGCCACTTCCAGCCGGCCCAGGTGGAGATCAGCGCCCAGTGCCACCGGGTGGCGGTGCTGGACGGCCACACCGAGGCGGTCTCCGTCCGGCTGACCCAGACGGCCTCGTTGGCCGAGGTCCGCCAGGCCCTGGCGGACTTCACCTCCGAGCCCCAGCGTCTCGGGCTGCCCTCGGCGCCTGTGCATCCGGTCGTGGTCCTGGACCAGACCGACCGGCCCCAGCCCCTGCTCGACCGCGGTGCCGGTGGCGGCATGAGCGTCAGCGTGGGCCGAATCCGTCCCTGCCCCATCCTCGACTGGAAGTTCGACTTGGTGGTCCACAACACCATCCGCGGCGCCGCCGGGGCGGCCCTGCTCAACGCCGAGTTGCTCGTGGCCCAGGGATACCTGAGGCCGTGAGGGGGATCGGCGCCTCCACGCCGCTTGATCTCCGGGGCCCGGACTGAGCCGCCATGCTCGAGCGTGATCTCGACCCCGACCCGCTGGCCCAATTCCGGCGCTGGTTCGCAGAGGCCCTGGAGGAGGTGAGCCTGGGGGAGGCGGCGGCGCTGGCCACAAGCACCCGCCAGGGCCGGCCCTCGCTGCGCATGGTCCTGGTCAAGAGCTTCGACGAGCGCGGCTTCGTCTTCCACAGCAACTACCGCAGCCGCAAGGGCCTGGAGCTGGCGAGAAACCCAGAGGCGGCCCTGCTCTTCCACTGGAAGGAACTGGGACGCCAGATCCGCATCGAGGGGTCGACCGAGCGGATCACGGCGGCGGAGTCCGACGCGTACTTCGCCGGCCGCCCCCGCCGCAGCCAGCTGGGAGCGGTGGTCTCGGCCCAGAGCCAGCCACTGCCCAGCAAGGAGGAGCTGGACAGACGGGTCGAAGAGCTCCAGCGCTCCCTGGGGGAGGTGCCGGTCCTGCGTCCCGACTGGTGGGGCGGCTACCGACTTGCGCCCCGGACCTACGAGTTCTGGCAGCACCGCGAGGACCGCCTCCACGAGCGCTGGAGCTATGTCCGCCAGGGTGACGGATGGGCGCGATCGCGGCTCCAGCCCTGAGCCGGTGGACCGCCCTCCTCCACTGCTAGGATTCCGACCTGTCGCTCCGAGAGGGGATGCGGCCACGGTCTGGGGATCGGTGCTGATTGCCCCGGGTCGGGGGAGGCCCGACCGTGCGGCCGCTTCGGGAACCGGACCCTTAAGCGCAGCCGGAACCGGAGGTTGCGGCCAGTGAAGCATCCCGCCTACGAAGTGGACCCGTTGACCCGGTGTCCAGTGGGCCTGCCCACCGACCCTGCGGCGGCTGCAGCGCCGGCGGGAATCCACATTCGCGGCGACTACGCGAGCCTGGAGCCATTGGATCCGGCCTTGCACGCCGACGCGCTCTGGCGCGAGGTGGGCGGGGTCGAGCGGGCTCGGCTCTGGCGCTATCTGTTCGACGGTCCCTTCGCCGACCGCGACACCTTCGAGTCGTTTCTCCGCGACCGCGCCACTGATCCGGCGGCGGTCTTCTTCACCATCCTGGCGGGTGAAGAGAGGAGACCCCAGGGCTGGGCCTCCCTGATGCGCATCGAGCCCAAGCACCGGGTGGTCGAGGTCGGGTACGTCCTGCTGGGCCCCTCATTGCAGCGGACCCGTGCCGCCACCGAGGCCATGTACCTCCTCATGGCTCACGTTTTCGACGACCTCGCCTACCGGCGGTACGAGTGGAAGTGCGATGCCCTGAACCAGGCGTCTCGGGACGCGGCGCTGCGACTTGGCTTCACCTACGAGGGTGTCTTTCGTCAGCACATGGTGGTCAAGGGGCGCAACCGGGACACCGCCTGGTTCGCCATCACCGATGGTGAGTGGCCGCAAAGGAAGGCCCGGCTGCAGCGCTGGCTCCGCCCCGACAACTTCGACGCCTCGGGCCAGCAGCTGACCAGCCTGCGAGAGCAGCTCCCGGCTGGCCCTGGGGCGGCGAGCGGATGATTCAGCCGCCGCTGCACCTGCAGATTCGCCTCTGTTTCGGACTGGCGGCAGCGGTCGACTCAGAGCGATTCCGGCGCCTGTCGCCAGCTGCGCAATCGCGTAGGACCCGGTCTCGCATCCAGAGAGTACCCACGGATCTCGGAAGGCCCAGTGCCGACCGCGGCGAGATGGCCGCCGCCGACTAGAGTCAGCGGGCGACAGTCCTCGTGGCGCTCCTCTAAGCCGCCGACCGGCCGGGGCCAGCAGCAAGAGGGCTAGCGCGGCAGTCCCGAGGCTCACGAACGCCAAGGCCGGGCTCCGCCTGCGAATCTGCACCAAAGACGGTGATCTGGCTCCGTAGATCTCAAGCCGGCGCCGCGTCTCGTTCTGGATCGGTGGTGCCGAACTCCGGTCGCTGTCGCAGCCCCCGACGAGCCTGGCGCAGCGCTTCGGTCGGCGCGA
>JBOHUL010000026.1:0-11375 GCA_050734425.1 Candidatus Dormibacteria bacterium
ATGAGCAGGTGGGCCCCGCTGCCCGCTGACGCCGAGGGCGTACTATTTACCCAATAGCTATCATGTAAAAAGGAGGCGCATGATCCGCCCGAGCCGCAGCCCGGGGCTGAGCGTCCCCTTCCGCTACCTCCTGGCGGGCCTCCTCGCCTGGATCCTTCTTGGCGCCGGCATCCCGCTCCTGGCGCTACACCTCACGGCGGGGTACGACGACCCTCAGGTGTTCGCGCTCACCCATCTGGCGGTGCTGGGCTGGGTGACGATGACCATCATGGGCGCCACCTACCAGCTGTTCCCGGTGGCGCTGCAGGCTCGGCTGGCGTACCCGGCCCTGGCGAGGCTCAACTTCTTTATCTACGCGGGCGCGCTCGCGGGATTCGTGCCCAGCTTCTACTTCTCCTGGACGCCCGGGGTGGCGACCTTTGGGACCCTGGCGGTAGTGGGGGTCACGGTCTACGTGGTCAACCTAGGCATGAGCTTCCCCTCGATCGCCGCCTGGCACCCCATGGCCAGCTATGTGCTCTCCGGCCTGGGCTGGCTCCTGGTGACCTTAGGCTTCGGGCTCGCCTGGGCTTTGGACTGGCAGACGCACTGGTTCGCCATCACGCCCAACATGCTGGCCGCCCATGTCCACGCCGGCCTGGTGGGCTGGCTGGGAACGACATTTATCGGCGTCTCCTACAAATTGATGGAGCTGTTCGCGCTGGCCCACCGCCGCAGCTGGCGCCTGGCCCACCTAAACTTGGCGCTCTGGAATCTTGGGCTGGCGGGGTTGGTGCTATCCCTGCTGCTCATCCCCGGTACCTGGGTCGTCACGGGCTTCGCCAGTTGGCTCGGGCTCAGCGTCGCCCTCTTCTGCCTCGATCTGACCCGGATGTGGCGCGGCCGCCGGCGCCGCACGATCTCCTTGGAGCAGGGCTACCTCGCTCTGAGCCTGGCCTCGATGGTCGTCGCCGCCGCCCTCGGGATCCTCATCACCCGGCCCGCGGGGGTCGGCCCCAACGTCGCCGTAGCCTACGGATACTGTGCCGTCGTCGGCTGCTTCGGCTCGGCAATCATCGGCAAGTACTTCAAGATCATCCCCTTTCTCACCTGGCTCGACCGGTACGGCCGCCATCCCTCCGCCGGGCCCGCACCGCTCCTGCGCGATCTGGTGGACGAGCGCAGGGGCTGGGCGGCGCTCTTCCTGATCGCCCTGGGGTTGGCCGGGGTGGTTTCTGGCCTGCTCGCCGCCGTGCCCTGGGTGGTCGTGGCGGCTGGGCTGGTCTATCTGCTGGGAGCCCTGGTCGACGCCGGCACCTTGGCCCGTGTCCTGATACCCGGGAGGCGGGTGGTGCGCTCGACCGCCACGGCCGGGGCTGGCGCCGACCGCAACTGACACTGCCGGTCCGGCTGGCCGCGGGGTCTGCCAGCTACCGAATTGGCTCAGTCGCGCTCGCCTGCGACTGAGACGGAGGTCGCCAGAGGGGGCATGAGCGCGTCCACCTCGGCGCGGGCGGCATCTGGGTCCTGGAAGTAGAGGGCGTTGATGCGGGTGTAGGCCTCCCAGTCCGTGGGCAGATCCTCCTCGGCGTAGATGGCGTCCACCGGGCAGGGGTCGACACAGGCGCCGCAGTCGATGCACTCCTCGGGGTTGATGTAGAGCATGCGGTCTTGGCCGGTGCCGATGATGCAGTCCACGGGGCAGACCTCGACACAGGACTTGTCCTTGACGTCAACGCAGGTCTCGCCGATGACGTAGGTCACGACGGCAGCCCTGCGCTCACCGCAAGGGCCGGCTCCTGGCTCCCCTCCGAGTCGTCGTCCAGCCGCACCACGACGTTGCCGTCCCGTAGGGAGACGGGGTGGGTCGCGACCGGCAGCACCGCCGGGAGGCAGAGCGCCTCCCCGCTTCTGAGGTCGAAGCGGGAGCCGTGGCAGGGACACTCGACCTGCTCCTGCAGGAGCTCCCCCTCGCTGAGAGAGCAGTCCTCGTGGCTGCAGGTGTCGTCGATGGCCCACCAACCCCCCGTCTCGGTGTGGGCCAAGCACACGGGCACCCCTTCCAGCTGGAGGCGCCGCATCTCCCCTCTGTGCAGAGCGCTCTGCGCCAGGACCGCCACTTCCCGGGTCACGGCCTCCGCCCTCCCTCCGGGTCCACCCTCGGCGGCGGGGCGCAGGTCAGGTGGTGGAGGGTGCCGGTGAACCGCTCCGCCAGCTGCGGGTCGACCTGCTCGAGGGCCGCGTACGCATCGGCCGCGAGGCGGCAGGCCCGCTCCTGCCGACCCGCGTCTCCCAGCTCACGCAGAGCCCGGTCCAGCAGCCTGGCGATGGTCTGCTGGGGGGTCATTCCAACTGGCGCCCGATATGGACCTTCCAGGTCCGGGGGCCGCTCTCCAGGTAGGCCCACTCGAACTGACCGGCGCGTGTCGCCTCCAGCTGGTAGCGAAGGGGGAGGGGGTCGTGGTCGTTGACCAGGGTCAGGCTCTGCCCCTCACCCAGGCGGTCGAGGCTGGAGAAGATGAGCTGGTGCCGCTGGGACGGTGGAATCGCCCGGACGTCGAGCTGGCCCTCCGCGGTCGCCTCGCCGCTCAGGCGAACCTCGCCCACCTCGTAGCTGACCTGGGGATGCAGGTGGGAAC
This sequence comes from Candidatus Dormibacteria bacterium, assembly GCA_050734425.1. Classification (GTDB taxonomy): domain Bacteria; phylum Chloroflexota; class Dormibacteria; order Aeolococcales; family Bog-877; genus Bog-877. The sequence continues at coordinate 2,619 of JBOHUL010000026.1, forward strand.
CGATGAAGCAGTGCTTCTGGGCCAGCTTGGCGGTCCGCTGGTAGCGCTCCATTCGGGTGGCATCCGCTCCCCCCACCACCGGGCTGACAACCAGGCGCGAGATCCGCATCGGTTCCTGGGCGCTGGAGGTGACCGTCTCCTCGATGCTGACCGTCGTCCGGTCCCAGGGCAGTGCCGCCTGGGTCAAAAGAGAACCCAGGGTGGCGGTGTAGCAGGTGCCGACCGCCGCCGCCAGCAGCTCCTCGGGGCTGGTCCCCTCGCCCGCGCCGCCCATGCTGCCGGGAACTGACCAGGCGACCACCTGCCCTCCCGTCTCCAGGGATCCGATGGCTTGGGCCCCCTGGTTGGCCCAGCGGGTCCTAACCTCGAACTTCAGCTCTCCCACCTTTCACCTCCTTGCCGCCGACGGGCGGCTGCCGGTCGCCTCTGCGACTTGGTCTCGTCGCCTTGCACGGTCTGGACCCCCAGCGCCTGCAGCAGCTCCAGCCGCTCGCCCGGGCTCAGCTGGTGGAGTCGCGACAGGTACGCCTCCTCCTTCTCGAGGTGAAGACCCACCACCGCCCCCAGGGCTGACAGGGTCGCCAGCGCCTGGCCCCGGTCGAGTTCCTCCTGGGGGGCACCAGCGAGGCGGCCCAGGCGCGCGGCCAGCTCCTCGATCCGGCGGTGGTCCAGGGCCATGGTCGCCGTGGCCCCGCCCTGGGCGCGCAGCAGCATCTCCACTCGGGGGTAGACCAGCTGCTCCTCAGCCCGGGCGTGGGGGAGGAGCTCGTCCGAGACGAACGCGGCCGCCGCCCGAAGACGCGATGCCAGCTCTTGCGGCCCCAGCTCCGCTCCCAGACCCACGAGCTGCTCCAGCCGGGTCAGGCCCTCCACCAGGTGGCGGTGTTCCGCCCGAATGACCTCGGCCGGATCCGAGAAGACTCCTTCGCTGGGCCAGCTGGCTCCCTCCGGGGGCGGCCGGTGGTCATCGGGCCCCGGCCTGGGGCTGACCAGCGCCAGGGCCACGAGCCGGCCCTCAAGGCAGCGGATGGCGCGCGTCCGGCCCTTGGGCACCACGGCCAGGTCCCCCGGGCGGAGCTGGTGCACCGCGCCGTCCAGGAGCAGCTGTCCCGACCCGTCGAGGGCCGCCAGGATGAGGTCGGAGGATGGCCGGTGGGGCTCGATCTCCTTACCCGGCCGGACGACCAGCAGCAGCACTCGCAGATCCGGTCCGTCCAGCAGGGTTCGGACCGGCTCCTCCGCCGTGCCGGAGTCCACAAGGCGACCCGCGGGTGCCACCAGGGCTTCGAGACCCATCTCCTCAGCCATCTCCGACGCTGTTGCGGGTGAAGAGGACGCGGTAGTCGCCGCCACCCAGGTCCTCCGTCTCGTGCTGGAAGCCTCGGGCATCGAGGACGCCGTAGAGGGGGACGGGCTCCAGCGGGGCTGTGAGTTCGAAGGCCTCCTCGGGCCCCAGCTGGGCCACGGCCTCCATGATCACGGCGAACGGCTCCTCTCCCCGGGCCATCAGATCGCGAACGTCCAGCTGGCGCATGGTGGTCGCCTAGCCCCAGCCGAGGGAGTGCTTGGCCGCATCCGACATCATCTCCGGCTCCCAGGGAGGGTCCCAGACCAGCTCCACGCGCGCCAGGCGCACCCCCGGAATCGTGTCGAGTGTGAATTGGACCTGTTCGGGGATGCTGACACCCATCGGGCAGCCCGGCGTGGTCAGGGTCATGGCCACGGTCAGCTCACCCGCCTGCGCCCCGAGCTCGTAGATCAGGCCCAGGTTCACCAGGTCGATCCCCAGCTCGGGGTCGTAGACCTGGCTCAGACGCGCCCAGGCCTCTTGCTCCATGGTGTGGTCCCCCAACGCGGCGTCAGCCACCTGCAGGTCGGCGTGGGCGGCCACTGTGCGCACTTGGCCGGGCGAGCGGCCGGGGAGTGCCCCGGCCGATTCCGCGGGGAGGACTGGCTCGCTCGGCACCCACGCATTATATCTGACTGGACTCAGATATAACTGACGCGCCTAGTTTGCCGGGAGCCTTGCCGCAGGTGGGGTGGCGCCGCGGCGGGCCCGGACCCTCCTCGGGCGGTAGCCGCCGGGGAGTGGTCTCCGGCTGATCTGACGCAGAGGACTGCTAGCCTTGAGCGCCGTGAAGGGGCTGGTGCTCAGTGGAGGCAAGGGCACCAGGCTGAGACCGATCACCCACACCGGTGCCAAGCAGCTGGTCCCGATCGCCAACAAGCCGATCCTCTTCTATGGCCTGGAGGCTCTGGCCGAGGCCGGGGTGGAGGAGATCGGGGTTGTGGTTGGGGACACCGCGGCCGAGGTGGAGGCCGCGGTTGGGGACGGGTCCAGGTTCGGCGTTGCTGTCCGCTACATCCCCCAGGCAGAACCGCTGGGGCTGGCCCACGCCGTCAAGGTGGCCCGGGAGTTTCTGGGTGATTCCGACTTCGTCATGTATCTGGGCGACAACTTCATCCCGGGCGGGATCAAGGAGGTGGTGGGGCGCTTTCGGAGCGAGCGCCCGGAAGCCCTGATCCTGCTCAAGCAGATGCCCCAGCCAGAGCGCTTCGGGGTTGCGGTCCTCGACAGAGAGCGGGTGATCCAGGTGGTGGAGAAGCCAAGCATCCCCAGGTCGGACCTGGTCCTGGTCGGCGTCTACCTCTTCCGCCCCTCGATCTTGGAGGCGGTGGACGCCATCACACCGTCGGCCAGGGGGGAGCTGGAGATCACCGACGCCATCCAGTGGGAGATCGACCAAGGCCGCGAGGTGGCCCATCACCTGGTCCTTGGCGAGTGGATCGACACCGGCAAGATGGACGACCTGCTGGAGTGCAACCGGGTGGTGCTGGGGATGCTCCCCGAGTCCCGGCTCGGGGAGGTCAGCCCCGACTCCAGGCTCCTGGGCAAGGTGATCCTGGAGGAGGGCTCCAAGGTGGTGCGCAGCACCATCCGCGGACCCGCCATCATCGGGGCCAACTGCCAGGTGCTGGACTCCTTCGTCGGCCCCTTCACCGCCCTCTACCACGACGTGGTGCTGGAGAGTAGCGAGATTGAGCATTCGATAGTGTTGGAGGACACCGTCATCCGCGGCGTGAGCAAGATCGAGGACTCCCTGATCGGGCGCAACGTGGTGATCGAGAAGAGTGAGACCAGGCCCAGGGCTCACAAGCTGATGCTGGGCGACCATTCCCGGGCCAGCCTGGCGTGAGGGCGAGCCCATGAGCTCCTGGCAGCGTCCGACCGCAGAGATGGAGGTGGCCCTGGGAAGGATGGCGGCGACCGCGCCTTCCGACCGCCTCGGCCCCATCGAGGGGGTGATGGTCAAGTCGCTCGTGGTCCACGCCGACCAGCGCGGCCTGTTCACTGAGCAGTTGAGGCGGGGGGACCTCGATGATGCCGGGCTACCCTTTGTGCCTGAGCACGGTTTCGCCCAGATGTCCCGCTCCTTGGCCTTCGCCAGAGGGGGCAACCCTCCCGAGCTCATCAAGGCCTTTCACTGGCACCGCCTGCAGTGGGATTACTGGGACTTCGTCCAGGGCGACGTCCGGGTGGTGCTGGTGGACCTCCGGCCCGGCTCAAAGACGTGCGGCCGCACCCAGGTGCTGATCGCGGGCGAGCGCCAGCCCAAGGTGATCGCGATCCCGCCGCTGGTGGCGCACGGATACCAGGTCCTGAGCCTGCGCGACGTCCTCCTCTGCTACTACGTCACCGAGCCCTACCGCGCCGAGGACCCGGACGAGGGCAGGATCCCCTGGAACGATCCCAGGATCGGCTTCGACTGGTCGGTCGACAACATCTAGATGGAGCCAAAGACGTTGCTGCCCGGGGTGGGGGAGGGCATCCCCGAACGGATCCTGGTCGCGGGTGGCGCCGGGTTCATCGGCTCGACCTTCGTCCGCAAGTTGCTCCTCCAGGGGCAGGGCTTCGCGGTGACGGTGCTGGACAAGCTCACCTACGCGGGCAACCTGGGCAACCTGGAAGAGGTTTCGCAGCACCCCCGGTACCGATTCGTCCAGGGCGATATCTGCGACCGCGAGCTGGCCCTGCGGCTGGCGCGCGATGTCGACTGCATCGTCAACTTCGCCGCCGAGACCCACGTAGACCGCTCCATCCTCGAGCCCGACGCCTTCATCCAGACCGACGTGGTCGGGACCCACAGCCTTCTGGAGGCAGCGCGTCTGGCGCAGCACCGCCGCTTTCTCCAGGTATCAACCGACGAGGTCTACGGTGATGTCCCCTCTCCCCGGCGCTCGGTGGAGACGGATCCGCTGCGGCCGCGCTCTCCATACTCGGCCAGCAAGGCCAGCGCCGAGCTGCTCTGCCTCGCCTACCACGCCACCTACGGCATGGACGTGCTCCTGACGCGGGGCTCCAACACCTACGGGCCCCACCAATACCCGGAGAAGATAGTCCCGCTCTTCATCACCCAGGCCCTGGATGGACTGCCCCTGCCCGTCTACGGCGACGGCGGCGCCGTCCGCGACTACCTCTTCGTCGAGGACCACGGCTTGGGGATCGCCACCGTGCTGGCCCGCGGTCTGGCGGGCAACGCCTACAACCTGGGCCGGGGCGACGCTCCCGTAAGCGGGTTGGAGGTGGCGGAGACGGTGCTGCAGCTGACCGGCGCCGACACGGCGCTGGCCCAGCGGGTCGAGGACCGCCCCGGCCACGATCGCCGCTACGCCCTCGACAGCGCCAAGGCCCATGGCCTGGGTTGGAGTCCGAAGGTGGGATTCGCCGAGGGCATGCGGCAGACGGTCGATTGGTACCGGGACCACCGCGGCTGGTGGGGCCCGGTCAAGGAGGGTGAGTTCGCCGACTTCTACCGCCGCAACTACCGCCCCCTCGCCGGGCCCGTGTCGTCCTGAGGTAGCTCCGTGCGAGTCCTGGTCCTGGGCGCCGCGGGACAGTTGGGCCAGGACCTGCTGAGGCATCTGGGGGCCACCGGTCACCAAGCCCTGGGCTTGAACCGCAGCGGCCTGGACGTCAGCGACCGGGCAGCGGTCCAACAGGTGGTCTCGAACTGCGGCTGTGCCGCGGTGGTCAACTGTGCCGCCTACACCAAGGTGGACCAGGCGGAGAAGGAGCCGGCCCTGGCCTACGCCGTCAACCGAGACGGGGCCGCCAACGTGGCCCAGGCATGTCTCCGGGCCGGGATACCGCTGTGCCAGTTGAGCACCGACTTCGTCTTCGGCCAGGAGGCGCCGGCGCCGGCCCGCCCCTGGTCGGAATCGGAGGAGCCCTGGCCGCTCGGGGTCTATGCGCAGAGCAAGCGCGCGGGGGAGCTCTCCTGCCTGGAATCGGGGGTCCACCTCTTCCTGGTCAGGACCTCCTGGCTCTACGGCGGCAGAGGGCCCAACTTCCCTCTCTCCATCTGCCGGGCCGCGCGTCAGGGCCGCCAGCTCCGGGTGGTCGACGACCAGGTCGGCAGCCCCACCTTCACCTCCGATCTCGCGGGTGCCCTGGTGCAGCTGCTCTCGACCGGGGCCTGGGGCACCTACCATCTGACGGGGAGCGGCGCCACCACCTGGTTCGAGTTTGCCAAGGCGGTCCTGGCTGAGACCGGGATCCGGGCTCAAGTCTCCCCCGTGAGTTCCGCCCTCTGGGGAGCGCCGGCTCCGCGGCCCCGCTATTCGGTGCTGGCCAACGATCGCTGGAAGGCGCTGGGTCTGCCTCCCCTGCCAGCCTGGCCCGACGCCCTTAGGCGCTACGTGGCCTCCGAGCGCCAGGGCGCCTTCGCCGAGACCCTGGAAGGGGAGGGCCTGTGACCGTGACCGCGGAGGTGGCCCGGGTCGGGGTCGTGGTCTGCACCTACCGCTCACGGCACCAGGTGACCCACGCCCTGGAGTCCTGCCTGGCGCAGGGGTTGGCCCAGGAGCAGATCGTGGTGGTCGACAACGCCTCCCGCGACGGCACCCCGGAGCTGGTGCGGAAGCACTTCCCCCAGGTGCGGCTGTTGGTGTTGGAGCGCAACCTCGGCTTCGGCGCCGCCAACAACCTGGCAGCCCGACACCTCCCGGGCGACTATCTCCTGCTGGTCAACCCCGACGCCAGGCTCGGATCCAGGGCCTTGCCGACCATGCTCGAGGCCCTGGTGGCGAGTCCCAAGAGGGGCGCCATCTCGCCCCGGGTTGACCGCCCGGACGGGCGGCTCGACGCTGCCTGCCGCCGCACCTTCCCGACCCCTATGAGCGCCTTCTGGCGGCTGGCGGGAGTGAGCCGGCTGCTGCCCCGAAGCGCCCGCTTTGGCTCATACAACCTGACCCACCTCCCGGTGGACCTTGCCACGGAGATCGACAGCGGCACCGGCGCCTGTCTTTTGCTCCGGCGCTGGGTCTGGGAGCGGGTGGGGGGGTTCGACCGCCGCTTCTACATGTACGGCGAGGATCTCGACCTGTGCTGGCGCATAAAGGAGCTCGGGCTCGCGGTCTGGTACGAGCCAAGGGCCCGCGTCCTCCACCTCAAGGGCCGGAGTTCGGAGCAGGTGCCGCTGCGGATGCTGGTCGCCTTCCATTGGTCCATGTGGCGCTTCTACCGCATCCACTACGGTCGCGGCCTGAGGGCCCTCTGGTCGCCCCTGGTGGCGCTGGGAGTTCTGCTTCGCCTCGGCTGGTTTCTCCTGCTCAACTCGCTGCGGCGCCATCCCACCGTCAGCCCATGAGCCAAGTCCGGACCGCGCCCTCGCCCGAGGTGGCGCTCGTCGCCGTGAACTGGAACGGGCGCGATGACTGCGAGGCGATGCTGGAGTCTGTCAGAGCCCAGACCTACGCCCTCTCGGAGCTGCTCGTGGTCGACAACGGCTCCGAGGACGGCTCCAAGGAGTGGTTTCTGCGCCAACCGGACGTGCGGCTGATCGCCAACGGGCGCAACCGCGGCTTCGCGGTCGCAGTCAACCAGGGCCTTCGGGCGACGGGCGCACCCCTGGTCTTGCTGTGCAACCTGGACGTGGTGCTGGATCGGGAGTTCGTGGCCCTGGCGGCGGCGCGGATCCAGATGTCGGAGGACATCGGCGGTGTCGGGGGCCGGCTGCGCCGGCCCCATCCGGGCCCCGGCCCGGGCCTGCTCGACACCACAGGTCACGTGCTCCACCGCAGCGGCTGGGTCGGCAACCGCGACCAGGGAGCCGTAGATGATGCTCGTCACCGCCAGCCCGAGGAGGTGTTCGGACTCTCGGCCGCCGCCTGCCTCTACCGCCGCCGCATGCTCCAGGACGTGGCCCTGGGCGGCGAGGTGTTCTGCGAGGACCTCTTCGCGTACATGGAGGACGTCGACCTCGACTGGCGCGCCCGCTGGCGCGGATGGCGCGCCTGGTACGAGCCGCGCGCCACCGCCAGTCACCGGCGGGGCGGCAGCGGCCTCCATGCCACCGCCCGCATAGAGCGCCATGTCGTCGCCAACCGCATCACGGTCTGGGCTCGCAACGCCCCCTCGGGCTGGCTCCGCGGCAAGGGCCTGGCAGGCGCGCTGCTGCTGTTCGGGATGAGGGTGGGGCGGGCGCTGCCCCGCCATCCCACCGCCGCCCTGGGCTTTGTCGATGGGCTCAGGCGGCTGCCCACCTCGCTCAGCGAGCGCCAGGCGATCATGGCCGCCCGCAAAGTCCCCGCGGAGGAGCTGGCCCGCTGGGCTCAGCCCACCCCCTGGCGCCGGCTGGTGCTGGGACCACGTCGCTGGCTTCAGTAGGCTCTTGACCTGACGATGGAGCTCCACGTCTTCACCGAGCCGCAGCAGGGTGCCAGCTACCAGCAACTGAGCCGCTACGCCCGGCTGGCTGAGGAACTTGGCTTCTCGGGCTTCTTTCGTTCAGATCACCTGCTGGCCATCGGTGGGGCCCCGGGGACCCCCGGTCCCACCGATACCTGGGCCACACTGGCGGCACTGGCCCTGGAGACGAGCCGGATCCGCCTGGGGACTCTGGTCACCTGCGCCACCTTTCGCCTCCCCGGGCCGCTGGCCATCGCCGCCGCCCAGGTCGACCTGATGAGCCAGGGGAGATTGGACTTCGGCATCGGGGCGGGCTGGTACGCAGCCGAGCACCGAGCCTACGGCATCCCCTTCCCGCCGATGCCGGAGCGCTTCGACCGCCTGGAGGAGCAGTTGCAGGTCATCACGGGGATGTGGTCGACGCCGGAGGGGGGGCGCTTCTCCTTTCCCGGCAGGCACTACCAGTTGCTAGACGCCCCCGCGCTGCCCAAACCCCACCAGCGCCCCGGGCCCCCGGTCCTGATCGGGGGGATGGGTCGCAGGCGTACCCCACAGCTGGCGGCACGTTTTGCGGCCGAATTCAACGTCGCCTTCAGGGAGAGAGACGCGGTCGCCCGCCAGTTTCAGAGGGTGCGCCAAGCCTGCGCCGCCGCGGGGCGCGATCCCGCCAGCCTTCGGCTTTCGGTCGCGCTCACCGCCTGCTGCGGCGCGAGCGAGGCCGAGTTGAAGCGCCGGGCCCAGGCCATCGGCCGCGACTTGGACGAGCTCCGGAGGCTGGGAGCAGCCGGGAGCCCCGACCAGGTCCGAGCGCGCCTCCAGGAGTTCGATCAACTCGGCTGCGCCAGGGTCTACCTCCAGATGCTGGACCTCGACGATGTGGAGCACCTGCGCTTGATCGCGGCGGAAGTCCTCCCGGGGTGGAGCTGAGGTGCCCGATTCGGAGAGGGGCGAGCCCCGCGGCGAACCGGTGCGGCACTACACCTGGGAGCACGCCTCCCAGCTCCTGCCAGAGCTCACCCAGGTGCTGGAGCAGTTGCGGCAGGAGCTGGCTCGGGCCGCCGACCCTG
>JBOHUL010000027.1:0-20773 GCA_050734425.1 Candidatus Dormibacteria bacterium
GGGCGCTACCGCCCCGACTCGCCTCTCTTGATTAGCCGCCAGGGCCGGCTCTCCCGGCGCCAGGCGGGGAGCCTGCTGCGGCGCTGCTGCGAGCGGGCCGGGCTCCCTGCGCTGTCGCCACACCGGCTGCGCCACGCGGCCGCCGCCCGCTGGCTGAGCCACGGTATCCCGGTCGTGGTGGTGGCCCAGATGCTGGGCCACGCCCGACCCTCCACCACCCTCGACCACTACTCCTCGGCGACCGCCACCGAGCTGCTGGTGGGCCTCGCTGCCGACCCCCTCTGGGAGGTGGAGGGCGCCCTCCCGCCGGCGTCAAAGCTGGGGCGCTGCGGTTCGCCCGATGACCGGCTTGGGAGCGAGTCTGTTAGACCAGCCCGATGAAGGTCCAAGTCCAGGAGGCCAAGGCTCACCTGTCGCAGTTGCTGGATGAGGTCACCCGGGGCAGGCGATTCATCATCACCAGGCACGGGGTGCCGATCGCCCGCCTGGTACCCCTCGACGCTGGCGACCGCGCCGGCCTGAGCCAGGCGGTGGCCGAGCTCCGTAGCTTTTCCAAGGGGATTCGCCTGGGCGGCCCGATCCTGCGCGATTTGATCGAGGCGTGACGGCGCTGAGCTTCGTGCTCGGCGTCTCGGTGACCCTCGACTGGTGCTTCGAGGACCAGGCAGTGCCGGTGGCGGTGGAGGCCCTGGAACGGCGTCCGCACCGCCTACGGCCTCACCCTCCACGCCAGCGGCGGGAGTGGTGGCTACAGCGGGACCAAGAGGGGGGGAACTTTGCCCCCGGCCTCAGCCGCTCCTCGACCGAGGTCATCTCCGGCACCCCACCTCAGGGGGTCAACCCGAGCCGGAGGGCGGCAGCGCGATCCGGGCCGGCCCGCCAAGGAGTGCAGCCAGCTGCCGGTCCTGGGTGATCAGTCGGTCTGAGAGCCTCTGCGCCAGCGCCACATAGACGAGATCGTAGATCGGGTGGTTGTCGTGGCGGCGGGCCAGGTCGAAGGCGCGCTCAAGATCCAGGGGCGAGTCGACCCGCCGCAGCGGCAGCCGCAGGAGCCGCCGGAAGGAGTCATCAGCCTCGGTGCCGCTCCAACGGCGTCGCCGCACCCCGCTCAGGAGCGCGTTGCCCACCTCCCGCCACAGCAGACTCGGAGCCAGCGGCACATCCTCCAGCAGCTCCAGCTGAGCCAGCTCCCGCATTGCCGGCGAGGAGGGGTCCGGTCGCGGCGCCACCCACTCCACCACCAGGCTGGCGTCCACCACCACCACGGCGCCAGCCCTGCTAGGCCCGGTCCTCTAAGACCAGGTCCGCTGCCGAGGCTCGACCTCTTCGGCCCCCGGCGGCGAGGGCGGCCCGGGCCTCCGCCGCCCAGCTGGCGAGGGAAGGTGGCGCAGGTCGCCCCCTCGCGACTGCGACCGCCTCCAGCTCCGACTTCGAGACCAGGTGAGCACGCCCTTTGCGCCAAGATCGCAGATCACCGCGCCAGACCCAGCGGCGCACGGTCTCCTCGCTGCAGCCGACCAGACGCGCCGCCTCCCTCACCGACAGGGTGTCGCCGGTAGCGTTCATCTCGGTGATACGACAACAGCACTAGATGGAGGTGTAGTCAATGCTGTCGCCTCGAGTGAATTCGGCGAATCCCACCGGCGCCTCCTCCCCAACCGGCACGGCACCCGAACTACGAGCCGCCCCGCTGCAGGTCGGCCAGGAGGTCTTCCAATTTGTCCCAGCTGGCCTGCGCGCCATCGTTGTTGGTTTGGAAGTGATCGCCAAGGTTCTCGGGCGTCTTGAACTCCAAGATGTCGGTCAGGGTGGTGATGCCGCCCTCCTCGGTCAGGATGGCGGTCTCAACCGCCTCGTCGTCAGGCCACCCCTCGAACAGCCAGGTGGCGACGATCCGCGTAGGCCTCTCTATTTCGAGAAAGGCGCCGCGGAAGGAGCACTCCTTGTCGCCCGGGGCGTACCAGGCGTAGTGGTACGCTCCGCCCGCCTGCAGGTCGATCTCGCAGATGTGAAGTTGCACGTCATCGGCGGGGAACCATACGCGGACGTGCTCAGGCTTGGTCAGCACGTCGAAGACCAGGGTCATCGGCGCTTCGAATTTCCGCTGCATCGTGACCGTGCGATCGGTGACCTGGAAGGTCGCCGAGCCGTGACGAGTGGTAGTCATGGTGCTCCCTCCGGTTGCTGCCGTGGTTTACGTTCTTCGCTCTGAAGCTCGCTGAGATAGTCGTCCAGCCGGTCAAGCCGCTCGTTCACTAGAAGTTCATACTTCCCGAACCAGTCGCCCAGCGGTCGCAGGCACACCGGGTTCAGGCGGTAGAGACGACGACGCCCCGTAGCCCGACACCGGACCACCCCCACTTCGCTGAGCACCCTCAGGTGCTTGGAGACCTGCGGCTGCGAGATCGCCAGCTCGTCGACGATCGCCCCGACCGGCTTCTCCCCTCCAATCAGGGTGTCGAGGATGTCGCGGCGGTGCGCCTCGGCGATAGCGTTGAAGACGTCGGCAGTGGTCGAAGCCCGAGCCATGCCTCCGTTATATATCCATATCGGAATGTATTGCCAGCGGACTCCCCCGCGTCGGGTTTGGCTTGGCGATGAGAGCGACGATCGGATCGACAAGGGTGTGCCGCCGGGCGCCCGCACCCCTTTGGGTGAAGCTTAACCACGCCCGCCCCGATGAAACGCCAAGTGGCCGCCCCCGTTTCTAGATCGCGAAGGTCCCTAGAGCAGCGGGCCAGGCGGGCTTGTCCGCCACCGAGGAGAGAGGCTTGGACGAGGTGGCGCTTCCCCGGCTGCGGCCGGATCGATTCCGCGATCTCCTGGACGAGACCGCCTGGGCCGAATTCTCCGAGCAGCTGGCGGAGTCGCGGAGAGAACTTGGCGAGCGCACCCTCTGGCACGTCAACTCCACCGCCCACGGCGGGGGGGTGGCTGAGATGCTCCAGTCGCTGCTGGGCTACCTGGTGGGAGCCGGGATCCCGACGAGATGGGCGGTGCTGCAGGGCAGCCCCCAGTTCTTTCAACTGACCAAGCGAATCCACAACCACCTCCACGGCAGCGACGGAGACGGCGGCCGCCTGGGCCAGGACGAAATGGCCCTGTACCAGAAGGAACTGGCCCAGGCGGGCCGCTGGATCTCAAGCCGGCTCCACCGGGGAGACGTGGTGGTGCTCCATGACCCGCAGGCCCTGGGACTGGGGCCGGCGCTGGCGCGGCAGGGGGCAACGGTCATCTGGAGCTGCCACATCGGCGTCGACCAACCCAACCCCCTGACCAGGACCGCCTGGGCCCGGCTCCTGCCCTACGCCAGCCCGGCGGCGGCCTGTGTCTTCTCCCGCCCCGACTACGTCTGGGAGGGGCTGGACCCCGACCGGGTGGTGGTCATCCCGCCCTGCCTCGACGCCTTCTCCCCCAAGAACCAGGATCTGGAGAAGTCGGAGCAAGACGCCATCCTGGTGCGCGCCGGGCTCGTCACGGGCAAAGGAGCCGGCGCTCCAGCTTGGTTCCAGCGCCAGGGCGGCAGCCGCGCCCCCATCCGGACGACTGCAGAGATGACGGGCGGCCCTGTGCCCCAGGCGCGCCCCTAGTCGCCCAGGTGTCCCGCTGGGATCCCCTGAAGGACCACCCCGGGGTGCTACGGGCGTTCAGCTGGCACGTGCCCGAAGAACTGGGGGCGCACCTGGTCCTGGCCGGGCCGGACCCCAAGGCGGTAGCGGACGACCCCGAGGGGGCTGCCAGCTACCGCCGCTTGCTGCAGGCCCGAGAGGAGCTGGAACCCGGGGCCAGGGAGCGGGTCCATTTGGCCTGCCTGCCGATGCAGGACCCAGAGGAGAACGCCGCCATGGTCAACGCGCTGCAGCGGCGCTCCCAGGTGGTGGTGCAGAAGAGCCTGGCCGAGGGCTTCGGCCTGACGGTGGCCGAGGCCATGTGGAAGCGCAGGGCGGTGGTGGGCAGCCGGGTCGGGGGCATCCAGGACCAGATCGAAGACGGGCGCTCAGGGGTCCTGGTGGACCCCCAGGACCTGGCTCAGGTGGGCCAGGCCATCGCCCGGCTGCTGGGTGACCCCGAGGAGCGGGGCCGGCTGGGGGAGCGGGCGCACCGACGGGTCTGCCGCGACTACCTCGCGCCCCGCTACCTGGGTGACTACCTGCGCCTGATCGGGACCTCGGTCGCGGCGCCGGTGCTCAGTCCCAGTCCCTAGTCCACCAGGCGGGCCGGAAGCCGGTGGCGACGCCACCCGCGGCCACGAACTCGAAGTCGACCCCACGCTGACGCAAATCCTCGAGCACCGGCTCCACCCGGGAGTTGTCGAGGACCCAGAGCACGCCTCCGGCCTCGCGGTTGTCCACCACCTTGAATCCCCGAGCCTCCAGGTGCTGGGCCAGCGCCCCGGACTTGGGCGGCCGCTGCCTTGGGCCGCGCCGGGTCCGGGACTGAATGGACTGGTCGTAGACCTGGCGCCGGCGGGGATCCCGCAGCACCTGGAAGGCATTGTTGATCGCAGCCATCCGCCGCAGGGCCTCCGTGCCCTGGTTGCGGTCCGGGTGCCACTTCAGCGCCTGGAGCCGGCGGCCGGCCCGGAGCTCATCCAGGGTGGATCCCCGGTGGACGCCCAGGATGCCGTATAGGTCGTCGTCCTCAGCTCCGTCGAAGTACTGCGACACTGGCGCGGGCTGTCCTATCCCCGCCCGCGAGGGGCGCAGTCGCCCGTACCGACTCCCATTTCGGTCACAGCGTCAGGCTAGGTGCCGGAGATCGCGGCCAGGTCCAAGTTTTGGCAACGCTTCGGTCGCGATCAGGGGCACACTGACCGCCCAGAGCAACACCTCCCTCTCGTACATCTACCCAGATGGCACAGGTCGGTGTGGGAAACACCGGTAGAAATAGACCAAGAGAATGGTTGCAGGGCATTGACCTAAGTCTTGACAATCACCGCCTCGGACCCCCCTGGTCCCACCGGCGGGTCTTGACGCCGCCTCCGGTTCAGCTGTAGCGGCGCTGCAGCCACCAGTAGGTGAGCCCGCAGAGCGCAACGGCGGCGGCGAGGAAGATGCCCAGCTCGGTCCACTGGAAAGGCCAAAAGCGGGAGGCCGGCTGGTAGGTGACCAGGGTGTGGTAGCTGCCGGACATCTTGACCAGGCAGGCGTGGACGGCGGTTGCGGGCGGCGGCCCCAGCCGCAGGTTCTTCCCCAGCGCCGGGCAGGAGTGGAGGAGGAAGTTGCCCGCGGGGAGGCGCCCCGAGCGCTCGACCAGCTCCGTGGAGTACACCCAGCCATTGGGTACGGTCACCAGGGGAGGGGACAGTGACAGGGCGTCCGCCGGCGCCTGCAGGGTGAGGACCGGTCGCGACGCGAGGAAGGAGAGGGACTCGTGGGCGGGGGGGGCAAGGTGGGGGCGCAGCCCCTCGGCGACGGCGACCCGGGCCACCACGAACCCCACAAGGGTGACCGCCATGGCGGCCACGCTGCGGCGCAGCAGCACCCCGGCAGCAACCCCGAGGGCGAAGGCGAAGACGGCGTAGCCGATGGGGACCACCCCGTGGAAGCCGAAGGTCACTGGATCGAAGCGAGTCTGGCTGGCTGCATCCAGCGGGCCCTGCCACCAGTCCACCAACCAGGTGAGCAGGGCACTGAGGGCGATGGTCGCCACCCCAACCACTCCGAGCTTGGCGGCGAGCCAGCGCCGGCGGGTGACGCTCTGGGTCCAGGCCAGGCGGAAGGTGCCGGCCTCCAGCTCCCGGGCGACCAGGGGGGCGCCCAGAAAGATCCCGAGCACCGCCGGGGCGGCCATCGCAATCAGCGCGACCAGCGCTTGCAGTCCAGCACCGGTGCCGAGCACCGGGTCAGGCGCCGTGGCGCAGTCCCGGGCGACTTTGCAGCTCGCCTGGAAGCTGTCCTGGACCTGCGTCAGGTGGATGCCGGTCACCACGAGGAGGATCGCCAGGATGGCCAGGAGGCCGAATCCCACCGCTGCCTCGCTGCGCACTTGGCGCCAGCTGTGGCGGATCAAGCCGATGGTGCCAGCTGCAGGCGTGGGCGCTGGGCTCCGGAGTTGGCGATGTAGGCCAGGACCAAGTCCTCCAAGGTGAGCTCCTCGATCGCCCAGGAGGGGTCGAGGATGGCCTCATCGGTGCGCACCAGGAGGGTGCTCTGGCGGTCGGTGTGGCTCGCTTCGATAACCTGCTGGCCCCGTGGCAGGCGCTCTGGGTCGTGGCGGGGGCCGACCAGGCGCCGGTGGGTCGCCAGCAGGTGGTCGATCTCGCCCGCGAGTCGCACCCGCGAGTCGACCAAGACCACCAGGTAGTCGCAGACCCGTTCCAGGTCGGACACCAGGTGGGAGGACAGCAGGACGCTGGTCCCGTGCTCCACGACTGCCTCCATCAGGCTCTTGATGAACTCGCGCCGCGCCAGGGGGTCGAGGCTGGCGATCGGTTCGTCGAGGACCAGCAGCTGCGGCCGCTTGGCCACGGCCAGGGTGAGGGCGAGCTGGGCGCGCTGCCCGCCCGAGAGGCTGCCGGCCCTCTGGCGGGGATCGAGTTCAAGGAACTCGATCCGCCCCCTGGCAAGCGCCTCGTCCCAGTTCGGATTCATCCAGGCCCCGAAGTTGAGGTGGTCCCTCACCGAGAGCCCGGCGTAGGTCGGGGTGTCCTGGGCCACGAACCCGACGCGAGCGAGCTGGGCGGGTGTCGTCCCGGGCACCCCGCCCAGCGCCCGGACCCAGCCCGCGCTGGGCTTGAGCAGCCCGACCGCGAGGTGCAGGAGGGTAGTCTTGCCAGCCCCGTTGGGGCCGACGAGCGCCACCACCTTGCCCTCGGGGATCTCCAGGTCGCACTCCGACAGCGCCCACTTGCGCCCGTAGCGCTTACCCAGCCCGCGGGCCTCGAGAACGGCGGTCACGCTATCGCTTCTCTGGCGGAGGAGCCCAGCACGTCGCGAAAGAGGTCCTCCAGGCTCTCCTCGTCTAGCCCCGCCCGGCGCGCCTTGGCCACCCAGCGCTCCAGGTCTTCCCGAAGCGGTCCGTGGGCGGCCAGGGAAGCGTCGGTCAGGGCCTTCGTGACGAAGGTCCCAATCCCCGGACGGGCGGCCACCAGGCCGAGATGTTCCAGTTCCTTGTAGGCCTTGAGCACGGTGTTGGGGTTGATCGCCAAGGAGGCGACCACCTCCCTGACCGTGGGCAGCTGATCGCCCACCTCAAGGAGCCCCAGACGCAGGGCGCGGCGGACCTGCCGCACCACCTGCTGGTAGGGGGGGACGCCGGAGCGTGCGTCGAGATGGAACTCGATCATCCTTGACTCCATTTATCTAGCAACCTAGTTAGCCTAGGGGGCTAGTGGTTATGTGTCAAGGGGGCACCGCCGACGGCGGCTGCCTCCTGAGAGCGACGCGCGGCGGCCGGCTCAGCCGCTGCTCTGAAAGAGCGCCTCCAGGTCGCGGGTGGCGTAGCGGTTGTGGAGCCACTCCTCGTCGAGGATCACATGCAGGCACTCCAGCACCGTGTGCGCCTCCGTCGGGTGCCCCACCGTGGCCGGGGGCCGGCAGACCCGCTCCAGCTCCTCAGTGGTCAGAGCCTGGATGGTCGCCTGGACCTCTTTCATCCGCCCCCGGCGCACCTGCAGCACCTCGGCCAGGTTCGGGCGGGCATCGGGGTCGAGCCCGAAGCTCCGGGGATCCGTGAGCCAGGAGCCGGCGATGCCGAAGGGGTGACAGGGGTGGGGTTGGCCCTTGACCATCCGTCCCAGCCAGCAGTCGGTGGCCATGATCAGGTGGCGCAGGGTCTCGACGAAGCTCCACTCGTGGTCGACCGACTCCTGTAGCTTGGGCTCCGGCAGCTCGCGGGCCCTCCTTACGGTTGCCCCCCACCTCGCCTCCAGCATCTCCCAGGCTTGGAGGAGGCCGGCCCGGTCGGTGGCGTGGAGCAGAGCGCGCTCCGGAAACTGCCGCTCCAGCTCCGCCTCCACCAAGGGCGCGACCAGCACCCCGTTCAGCACAAGCCCCTCGATGTCGCCGGAGATGTCGGCCTGGCGCAGCCAGCCGTCGGTGATCCGCAGCCGCTCCAGGTTGGGCGAATGGAGGTGGGCGGAGGAGAGGTCTGCATCCTCTATGCGCACACCGGGATGCTCCAGGCGGATCCCGCCCTGCTCTTCTATCAGACGCTCCTGACCTGGCGGCTTCGGCGCCAGGGGGCGGCGGCGGCAGCTGCGCTCACGTCTGCTCCTGGGCCACCGCCTCGGCCTGACGCAGGACCCGCAGCACGTTCTTGCGAGCCAGCCGCTGCAGATCCTCCTCACTCCAACCCCGGCCGCGCAGCACCTGGAGCAGGTTGGGATAGCAGGAGACGTCCTCCAGGCCCCTCGAGCTGAATACGGTGCCGTCGAAGTCTCCCCCCAGCCCGACGTGCTCCACCCCGCAGACCTCGCGGGCGTGGTCCACATGGTCGGCGGCCTGCTCCACGGTGGCCTCGGGCCGGGGATGGTCCCTCTCCCACTTCTTGAGAAAGTCCTGCAGGTCCGGTCCCTCCTCGCTCAGACCCCGGCGCCCCCGCGCGTCCAGGGCCTCCTCGCGCCAGTCGGCGAATTCCTGGGAGATGAAGGCGGGGACGAATGTGAGCATGATCACCCCCTGGTTCTGGGGCAGCAGCCCCAGCACCTCGTCGGGCACGTCGCGGGGGTGGCTGCAGAGGGCACGGCAGGAGGAGTGGCTGAAGATCGCCGGCGCGCGGGTGACCCGGAGCGCGTCACGGGCGGTCTCCACCGAGACGTGGCTCAGGTCCACCAACATCCCCAGCCGGTTCATCTCCAAGACCACCGACTCGCCGAAGGCGGAGAGCCCCATCGCCGGGCTGTCGGTGCAGGAGCCGGCCCAGCCCACGTTGCGGTTGTGGGTCAAGGTCAGATAGAGGACCCCCAGGCGGCGGAGGATCCGCAGCACCGGGAGCGAGCTGGCGATGCAATGGCCTCCCTCGGCCCCCATGAAGCAGGCGATCTGGCCCCGATCCATGGCAGCCTCGGCCTCGGCCGCGGTCCTGGCCAGCGCTAGGTCGTGGGGATAGCGCTGCGCCAGGCGCTGGACGAATTCCACCTGTTCCAGGGTGGCCAGCACCGCCTCCGCGCCCTCTAGGGTGGCGGGGACGTACACCGACCAGAACTGGCCTCCCACGCCGCCTCTCCTGAGCCGGGGTAGGTCGGTGCGGAGCGAAGGCTGGTCCCGGTCGAGCTCGAGGCGCTCCAGGTCGTAGCCGGCACTGAGGCGGTGGGCCCAGGGAAGGTCGTTGTGCCCGTCTATGACCAGGATCTGTTCCACTGGCGCCTCCTCCTCCACCAGATCCTAGCCGCCGCCGACCGCCGCCAGCTGGGGCATCGACGGCTCCAGATTCACCTGCAGGCCGTCGCGGAGGACGAAAGAGTGTCCTCGGACCGCGGGCAGCCGGGACCCGGGCAGGACCACCCCCAGCAGGTTGAGCGGGTCCACCGCCGAAAGCCGGACCAGCTCCCCGGTGCGCTCCTGGCGGCGAACCTGCCGCAGCAGTGAGACCGCCTCCTCCAGGGCGTACTGCTCGCCGGCCAGACCGGTGACGAAGCGCCCGCCCCGGACCGTGCCCCGGGCCTCCATCCGCCGAAGTGCCCAGACCACCTCCCGCCAGCTGATGGCCCAATCCTCCTTCTCCCAGAGGTCGCGGCAGACCACCCCCCAGCGGGTGAGTAGCTGCTCCGCGACGGCGTCCGCCAGCTGGTCCTGGTCCTCGACCGGGAGGGGATCGGGCAGCAGGGCCCAGCGGCCGCCGGCGTTTGCGGGCGCCACCCCCCGCCCCTGGCCCCAGGGACGCCGGGAGTGGCGCAGAGACCAGCCCGGGGCCAGGAGCGACCGCGCCGCCTGAAAGCCGTCGGCGCTGACCAGGCCCCGGCCCAGGTCCTCGAAGAGACCGACCTCGACCTCACTGGGCAGCCTCCCGGTCAGGTGGCCGAGGTCGGTGGCGAAGACCGCCCCCCTCTGCCGCAGCACCTCGAGCACGTCCAGGGCGGCACCCGGTGGCGGGTCACACGCCTGCGAGTCGCCTCGCAGGCCCTGCAGCAGCCAGCCCAGCTCGGAGCGGTTGACCAACGTCACCGGCACGGAGCGGCTGGCGAAGCCGGGGCTGCGGTCCTGTGTGCCCGCGGGTCTGCCGGGGCGGGGCCGGAGGCGGCCCCAGGCCACGTCGCCGGAGAGACAGAGCTGGTCCAGCCAGGTGGGCAGGTAGCCCCGGACGCGGCTCTGCAGCAGGTCCGGCTCCCAGCAGGGCAGCGGCGCCTCGAATCCCTGCAGCTGGCTGATGGTGGCGGCCAGCCCCTGCCGCCCCTCGCGCTGGGTCCCGGGGGCGACCCGCTGCCAGCGCAGAAGAAAGCGCATCAGGTCCTGGGGCGTGACCGGCTCGATCTCCCCCCGCAGTCGCTCCTGGGTGTAGCGGTGGATCCGGATCAAAAGGCGCCTCGAACACCACTGCTCTTCCGGGATGGCGGGGTCGTAGAGCCCGCGCAGGCAGAACCCCTTGGCCTCGAGGAGAGCCAGGCCTGCCCGGGCCTGGTTGGCGGAGAGCCCCGTCCGCTCCACCAGAACCGGCAGCGCCACCGGTCCCAGGATGTCGAGGTGGCCCGCCAGGGCCTGGCCCGCCACCGCCTCGGCCTCGGGCACCGGCGCCGCAGAGGCGGAACCCGCAGGCAGGGCACGGTCGGGCTGGAAGCGGGCCTCGGGGAAGAGCCGCTCCACCTGGGGCCGGGCCTCCACCGCGCACCAGACGTGGGTCCCTTTGACCGCGACGGTCGTGGCGCGCCCCGCCTCGGCCAGTTCCCGGTGCCACCCCTGCCAGTCGGCCACCGGCCGCAGCACCACCAGGGTGCGAAGCAGGTCGCAGAGCTCGTCGGCGTCCCGGGGATCGGGTTCCGCCTCCTGGCGCACCCGCAGGATGGCCCCGGGGTCGAGCCGGCCCAGGTCGCGGGCCTCGAGCGGCAGGCCCCGGCGCAGGCTCACCGCCCGGCTGCGCCGCTCCTCCAGGGGGGCGTCGTCGAGGAAGGTGTAGGGACGGCCGTTGACGATCTCATGGGCCAGGACCGAGGCCTCGGTGGTGTCGCGACAGCTGACCCGGACCCGGCCCCCCTCGATGGCCCCCACCAGCCGCCGCAGCCCCTCTAGGTCCATGGCCTCGAAGAGGCAGTCGTCCAGGGTCTGGCGCACCAGCAGGTGTTCGGGTATGACCATCGGGCCCTGCGGGTTCTCGTTCTGGCAGGCGACCAGGGCGGGGAAGACCGCGGCAAGGACGTCGTCGGCCTCCATCCTCTGGATCGGCGGAGGGTTGCGCCGGCCACCGCGGTAGCGGGGCACGATAAGGGCCCGGTTGAGGTTCCAGCGCCAGCGCACCTGGAACAAAGGCGAGAGCAGGGCCGCCCGCCGCAGCACCTCCTCCAGGGTGCTGGAGGAGAGGAAGCGGGGCACGTCCTCCAGAGGGAAGCTGTGCTGGGGTCCGAGCGAGAGCAGCACCGCGTCTTCGCTGGCGGCCGCCTGGAGCTCGAAGTCGAAGGTGGCGCAGAAGCGCTTGCGCAGCGCCAGCCCCAGGGCCTTGTTGACCCGGCTGCCGAAAGGGGCGTGGACCACCAGCTGCATCCCCCCCGACTCGTCGAAGAACCGCTCCAGGATCAGGTGCTCCTGGGTAGGCAGCGCCCCCAACGCCTCCAGGCCGGCGGCGAGGTAGCTGACGGCCTCCGCCGCCACCTCCCGATCCACTCCGCAGCCCTCGCTGACCCAGGAGACGGCCGCCTCCCGGCCCCCTTTCCGCAGGCGCGCCTCGACGCCCTGGCGCAATCTGGAGACCTCCTCTGACAGCTCGGAGGTGCGGCCGGGAGCCTCCCCCAGCCAGAAGGGCAAAGAGGGGGGCTGGCCCTGGGCGTCGGCCACCCGGACCACCCCCGGGGCGACCTGGAGGATCCTCCAGGAGGTGCTCCCCAAGAGAAAGACGTCACCGGCCATCGACTCGACAGCCCAGTCCTCGTTGACGGATCCCACCAGGGTGTCGTCGGGCTCGGCCAGGACCCGGTAGTCGCCGGTCTCCGGGATGGCCCCGCCCCCGGTGAGGGCCGCCAGGCGAGCCCCCCGCCGACCGCGCAGTCGTCCCTGGATAAGGTCGCGGCTCAAGAAGGCGCCCCGGCGGCCACGGCCAGTCTCGACCCCCTCTGAGACCAGCTCCACCACCTCCTGGAACCGGGACTTCTCCAGCTGGGCGTAGGGCCAGGCCCGCCGAACCAGCGCGAAGAGGGCCTCTTCGTCCCAGGTCTCGGCGGCACACTCCGCCACCAGCTGCTGCGCCAGGATGTCGCTTGCGAGCACCGGCGGTCGGACCGCGTCCAGCTCCCCCCTGCGGAGGCCGGCGAGGAGCGCCAGGCACTCCACCAGCTCGTCTCTCGAGGTTGGGTAGAGACAGGCCCTGGCCACCCCCCGGCGGCTGTGACCGGCCCGACCGGCCCGCTGGAGCATGGTGGCCAGGCTCCGCGGCGAGCCCAGCTGGCACACCAGCTCCACGGGGCCGATGTCGATCCCCAGCTCCAGGGAGGCGGTCGCCACCAGGGCCCGGAGCCGGCCCGCCCGGAGCCGGTCCTCGACCAGGGCCCGGCGCTCCTTGGAGAGGCTGCCGTGGTGGGAGGCGACCGCCTCCTCGCCCAGCTCCGCCGCCAGCTGGTGGGCCAGCCGCTCCGACATCCGCCTGGTGTTGACGAAGACCAGGGTGGTCTTGTGCTGGCGGACATGTCCCGCGATCCGCCGGACCAGGTCCTGGAGCTGCTCGTTGGTAAGGACCGCCCCCAGTTCCTCCTCCGGCAGCTCCAGTCTGAGCTCGAGCGGGCGCTGGTGGCCCAGGTCGACCACCCGGCAGGGCCGGGGCCTGCCGTCGGACTCCATCCCCACCAGGAGCTGGGCCAGGGTCGCAATCGGACGCTGGGTGGCGGACAGCCCGACCCGCAGCAGCCCGGTGCCGGAGAGGTGCTCGAGCCGCTCCAGGCTCAGCGCCAGGTGGGTTCCCCGCCGGTCACGGGCCAGGGCGTGGATCTCGTCGACGATGAGCCAGCGGACGTCGTGGAGCATCTCCCGGGAGCGCTGGGCGGTGAGCAGCAGGTAGAGCGACTCCGGGGTGGTCACCAGGAAGTTGGGGGGGCGCCGCAGCATCGCCGCCCGCGCCCCCTGGGGGGTGTCCCCGGTCCGGAGCGCAACCGTGATCTCGGGGGCCTCCAGTCCCAGCTCCGCGGCCACCTCCCGGATCTCCTGCAGGGGCACTTCCAGGTTCTGGTGCACGTCCACCGCCAGGGCCTTGAGCGGGGAGACGTAGACCACCTGGATCCGGCCCCGGACCGCCTCCCCTTGGGCGTGAGCCCGGTAGAGGGCGTCTATTGCCACCAGAAAGCCGGCCAGGGTCTTGCCCGAGCCGGTCGGTGCCGAGATCAGAGTGCTCTGGCCCGCCGCGATCTCGGGCCAGCCTCGGGCCTGGGCCGCGGTGGGGCCCTCGGGGAACCGACGCTCAAACCAGACCCTTACAGCCGGGTGGAAGTCCCGCATCTCTTCCGGCCACACTACCAGTCAGGCGTACACATGTTCTCTGCTCTGGCGGCCTCCCCTGACTGCCCCCAGTGCGGGCGCACCAACGGCCCCTCGAACTGTACAGGCCCCCGTCCCTGGGGCTGGCGTCTCACAGCGCGAGCCGGCCGCAGTCTTGGCCCGGACCGATACTGGACCTATGCTCCGAGGCTGGTGGAGGGGCGGTAGAGACGTCCAGCCCTGGCCCGAGGTGCACCAGGAGGTCCGGGACTTCCGGCTTCTCTGGTTCGGCCTGGGCTTCCTCTGGCTGCTGGACGCCGCCCTGCAACTTCAGCCTGCCATGTTCACCGCCGCCTTCTCGCAGGCGGTGCTCTGGAACAACGTCTACATGTACCAGCCCCCGGCGCTGGCGCAGCTTCTGGCCCAGGCGGCCAGGGTCGAGACGGGGCACCTGGTCCTGCTGGACGCGGTGGTCGTCGCCATCCAGGTCGCCTGCGGGGTCTCGCTCTTCTTCTGGCGGACCAGGCTCGCTGGCCTGTGGCTGGGGCTGGCCTGGGCGGTTGCGGTCTGGGTCCTCGGCGAGGGTCTGGGCTTTCTCGCCACCGGCACCGCGCAAAGCATCTCCGGGGCGCCCGGTTCGGCGTTGATGTACGCCGCCCTCTCCCTGGTGGGATTGATGGCGCTGCGCCACGGAAGGGTGGTCGGGGTGCGCTCGGCCCGGGTCGCCTGGACTTCGTACTGGCTCCTTGGGGCGCTCCTGCAGCTGCCCATCCGCTACGGCGCCGGCGCGGTCCTGGCCTACAACCTCCAGACCGCGGCCCAGGAGCTGCCCGGGCCCCTATCCCGGCTCGACTACTCCCTGGCGCACCAGGCGTTCGTGCACCCCCTGCCCTCCGCGCTGGGCGTCGCCCTGATCGAGCTCGGGCTCGCCGTCGCCATCTGGTGGCGACCAACCGCTCTTCCCTGCCTCTTGGCAGGGATGCTGCTGTCAGTGCCGTTCTGGGTGCTGGGCCAGGGGATGGGCGGGATCACGACTGGAGTGGCCACCGACCCCAGCACCGCGCCCTCGGTGGTTCTCCTGGGCCTGGTGCTCTGGCGGGCGCTCTCAGGCCGTCCCCGACTCGGCGCGGCGGCGGCCGAGCGCGGCGGAGGGGCTGTGCGGGCGGCTGCCGTCCAGCGTGGGTCCTGAGCCGCCCCTGTCCGTCCCCCGTCCGGCCCACGTGGAACGGGTCCCGCCGCCGATTTCGGGTCGTTGGCCCTCAACGCAGGGCACCCGGGGCCCCAATCGCTCCCACGGGCGCCGCACTTGAGCGACGGCCCAACTTGGGCGCCGGCGACCTGGACCTGTGATGCCCGTGCCAGCCGAACCGGGAGCGCCGACCACCAGCGGGCCGCGGGCTCACGCCGGGCTCCAGGCCACCGCGGTCAGGGTTGGGTCTGGCAACGGCCAGCGCTCCTCCAGAACCAGGGCCACCTCCGGATCCCGGTTTGGGGGGAGGCAGAGCCGGGTCCTGGCGAAGGCGACATACTCCTCGAAGCTCAGCTTGGGCTGCCCAACGGGCTGGCTGAAGGGCACCGCCTGGGGCTTGATCCCCTCCTCCGCCAGCACCTCGAGGAAGAGCCCAACCGTGGGCTCGGTGGGCCGCGACAGCTGCCAGAAGTGCTCCCAGAGGGGATTGAAGGGTGACGTGGGGTGGATGTCGGTCAGCACCACCACGACGCGGCGGCGGCAGGACCCAGTAAGAGCCCGGACAAAGGGGCCGATGTCGGCGACGTTGTAGACCACGTGGTGGCACAGCACCACGTCCGCCACGGCGATCGCGGCTTTGGCCTCGGGCCAGTCACCCAGGACCTCGGTGTGCGCCACCTGGCTCTGCTCGCAGGCGCGGGCGAAGTTGAGCAGCATCGCCGGGTCCTTGTCCACCCCGCTGATGGCCCTTGCCCACGGGACCAGGGGCAGGCTGGCGGCGCCACCGCCGCAGCCGACGTCCAGGACCGTCCCTCCCTGCCCCAGAGCCTCCCTCGCCAGCCGCTGCGGCTCCAGCTCCAGGGCGAGGTCGGGCTCATCGACCCGGAACATCTTGGGCGGGAGCACCCAGGGGGGCTCCGGGGCCTGGCGCAGGATCTGCTCCGGGATGGCCCAGCTCCGCAGCGCTTCCCCCCAGGCAGAGGCGGCGCTCACTCTCAGCGCCGGACCCGCCCGATGGAACGCCCGACCGCAGAGGGCGTTGGACCAGCTGCCAATAGAGAGGGTCCTTTGCCCGGCGTGGCGACGCGGCTCCGTCTCCTGCGCATCGCGTACCAGATGCGCAGCGGCAGCAGGCCCATGAGTGGCGCCCGGCGGCCCAGCTGGTCCACGTCGTCCCGATCCAGGGCCTCGCCGTAGCGCCGGGCCTGACCAGCTGATTTGTAGGTCTTGTAGGTCTTCTGGCCGCCGGCGCCACAGCCGCGGCGGCAGGACCAGCGCGTGACCGGGCCCTCGGAGATGAAGCGGAAGCGGTGACCCATGAGTCGGCAGGCGAGCACCGGCCCAGCCTAGCTCGGGGCACCTTGGCGGGCGGGATCAGTGGCCCGCTCTTCTTCGGGCCCCTGATCTCGACCGGTTCCCGGGGTCTGGTCGCGCCGGCCTTCACCATCGGCGCCGCCCTGATGATCGCGGGCGGCGTGACGAAGCTGATCCTGGGGATCCGGGCCGAGTGCGCGCCGCTGGACGACATCGCCAAGCCTCTCACCGCCGAGGAGGCGGAGGCCCTCGCCGCCAAGGACGAGGCCGAGACCGAGCGGCCCCGGCCAGACCTCCACCAGAGCTGGGCCCGGGTGCACCGGTCCCGCGCCTGGATCTATCGCCTCTCTGCCCAGGGCGACGGCGAGGGCGCACTCCAGGCCGAGATACAGGCCCGGGCCGAGGAGGCGGCCCGAGCCCTCGCCTTCCACATCGAGGCCGACCAGCGCCGCAAGGCGGCGGAGACCGAGGTCGAGCACCAGCGCCAGGAGCTGAAGGAACAGGAGGAGCGCATCCGCCGGAGGCTGGAAGCTAGCCGCCAGCGGGCGCGCGGTCTGGGTCGCTTCCGTCCAGGCCCGGGAAGGCTCACCGGCTCTCCCCGTTCGGGCTCCCGGGTACCGCCCCCGGAGGAGGCGCTCGACAACGAGATCACGACGATCGAGCGGGCGCTCTAGGAGCACGGCGCCACCGACGGCTCCGAACTGGCCCGGATGGTGGGAGCCGCTACTGGGGCCTGGGCGCCTTCCGTGACGCGCTCCGCCAAGCGGTCGACGAGGGAGGCGCGGTGCGCATCTCACGCCGGATCTACGGACCGTCCGAGGACGGCCAGAGCCCAGACGGTCGCGACGGCGAGGGCTCCGACTGAGGCCTACCGGCAACCCCAGTTTGGGTTGAGCCCAAACCCTGGCCCAGAGGCTGCCAAGCCTCAACAGACCGTAAGCATCTCATTGAGCCGGTTGACACATTGGCCCTATCAGGGCAGAACCGATGGTGCTAACACTGGTCCTGCACATGAGCCAGGGGGCGATGGGCGGACCGAGCAGGGTATCTTTGGACGCGAGGACCACGTCCGGCGGGGGCATGGGGCCGGGGCTGCGACGGCACACCCTGGGGCGAACCGAGCTCCTCGCCAACAACATCGCCGAGACGGCGCCAGCGATCGCCACCTTCTTCGTCATGGGGAGCATCGTCGCCGTCGCCGGTGTTGGCACCCCGTTGGTGGTCCTGATAGCGGGAATCGGCTTCTTCCTCCACGCCAATGTCAACGCCGAGTACGCCAAGGTCATGCCCAGCGCAGGCTTCTACTCCACCTACAACGCCCGCGTCTTCGGCCGGCAGACGGGCGCCATCATCGCCTGTGCCTACATGCTGGGGATGGCCTGCTTCTACGCCGGCGTCTACCTGCAGATCGGGGTCTGGGTCTCGATCGCAGTCCAGGCCATCTTCGGGGTCTCGCTGGACTGGTTCATCCCCACCATCATCATGGAGGCGGTGGTCACCATCCTCCTGCTGCGGGGGGTGAGGGTCTCGGTGCGGGTGGCGGTCGCCATGTTCACCTTTGAGATTCTGGTGCTCTGCGTCGGCGCTGTCGCCATGCTGGTCCACCATTCAGCAGCCATCAGCGGCCAGGGCTTCAACCCGACTCTGATCAAGGGCGGCCTCGGCGGCTTCGGCCTGGGGTTCCCGCTCGCAATCTTCTTGCTGCTGGGTGCAACCGGGTCCTCTCCCCTGGCGGAGGAGACCAAAAATCCCCGGCGCAACCTACCCTTCGCCATCCGGACCGCGACCGTCGTCGGCATCGCCATCTACGTGATCATGGCCTGGGTCGAGGGCATTGGCTTCCAGAACAACAGCGGCTTGCTGGTCAAGGCCGCCTACCCCTTCATCGCCGGCGCCACCAACGCCCTCGGGCCTCTGAAGTACGTGATGTACATCGCCGGCTTCTCAAGCGCCTTGGGGGTGATGCTGGCAACCGGCAACGCGGGATCGCGGGTGCTCTTCAACACAGCCCGTGAGGGCCTGATGCCCAGGGTCTTCAGTCGCACCCATCCCACCTGGCGCACTCCCTGGGTGGCGATGCTCTTCCCCAACATCGCGGTCATGATCCTGACTCTGATCTTGGGCGGATTCGTCGGCGGCGGCAACGCCTTCGACTACGCGGTGACCCTGGCCACCGACATCCTGGTGGTGGTCTTCATCGTCACCAACATCTCCTTCATCGTCTACGGGCTCCGCGCCAAGGGGGTTACCTTCTCTTGGTGGCGCCACGGCGCCCTACCGGCGCTCGGCGTGGTGGCCCTGGGCTATCCCCTCTACGAGGGCGTGGCGCCGTCCCAGCCCACGCCCTACAACGTCTACGGACTGTTGATCATCTTCGCCTACGTCATCGCCTTCGCCTACGTATATTTCCGGCGCCACAGCGGGCACCGGGTGGGCACCATGCTGGCGGTAGACGAAGCGCCGGGCGCGGCCCAGGTCCAGCCCGCCTCCAGCTGAGGCCCCAGCGCGGCACCGGGGCGCGAACGCCCAATTCTGCGGTGAGTGTGAGTTGGGCCGCGAGCGAGCGGACATCGCTGGCCAGCTGCTGCTAGTCTTCCCATCCGGTGACGCTGGGGACCTCCACCGGCGGACTTGGCTCAGGCGCAAGCCTGGTGAGTTGGGAGACCTTGAATGACTGAGAGTGTCCTGTTGATCGGCACCACCAAGGGCGTGGTCGTGGGCCGCAGCGACGGCGCCCGCCGCACTTGGGAGCTGGATCCGCTGCAGCTGATGATGAGCTCGGTCTACGGCCTGGGCATCGACCGCCGGCGGTCAACTCCCCGTCTCTTCGCCGGGGCCACGAGCGAGCACTGGGGGCCGTCCCTGTTCCACTCCGACGACCTGGGACGCACCTGGGCCGAACCGGAGGCGGCGCCGGTCGCCTTCCCCGCCGAGTCCGGAACCTCGCTGATCCGGGTCTGGCAGATCGAGCCGGGGCTGGAGTCCCAGCCGGATCTGGTCTACGCCGGGGCCGAGCCCCACGCCCTCTTCCGCTCCCACGATGGAGGCATCACCTTCGAGCTGGTCCAGGGGCTCTTCGACCACCCCCACCGGAAGGACTGGACTCCGGGCAACGGCGGCGCCTGCCTCCACACCATCGTTCCTCATCCGGAGGACAAGGAACGGATGCTGGTGGCCCTCTCCGCGGGCGGCGTCTACCGCACCAAGGACGGCGGCCAGAGCTGGGAGGCGGCCAACCGCGGCATCCAGGCCTACTGGCTCCCCGAGGAGCAGCGCTTCCCCGAGTTCGGCCAGTGCGTACACAAGGTGGCGATGCACCCTAGCCACCCGGAGCGGCTCTTCGCCCAGAACCACTTCGGCGTCTACCGCTCCGACGACTACGGGACCAACTGGCAGGTGATCGAGGGCGGCCTCCCCGCCAACTTCGGCTTCCCGGTCCTGGCGCATCCCCACCGGCCGGACGTGGCCTTCCTCTTCCCCCTCAGCGGTGACGGGGAGCGCATGCCCCCGGAGAGGCGCTGCCGCGTCTACCGCACCGACGACGGCGGCGAGAGCTGGCAGCCGCTGAGCCGGGGACTGCCCCAGTCGGACTACCACGACATCGTGCTCCGCGACGCCCTCTGCAGCGACAGGGGTGAGCCGGCCGGGATCTACTTCGGTACCCGCAACGGCGAGGTCTACCAGACCCTCGACGACGGCGAGAGCTGGAGCCGGGTCGCGACCAACCTCCCGGGAGTGCTCTCGGTCCGCGCCCTCGTGGCATGACCTCCGCCATCCACCTGCCTGCGGCGCTGCGAGCCTCGGTCGGCGGTCAGCGGCTGGTCCCGACCGGGGGCCTGACCGTGGGGCTCGCCCTGGACGAGCTCAAGGACAGCCAGCCGCAGCTGGAGCGCCGGATCAGGGACGAGCAGGGCCAGGTACGCCAGCACATCCGCATCTATCTCGGCGACACCGACATAGAGAGCCTGGCCGGACTAAAGACGAGGCTCAGCGAAGGCGCCCAGATCTACATAATCCCCGCGGTCTCAGGGGGTTGCGCTGGGCGCTCCCAAAGCTGAACCGGTACGCGCGGCACCGCGGAGCTCAGCTCTGAGCAGGACCTTGGACCGAGACCTGGCCCTGGCGGGCCTGAGCGGGAGCGGATCATCCTGGGCGACCCCGATGTCGAACGGGCCCGCGAGGGCGGGCTCCGCGACTTCCTACTGATCTTCGGGGACTCTCTGAGCGGCAAGCGCGCGCTCTGACGCGCCTGCCGCCTTCGCTCGAGACCCGTCCATCGACCGGCGGTGACCGAACGGGGGATCTCTCGGGGGGAGGATCATTTGCGCCGATGGAGGGGGAGTTGGACGATGCCCGGGTCCGTCTGGCGGCCTTCGCCCACCTGGACGGTCTCGACCCGGGGCATGACACGGTCTTGGCCTCGAAAGACCTGCGCCAGGGCTTCGCGCTTGCTGGCCAACGCATCCAGCTGTTGGGCCAGCAGGGGATCTTCAAGCCGAGGCAATTGGACTTCCCCCTCAGCATCCGCACCAAGGCCAGCCTGCCAGGGCAGATGCGCCCCTACGAGGACCGCATCGGTGAGGACAGTTTGCTCCGCTACCGCTACCGGCGGCGCCACGGGGTACCGGCCCTGGACCACGGCGACAACCACGGGCTGAGAGAGGCGATGCGCGGCAGCTTGCCGCTCGTCTACTTCTACGGGGTCGAGGAGGGCTGGTAC
>JBOHUL010000028.1:0-4733 GCA_050734425.1 Candidatus Dormibacteria bacterium
GCAGCATCGCGGGCAGGACGTCGACCGCATAGTCAGCGTGGACCGGCACCCGGGCCAAGAGCAGCAGGGAGACCAGCACCAGGGCCAGGCCGGAGAGCACGGTGGCCCGGGCACCGAAGCGGGCCACCACCCGTTTGCTGATCACCAGCGAGAACAGGGCCACCGAGAGGCTGGCGGGAAGGAAGGCCAATCCGGTCTCGATCGCACCGTAGCCGAGGACCCGCTGCAGCAGCATCGATCCCATGAAGAGGCTGCCGTAGAAGCCGATCGGGAAGAGGAACCGGGTCAGGTTGGCCCCGCTGCGGGCTCGGGAGCTGAAGACGCCCAGCGGCACCAGCGGGTTCCGCGCACGCGACTCCACCGAGAGGAAGAGCAGGGCTCCCGCCAGCGCCAGCCCGAACAGCACCAGGGTGAGGGGAGCAGCCCAGCCCTGCTGGCTGCCGCTGACCAGAGCTCCCACCGCCAATGTGGGGGTGGCGGTGACCAGGAGCGCACCTCTCAGGTCGACGCCCTGGTGGATGCCCCTTCCCGGCTGTGAGGGCAGGAGCCACGCCCCCAGGCCCAGCACCAGGGCCCCGATGGGAACGTTGACGAAGAAGATCCAGTGCCAGCTGACGGCCTGGGTCAGGAGGCCGCCCACCAAGAGACCCAAGGAGGCCCCGGCGGAGGCGACGAAGGCGTAGACGCTCATGGCCAGCACCCGGCGGCGGGGCTCGGGGAAGAGCGTGACCAGGATCCCCAGCACCATCGCCGCCATCACAGCGGCGCCGGCGCCCTGGAGAAAGCGGGCGGCGATGAGGAGGGTCTGGTCCCCGGCCAGGCCACAGGCCAACGAGCTGATCGAGAAGAGGACAATCCCGAAAAGGAAGACCCGCCTCCGACCGAGGAGGTCGCCGAGGCGGCCGGCCAAGAGCAAGAGGCCGCCGAAGGTGATCAGGTAGGCGTCGATGACCCAGGCCACCGAGTCCTGGCTGAAGCCGAGCTGGCGCTGGAGCACCGGCAGGGCAACGTTGACCACCGTGGTGTCAAGGACGATCATCAGCTGTCCGACGCAGAGGACCACCAGCGCCAGCCACAGCCGCGGCGTCAATCCCTCCTCGGTGCCCCGCTCTCCCCGCCGCCGCAACCTGTTCGCAGTCCTCATCTGGCACCTCCCTGGGCGATCCGTGGTAATGTTTGACGCGGATCGTACCAGAGATGTTCGATGGTTGTCAAACTATGAGCTTTGAAGAACAGCGGATGGAGGCGGCGGCGAGTTCAGAGCGGCCACCGGTCGCCGGGGTCACCGACCTGCTTCAGGCGCTGGGCGACCCGGTTCGAATGGCGATCGTGCGGGCCCTGGCGGCGGCGTCGCCCGAGCCCATCTGCTGCGGCCAGTTCGGGGTGACCGTCACCAAGTCGACCCTGAGCCACCACTTCCGGGTGTTGCGGGATGCGGGGGTGATCGACGGTCGCCATGTCGGCACCCGCAAGCTCCTGAGCCTTCGTCGCCAGGACCTGGACCAGGCCTATCCCGGACTCCTCGACAGCCTGCTCCGAGCGCCGGCCGAACCGGCGCCCCCGGAACTGGAAGTGATCCTCGGAGTGACTTCCGCTAGCCCGCGCTAAGATGAAGTTGCCAGTAGCCAGCCCGGCTGGCCCCCAAGGGAAGTGAGTTCATGATCACCGTTACCGACCAGGCACTGTCGCAGCTGCAGCACCTGCTTGAGCAGCAGGAGCACCCCACCATGGGGCTGCGGGTCTACGTCAGCCCCGGCGGTTGCTCGGGATTCAGCTACGGCATGGGTTTCGACGACGAGCCGGCCCAGGACGACCAGGTGGTGGACCACGGCGGGGTCAGGGTCTTCGTCGACCCCTACAGCGCCACCTACCTCGAGGGGGCAGAGATCGACTACGTCGACAGCCTGATGGGAGGCGGGTTCACCGTCCACAATCCCAACGCGGTCAAGACCTGCTCCTGCGGGTCCTCCTTCGATGCCGGTGACGGGTCCGGGGCCGCCAAGGCCTGCAGCGCCGGCTGACCTAAGACGAAGCCGGGCCTGGCACCTTGACTATCAGGGGGGTCGGTGCCGTTCTGTCGGTGCACCAGCGCTTGGCTCTGGCGCTCATCCTGGTGGGACTGGTGGCGGCGGCCTGGTGCTTCATCGATCTCCGCCGTCGGGGGGCGCCGTCCGGGGGGGTGCGGGCCTTCATCGTCCTCTGCTTCGCCCTGGTGGTGGTCCAGGACGCCATCGGGCTGGTGCTGCTGGCCCAGGGGCACCGGCCCCACAATGTCCCCCTCCACATCATGTACGGGGCGCTCAGCGCCGCCGTGCTCCCGGTGGCCTGGGGGATGAGCGCCCGCAGCCCCGGGCGGAGCGAGGCCCTCTTTTTGGGATTCGGCTCGCTCCTGTTCGCCGGTCTGACCCTCCGCGCCACCCTCGTCGCCTGAGTCGACGCTTGGCCCCGCTGCACCGGGCCCCCCCGGAGCCATCTCGGGGTGGGGCCGGCCAGGCCCAGGGAGCTGGGCACCGTCCGCGGGCGGCGCCCACGGGTGTTGGGAGTGGCGGGCCCAGGCTGGCGGTGCTGGCGGGCGGGGTGGGCGCGGCCCGCTTCCTGGACGGGCTGGTGCGGGCCACCCCCGAGGCCAGGATCACCGTCGTCGGCAACACCGGCGACGATTTCCAGGTCCACGGTCTCCACGTCAGCCCTGACCTGGATACCGTCAGCTACAGCCTCAGTGGACTGGGCGATTGGGAGCGGGGCTGGGGCCTGAGGCAGGAGACCTTCGCCGCCCTGGGTCAGTTCCGCCGCCTCGGCGAGGAGGACTGGTTCCAGATCGGGGACCGCGACCTGGCGATCCATGTCTGGCGCACCGAGCAGCTGCGCCGCGGTCGGCGCCTCTCGGAGGTGACCCGGCTGCTGGCGGAGCGGCTCTCCCTCCCGCTCCAGCTGCTGCCGATGACGGACCACACGGTCACGACCCGGGTCCACACCCAAGACGGGCGGGACCTGCACCTCCAGGAGTACCTGGTGCGGGAGCGCTGCCAGCCCGCAATCGCGCGCATCGAGTTCCGCGGGGTCGAGCGGGCCCGGCCCGGTCCAGGGGTGCTGGAGGCGGTCCGCGAAGCTGACCTGGTGCTGATCGCGCCCAGCAACCCGGTGATCTCGATCGGGCCCATCCTGGCGCTGCCGGGCGTCCGGGCCGAGCTGCAGGCGGCTGCGCGGGTGCTGGCGGTCAGCCCAATCGTCCAGGGACGAGCGCTCAAGGGCCCGGCGGTCCAGATGCTTTCGAGCCTGGGGGTGGAGGCCAGTGCTTCGGGGGTGGCCCAGCTCTACGCCGACGTCGCCACCGACTTCGTTCTGGACCAGGAGGACCGCTCGGAGGCCGCGGCGGTCTCCGAACTCGGGCTCCGGCCCCACCTCTGCCACACCGTGATGACCGACGCCGCCGCCCGGCTGCGGTTGGCGCGCGAGGCACTGGCCGCGGTGGAAGTGGGGATGCGTCCTTGAGGGCTGCTCTCGCCGGGGCCTATCTGGTCATCCCGGTCAAGGCCGCGGCCGGGTCGAAGCAGCGCCTCCTGGGCACGGTCCCGGACGAGGTGCGCCAGCTGGTGAGCCGGGCCCTGGCGGCGCGGGTGCTGCGCTGCGCCGCCCAGGCCTGGGTCCGGGACCAGGTGGTGGTGGTGGGCGGCGACTCGGAGCTGGTGCGGCTCTGCCAGCGCCTGGGGCTGGCCATCGTCGGAGACCCCGGGGAGGGCCAGAGCGAGGCGGTCCGGGTGGGGCAGCGTTGGTCCCTGGAGCGGGGAGCCACCACCCTGGCCACGGTCGCCGCCGACCTTCCCCTGGCCCTGCCCGAGGACATTGGGCAACTGCTGCAGCACGCGGGCGGGGCCGGCCCCCGCTCGCTCTCACTGGTGGCCGACGTCTCGGGCCGGGGCAGCAACGGCCTGGTCCTGCGCCCGCCTTCACTGGACGTCTTCCGCTTCGGCCCCGACTCGAGCCGGCGCCATCGGCAGGTGGCCCAGGAGCTGGGCCTGCGCTTCGCGCGGCTGGACCTGCCCCGTCTCGCCTGGGACGTCGACCGCCTGGCGGACCTGACCCCTGCCGGCTCGACCGCGGCCGCGGTGGCCCACCCGGTAGTGGGCTGGGCCCTGGGAGTGGCGCGGGCGGGCGCACTCTCGGCGACTCTCGGCGGTGGCTGACCGGGACGCGGCGCTGCCCTGGGTCCGGGCGGGACGCCTGCAGGCCTGGGGGGTCTCCGGGGTCGGGGAGGTGCAAGCGGGCTCGGATCTGGGCTCGCTGCTCCAGGCTCCCCTGCGACGCGCGGGTGGCCTGCAGCCCTGGGATGTGGTTGTGGTCACCCACAAGATCGTCTCCAAGGCGGAGGGGAGGGTCTACCCCCTGGACAGCTTCGTCCCCCGTCCGGGCGCCCTGGCCCTCGCTCTGTCGTTGGGACAGGACCCGAGGCTGGTGGAGGCGGTGCTGGCCGAGAGCCGGCGGGTGGTCCGGGCCGAGTCCTCGATCCTGATCACGGAGACCCACCACGGGCTGGTCTGCGCCAACGCCGGGGTTGACCGCAGCAACGTCGGTGGGGGTGAGCTGGTCAGCTGCCTTCCCCGGGACCCGGACGCCTCCGCGGGAGCGCTACGCCACAGTTGGCTGGCCTTGGCTCAGGGCGGGCCGCTGGCAGTGATTCTCAGCGATACATTCGGCCGGCCATTCCGGGAGGGCTCGGTCAACGTCGCCATCGG
>JBOHUL010000029.1:0-12761 GCA_050734425.1 Candidatus Dormibacteria bacterium
GCCACCGTAAACTGCTCGGGGTACGATCCGGAGTAGCTCAACGGTAGAGCAGGCGGCTGTTAACCGCAAGGTTCACGGTTCGAATCCGTGCTCCGGAGCCACGTCTCTTCCGGGCCATAGCTATGGGCGCCAAAGTCGCACGAGAGGCCCTACCAGTGGTGACGGTCGATCTATCTGCGGTGCCCAATCGCAACGGGGGCGCACCCTGGCGGACTTGGGTGGCCTTGTTTTAACTCAAGGCAGCTCAGGACCACCACTTCCGAGGTCGCTTCGTCCGCCTTCCTAAAAGCACGCGTCGGAGGTTCGAGTCCTTCCGGGGGCACCCAACCACCCAGAGCGCGAACCTGCGGGTCCGCGCCGCCTGGGATGCGGAACCCCGGTACAACTTGGTCGCGACTGTCGACGCGTATCTCGTGGACGAGCGACTGCAGAAGCGACTTCCGTGCCGGTACCGATCCGCTGGTGAGCCGGCGGCGATCTGATCACGTAGCGCCGCCAGCGCGTCAGCGTCCGGCGCCGAGCTTTTGGAGCGGAGTCCCACACTGGGACTCCCACAGCGTTCCGGACTCGAAGGCGCCCGGGTAGCGCTCGATCGCATCTTCGGCCTTGGCCGCCTCGGCGTCGATGAATGCGAGCTCTTGGGCATGATTCGCTTGCGGCGCCTTGACCCGTCGCCGGGCGGCGGTCACAGCCTTGTCGAACAGGTGGGTCCGCTCGTAAGTGAAGTGGGGGGCGTCGATTACGGCGGCATCCAGTTCGTCTGCTGGCAACCGTTCGGCGTCGCAGTACTTAGTGCCATAGCGCTGGCGCGAGAAGCACATGTAGTAGCCGTACCGGTAGCGGTTGCCCACCGCACTCGGCCCACGAAGTGCTTCCCGCACTTGGTGAGGACGACGAGGCCAGCCAACAAGAACTCCGAGGTGGCCGACACGCGCTTCGAGTAGTCCTCGCCCCGTTCAGACAAGAGCGCCTGGACCTGGGAGAAGAGCTTGTCGTCGACCAGATGCACGTGTGGGCCGTCGTGGAGAGTGCCGCGGAAGTAGACCTCCCCAACGTACACCGGCTTGAGCAGCACGGTCCTCCGCTCAGAACTGGCGACCGTGCTGGCGACCCGACGGATCCCGTTCACGTGGCGTACCCCTCACAGCGGACCTTGGTGTGGATGGCGGGGAGGCTGATCGCCGAACCTTCGGCTCCGGGATCGAGGTTCGTATTCTGGTAGGCGAGGTGCACCATCTTCTGTGTACAAATTTGGCTGAGGCTTTACAGAGCTTGGGCTGAGGGCTGACACCTACTTCCGTTGACGCTTGACACTCCGGCCTGGCAGCAAGCCTCCCTCGCCACCGGGACGGGTGCCACTGCCGAGGTGCGGCCAGGGGACGATCGGCCGGGACGGCGACCCACACGCCTCGACGGGCCGGCTCTCCGGTCTGTGGAAAGGGGCGCGGCATGAGGACGCCCGGCCTCAATGGCCACCGCTTTTGGCTACGGGCTTCGGTTCCAGGACATTAGGTCGGCCGCTGGCGCAGGCGGCGGTCGAGTACCCGGGTGCAGGCCAGGACGACTCGCAGGTTGGGGACCCCAAGTCGGAGCCGGTCGGCAAGTTCTACCAGCGCTCCTAACGCCGCCTCGACCTCCATGGGGCGGCGGGCCTCGACGTCCTGCAGCATCGAGGTCTTGTGCTCCCCCACCGCCGCTGCCCCCCGCAGGCGGCGCTCCACTCCCACCGGGAGTTGGATGCCCAGCCGGGTTCCGATCAGCTGAACCTCCTCCATCATCGATCGGGCCAGCCAGGAGGCGTCATGATCAGCTGTGATCTCCTGGAGCGTGGCCCCGGTCAGGGCGGAGATCGGGTTGAGGCTAGCGGTGCCGAGCAGCTTGAGCCAGAGCTCGGCTCGCAGCCCGAGCACCACCGGCGCTCTGAAGCCAGCCGCAGTGAGCGCCGCCGAAAGCAGGCGCAGGTCGTCAGGCTTCCCCCCTGCGGGATCGCCGAGCGAGATCCGCCATCCCTCTTGGTGCTCGATCACACCCGGCTCGCGCACCCGGGCCGCGGGGTAGACGACGGCGCCCGCGACGTGGGCTCGCTGCAGGCTGTGGGCGATTCCGCCACCGGGGTCGACCGCCTCGAGCACCGTCCCCTGCAGGGCGCCGCCCCAGCCCTGGAAGAACCACCAGGGGATGCCGTTCTGGGCGGCCACCACCAGGGTCCCATCTTTGAGCAGCGGCGCCAGCTGCGGCATCAGGGTCGGAAGGCTGTGCGCCTTCACCGTGAGCAGGACCGTCTCTGCCTCTCCTACCGCCGCGAGGTCGTCGGTGCACGGTGGCTCGACCTGGAAGTCCTGGCCCAGCCCCACCACCCGCAGGCCCCGCGCCTGCATCGCCCGTAGGTGCGCCCCTCTGGCGATCAGGGTCACCTTCTCGCCGGCCCGGGTCAGGTGCGCGCCGACAAGACCCCCAGTTGCCCCCGCTCCTACCACCGCGAACCTCACCGGCCGGTCACCCGGGCGCGACCGCCTCCCGTACCAGCCGACGCTGCACCTTGCCGGTGGGGGTCTTAGGGATGGCCTCGACAAAGAAGAAGGTGGTCGGCACTTTAAAGTCGGCCAACCGCTCCCGACAGTGGGCTGCGAGCTGCTGCTTCTCGACCTCTCGGCTCAGGACCACGGCCGCCGCAACCTCCTCTCCCCAGACCGGATGGGCAATCCCAAAGGCCACCGCCTCGGCCACCGCCGGGTGCGACTCCAGGACCTGATCCACCTCCGCGGGGGCGATCTTCTCCCCGCCCCGATTGATCATCTCCTTGAGTCGCCCGGCAAGCGTGAGCACCCCGTCCGCGTCTAGCCGGCCCAGGTCGCCGGTGCGGAACCAGCCCTCGGTGAATGAGGCCCGGTTGGCGTCCGGATTCCCCTCGTAGCCGTCGATGACGTTGGGTCCCCGGATCACCACCTCCCCAGCCTCCCCCGTCGTCAGCAGGTGCCCGGCGTTGTCCATCGTGGCGATGTCCACCCCGGTGCCCCGCCCCACGGTCCCTGGCTGGCGCCTGCCCGGCGGGAGGGGATTGGACGCCATCTGGTGACTCGCCTCGGTCATCCCGTACGCCTCTAGCACCGGCACCCCGAAGGCCTCCTCCATCGCCTCCAGTTGAGCACGGGCCAGAGCCGAGCTACAGCTGCGCACGAAACGTAGCCGCTCCCGTCCCCGGGCCGCCTTGCCCAGTCGCATCAGGATGAGGCGGTGGGGGGTGGGTGAGGCGCTGAACCAGGTGGGGCGGTGCTCCTCGAGCAAGCGGCGGACCTGCATGGGCTGGAAGCCCCTCGGAACCACTACCGTCCCGCCCTCGGCGAGAGTGGCCAGCGCCGAGGCCAGCAGCCCGTGGACGTGGAAGAGCGGCATCAGGCAGAGGGAGACGTCGTCAGACGAGAGCTGGTAGTGGCGGCCTATGTTCCCGATCGAGGCGACCAGGTTGCGCTGCCGCAGCGGCACCCGTTTGGGCCGGCTGGTGGTGCCGCTCGTGTGCAGCACCAGCGCCACGTCGTCCGGCTGGGGGGGCTCAGAGGTGGGGGCCGGGCCCGGCCCCCGCGCCATCTCGAGATGTCCCTGTGCGTCGATGGCTACCTCTACCACCCGCCCTCCCTGACGAAGCGCCCGCCGGGCCTCCTTGCCCTCGCCCGGCGGCAGGAGTAGCAGCTGGGCGCCAGTGTCCTCCAGGTAGAAGGAGAACTCATCCCTCTTGTAGGCGGGATTGAGCGGGCAGGCGGTAGCGGTGCTGGCGGCGGCCAGGAAGAGCACCAGGGCCTCCGGGCCGTTTGGCAGCGCTAGCGCCACTCGGCGGCCGCGCTCCGCGCCGAGCGAGGCCAGCCGTGCCGAGGCCTCCCCGACCAGCTCCCGCAGCCGGTCGTAGCTCAGCACCGGGCCACCCGGCACCACCACCGCTCGATCCGCGGCAGCGCCGACGTCGAGCAGTTGGCTGAGGGTCTGGAACGCAGGCAAGCAGTCCTCCCTGGCGAGCGCGCCGCCGCGGCCGCGGGAGCATACGGGGGGCGCCCTCCAGTCGCCGAGTGTATCGGAGGGACCAACGCCGAGGTGGCCGGAGATGCAAACGATTGACAACGCCCGCTTGACCCACCTTGGACGGCTGGTGTAGCGTCCCACAGATGCCTTGGGGGGATGCTCTTCACCCGAGTAACCCGAGCCTGACCCGAAGCTGCTGATGAGACTGGCCAACGTCAGGACCGAACGTGGGTTCCGGCTGCACGTCCGCGGCCGGGGCGGGTATGTGGACGCCGAGGCGGAGACGGGCTCCGCCAGCCTGGCCAGCCTGGATCGGGTGCTGCGAGAGGGTGCCTCCGCCTGGGATGCCCTGCGCAGCCTGCAGGCGCAGCCCGGGCGGGAGGTCGACCCCGCCGACCTGGGGCCGGCGGTGCCGGCCCCAGGTCGGGTGCTCTGCCTGGGGGTCAACTACAGTGAACACGCTAAGGAGACCGGACGCTCGGTGCCCAACTGGCCGGAGTGCTTCGTGCGCGGCGCGAGCAGCATCACCGGCCCCTACTCCGACCTTGTCCTGCCGGCCCTCTGCGAGCGCTTCGACTACGAGGGCGAGTTGGGCGTGGTGATCGGCAACGGTGGGCGTTACATCCCGGCGGAGCGGGCATTGGAGGCGATCGCCGGATTCGTCGTCTGCAACGACGCCTCAGCGCGTGACTGGCAGCGGGCAGGAACACAGTGGACGCCGGGCAAGAACTTCGACGGCACCATGCCCCTAGGTCCGGAGCTGGTCACCCCGGACGAGGTCGATATTACTGACCTCCAGCTCACCACCACCGTCAGCGGCGAGGTGCGCCAGTCAGCACGGACGTCGCAGATGCTTGTCGACGTCCCTCGTGCGGTCGAGTTCTTCTCCACTTTTACCACCCTTTCGCCCGGTGACGTCATCGCTACAGGGACACCGGGTGGCGTCGGCCTCGGCCACGAGCCCCCGCTCTGGCTGCATCCCGGGGACATCGTCGAGGTCGCCATCGAGGGGGTGGGGACGATCCGCAACCGCGTGGTCGCCGAGTCGACCGATCAGATCCTGCGTAGGTGGGTGCCCGGTCAGACCGCTGGCCGGACCCTCTGAGGTCGCGATCCATTCTTAAGGGGAGGAGGGCTCCATGACTTGGCTGCACCCGAGACGCGACGTCTGCGGCGCCGAGGACGGTGAGGCGCCCAAGCGCTCCCAGAAGCGACGGCTAGGCTTTGTCGTCGCCGCCTTGACCTTGGTGGCCGGCGTGGCCGCTGGCTCCGGTGCTCTGCTGGCGCCGGTCTCAGCCAGCGGTGGGCCGCTGGTCATCGCCGATCTCGCGCCCTTCAGCGGCCCCGACGCCGCCCTGGGGGGCTATTACTACGCCGCCTGTCTGGGGGC
This sequence comes from Candidatus Dormibacteria bacterium, assembly GCA_050734425.1. Lineage (GTDB taxonomy): Bacteria > Chloroflexota > Dormibacteria > Aeolococcales > Bog-877 > Bog-877. The sequence continues at coordinate 5,402 of JBOHUL010000029.1, forward strand.
GACCAAAGCCATGAACCAGGATGGCGGAGTCCTGGGCCATCAGCTCACCTGCAAGACCTTCGACACCCGCGGCGACCCAGCCGACGCGGTGCCGGCGACCAACCAGATGTTCGCCTCCACCTCCAACCTGGCCCTGGTGATCGGCTGCACCTCGGACGAGGCGGCCTCGGTGGTGCCCATCATCAACTCCAAGAAGATGGTGGTCTTCGGTATGACCGGGCAGTCTGAGTTCGACCACGTCAAGTACCCCTACTTCTTCCGACTGGTCCCACCCGACCTGGCCGAGTCATACGCCATGGTCGCGATCGCCAAGTACCACAAGCACTACAAGAAGATCGCTCTCGCTTTCGGTAACGATATTGGCTCGCAGACGTTCGTCAAGCCGGCGGTCCAGGCGATCAAGAAGGCCGGCCTGAAGCTCGCCGCCAATGTCACCCTGGACCTCACCGCCACCACTTTCCGCACGGAGGCGGAGGAGGTGGTCGAGAGCCATCCCGACGTGATTCTTACCGAGGCCCTGGGCGCCACCGACGCCACGTTCCTCTCCGAGGTCAAGCAGCTCAACGGGGGCAAGATGATCCCGGTCATCGGCACCTCCGCCACGATCGACCCCTCGTGGTTCTCCTCGGTGTCGGCCGCTATCGGTGCCTCCACGCTGGCCAGCCACTACGTCGCTGACAACTTGGTGGTGGCGACCTCGGGACCAGAGTTCAGGCCCTTCGACAACGCCATGAAAGCCGTGAAGTCCCAGGTGAAGAGCGATGATGCGGGAAGCTTGGAGACCCTGCTCTCCGGCCCCGGCGCCGTCCACCTCTTCGACGGCATGAACTTGGCCGCTCTGGCCATGATCATGGCCAAGAGCACGACCCCCAGCGTCTACAAGGCCGACATCACCAAGATCGGGGACGGGGTGAAGGGGGCGGTCGTGGTGCACAGCTTTGCGCAGGGCAAGAAGGAGTTGGCCAAGGGCAAGGCGATCCGCTATGTCGGGCCCGGCGGACCGACTAACTTCGACGCCTACCACGACTCGCCGGGAATCCTGCAGATCGATGGGTACAAGACCAACGGCGCTGTCACCGTCGTCGGCGGCATCTCCACGGCCCAATTGCGGGCGGTGTCCTAGCACCGCACCCAACCGACTCTGACCGGGTGGGGCGGGTGCCGCCCCACCCGGGTCCTCGTTTGCCAGGGGATCGTCATTAATACGAGCCTGCTGATCGCTTCCTTCGGTTTCGGGCTGGTGACGGCCGCCGTTCTGGCGATCGCTGCCGTCGGTTTCACCGTGCAGTTCGCGGTGACGGACGTCCTAAACCTGGCTTTCGCAGCGGTGATGATCGCCTGCGCCTACGTCGCTTACCTCATCAACCAAACCGGGCAGTCGGTCTGGCTGGGGATGGTGGGCGCCGCTGCGGCCGGGGCGGTGCTCGCGCTCGTGATCAACAGGTTCATCTACGCTCCCTTCCAGCGGCGGGGCACCTCCCCCATCGCGGTGGTGGTGGTGTCCCTGGGGCTCCTCCTCATCGTCGAGTTCACCGTCCAGGCCCTGGAGGGTCCGAACAACGTCTCCTACACCATGAGCCAGGGAGCGACCATCCAGGCGGGAAGTCTGAGCTTCACTGTTGTTCAGTTCGTGATCATTGGCCTGGCCGTGGTGGCAATGCTCGGTTTACACCTGTTGCTGCGCTACACCCGCTTTGGCAAGGCGATGCGGGCGACCGCCGCAGATCGCACTCTGGCACGCAACTGCGGCATCCGCACCGACCGGGTGGTGACCCTGGCCTGCCTGCTCACCGGCGCCCTCAGTGGGGTGGCGGGCACCGTCTTCGCCATCAACTCCGGCAGCTTCGGAGCCACCAGCGCCGACCTCTTCTTGGTGATGATCCTGGCGGCGGTGTTCCTGGGCGGTCCCGGCCAGCCCTACGGGGCGATGCTGGGCGCCCTCGTAATTGGGATTGCCACCGAGGTGAGCGCCGGCATCATCACCGCCGACTACAAGTACGTGGTCGCCTTTGTCATCCTGCTGGTGGTACTGGCGGTGCGTCCCCGCGGGCTCTTCGGAACCGGCGTGGTCGGCTGAGATGAGCTCCCGTGCCCGGCGGGCCGAGTTGAGGACCAGGTGAGCCAGGCCACCCTCTTCTACCTGGCCAATCTCTTGGTCTACGGGGCGGTCGACGCCATGGCCTGCCTCGGGCTTTCCATGCAGTTCGGCATCGCCGGGGTCAGCAACTTTGGCTACATCATCTTTCAGGCCGCCGGTGCCTATACCGCGGCCGTGCTTTCCCTCCCCCACGACACCGCCAACGGTGGCTTCCAGACCTACATCGGCGGCTGGGGGCTCCCCTTCCCCATCCCGTGGATCGGGGCTGCAGTTGTCGGCGGCCTGGTCGCCCTCCCCTTCAGCCTGCTGGTGGGGCGCCGCCTCACCGGTCACGTGGCGGCGATCGGGTTGCTAGTGACCGCGGTGATGGCCAACCTGCTGATCAACAACTTCGTCCCCCTCTTCAACGGCGCGGCAGGGCTCTCCATAGTCCCCCAGCCGCTCCACCAAGTGCTGAACCCCCAGAGCCAGGCCTACCAGTGGGGCTACGGAGCGGTGGCGGTGGTGCTCACTGCGGCGGTCTTCTGGCTTTTCCATCGGATCACGGAGTCCCCCTACGGGCGCAGCCTGCGCGCGATGCGCGACAACGGCACGGTCGCGGACGCCCTGGGAAAGGACCTGCTGAGCATGCGTACCGCCATCCTGGTCCTGGGCGGGGCGGCGGCCGGGCTCTCGGGTGGCATCTTGGTCGGCTTCATCACCCTCTGGGACCCGGGCGCCTGGGGTTACGCCGAGACCATCGTCCTCTTCGCCGCCGTGATCATCGGCGGTCGGGGTAACCATTGGGGGGCGGTGTTAGGGGCCGTGCTGGTGCCGGTGGGCTTCGAGGAGGCGACTCGCTTCCTCCCCGCCTTTGGATCCCCCGGTCTGGTCGCCGCTCTGGAATGGGTAGCGATCGGCGTCCTGATCGTGGCCTTCCTCTGGTTCCGCCCCCAGGGGATCATCCCCGAGCGCCGCAGGCGACTCTTCGCCCGCGCCTACCTGGGCACAACCCCCAGCGACCGAGACGGCCGTGAGCAGCTGGCCCATTCGGCGCGTGCCGCCCCAGGGGCCACCGAGGCGGCCCCGATCCTCGCCGCCGAGGAGATCCGGGTCAGCTTTGAAGGGGTGCTGGCGGTCAACGGGGTAAACATCGCCGTCGAGCCGGGCCGCCTGGCCGGCCTGATCGGCCCGAATGGCGCCGGCAAGTCCACTCTGCTCTCGGTGTTGGCCGGCTCGGTGAATCCAACTAGCGGCCGGATCCTCTATCGGGGCCAAGACATCACTAAGGTGCCCTGCTACCTCCGGGCGCGCTCAGGACTGGTGCGCACCTTCCAGCTGGCCACCGAGTTCAAGCGCCTCACCGTCGTGGAGAATCTGCTGGTCGGCGTCCCGGGCCTGCAGGGGGACACCCTGAGGGCCGCCCTGCGCGGGCGACACTACTGGCGGGGTCCCGAGCGCGAAGCGCTGGAGCGAGCCCAGTCGTTGCTGGCCCAGTTCGGCCTGGTGGAGCACGCGGACACCTATGCGGGCGACCTCTCCGGCGGTCAGCGCCGGCTGGTCGAGATCATGCGGGCGTTGATGGCCGAGCCCCGCGTCCTACTCTTGGACGAACCCATGGCCGGTATTCACCCGACTCTGGCCCGCCAGATCGGCAGGGACCTGCAGGGGTTCTGCGCCCGGGGGATGACCATCCTACTCGTCGAGCACGAACTGGCCTTCATGGATGAGTTCTGCGACCCGGTGATCGCCATGGCCGAAGGCCGCATCCTAGCCCAGGGGACTATGGCCCACCTCCGCGAGCAGGCCGAGGTGGTCGAGGCCTACCTTGTCGGCTGAGTCCACGTCCGCCCCCCCGCGGGGCGCGGCCCTGGTGGCCGAGATGCTCTCCGCCGGCTACTCCGGCCGTCCGGTGGTCCAGGAGCTCTCCTTGCAGGTCGACGCCGGGGAGGTGGTCTCGGTCGTGGGGCCCAACGGCTCCGGGAAGAGCACCCTCCTGAAGGCCCTGGTGGGGGTGGTTCAGGTGCTGGCCGGGCGGGTGCTCTTGGACGGCACCGAGGTCACCCATTGGTCCCCCGACGCCGCCGCCAGGGCCGGGATAGGATACGTGCCGCAGGTCGATGACGTCTTCGCCCCGCTCACGGTTAAGGAGAACCTGGAGATGGGCGGCTACCTGCTACCACTGCGCCAGGTGCCGGAGCGGATCGAGCAGGTCCTAGGGGTCTTCCCCCAGTTGGCGTCCATGCTGGGGCGGCGGGCGGGCAAGCTGTCCGGAGGGGAGCGCAAGATGCTGGCGATGGGACGAGTATTGATGCTCGAGCCCAAAGTGTTCGTTCTCGACGAGCCCACCGCAAACCTGGCTCCCGCGCTGGCGCAGGCGCTGCTTGAGGAGCACATTCGGCACCTGAGCGCAACTGGTGCCTCGGTGCTGGTCGTGGAGCAGCGGGCCCGCGCGGTGCTGGCGATCTCCGACCGGACCTACGTCCTCACTGGAGGCCGCTGTCGACTCGAGGGCCGACCAGCGGACCTGATCGCCAGCCCCGACTTTGTCGAGACCTTCTTGGGGGGCAACCGGAGCCCTTCGGCGTCCGTGGGCAAGGAGTAGACGCCTTCACACCCGTGCCAACCTGAGTATTCAAGCGGGACGTGCGAGGAGCTACCTTCGGATCGGGACACTAGCTCCGCGCCTTGTGGGTCCTAGTCGCTCGCGGCGTCAGCTTGCGGACGGTCTGCGCCGCGCCCCGCCGGTACCCGCCACGCTGGGATGCTCAGATGCCGCTAGGCCGTGAGTCACCTGTGGACGGCTTCTGGTCGAGTGGAGTCGAGTTCATAGACGACTTGACGCGGGCGGAATGGAACCCGCGGGGCGGTTACAGTCGGGAGTGGGTTCCAGCTGCCTTGTAGTGGGGAACGGTGGGTTCACACCCTCCGGCTTCGTCACCTACCCCCTACTTCATTCCAGCGATGGTGGTCAGCGCTGGCAGTCCGTTGTCGACGAGCCAGCGCACTCCACCGCCCTGCCTCTCAGAGTTCCAGGGTTCGAGAATCCTTTGGACGCCAGGTGGATCGGGTTAGCGCGCCCCCTTTGGACCACAACCCACTCAGGATCAGTGTGGACTTCGTCGCACTTCCAGTCTTAGGTCCAAACTACGACAGATGGAGGGCACATCAGCAGCGGATCCTCGGAGACCAGCCAGCGCTGATTTCATTAGCGTTTCAATTACTGGAGCGCTTGGTGCAGGTCGGCCAGGGTCTCGAACGCTGCGCCCGGGGCAGCTGTTCCTTGAGCGTCTTGATGAACCGCTCCGCGACCAAGTTCCCCTCGCGTTCGGCGACCTAGACGGGGCTGCCTGCGAGGTCCAAGTCGAGCGTCACGTGTTCGCCGGGGACCAGGACTTTGACCGGCAGGGCGGGCGCCACCGCCCGGACCGCCTCCACGAAGTGCTGCGGGTCGCGGTCGCCCTTGGTCAGCAGCCGGTCGCCGAACCAGCCTCCGGTGAAGGCGTAGTGGTGAGGCACGGTGAGGCGAGCCCGGAGCGTGGCGGCCAGTTCTGCCGCCTCGGTGGAGTTCATGACCACCTGCCGGTTGAACTGGGGCCGGATGCGCAAGCCATTGGTGGGCAGCAGGGCCAGGTCCAACGCAGCGAAGCGCTCGGGAAGGCTGAGCAGCTCGGGGATGAGCATGGTGTCCCCGGCGAAATAGATGGTCCTGCCTCCGCCGCTGATGACAAAGGTGATCTCGGGGACCCCGTGCTTGGCCGGCGCCGCGGTGATGACCAGATCCTTAACCGGCACGGTCTCCCACGGCTTCATGACCCGCACGTCGCCGAACCCGGCGGCTCGGGCCCGGGCCGCCACTGGCTCGGCAACTAGCAGCGGCACTCGGTGGTCGGGGTAGGCGGCCAAGCTGGCCAGGTCACAGTGGTCGTAGTGGTGGTGGGTGATTAGCACCGCGTCCAACCGCGGCAGCGATTCCGGCCGCAGGGCAATCGCCTCACCGGGGTGATACAGAGGGCGCTCCGAGAACCAGGGGTCCGTCAGGATCCTGAGGCCACCGAGCTCGATCAGGTGACAGCTGTGAGTGATCCGGGTCAGGGTCAAGTTCTCGGCCATGTGAGCACCCCTAAGTAGACATGCGTCAGGTTTGTCTAGTATGGTGACGCCCATATACTCACGTCAAGTGCCTATTCCCTCCCAGCGTCCCCGGAACCGGCGCGGAGAGGGCTCACGCCTTCGCCAGGAGCTGATCGAAGCCGGATGCCGGGTGCTGATGCGCGCCCGGACAGAGGCGGACCTCAGCATCCGCGCCGTGACCAAGGAGGCCGGAGTCACCCCCCAAAGCTTCTACCTCCAGTTCGACAACCGCGACCAGCTGCTCTACGAGGTGTATGCGCTCGAATACGCGAACTTAGAGCGAGCGTTGCTCGAAGCCGTCGACCGGGCGGGAACGCCCGGAGAGCGGCTGCTCGCTGTGTGTCGCGCCTACCTCGACTTCGCCCGTGAGCAGCCCGGCCGCTACCGAGGCCTGGCGGGAGTGCGGGGGCGGGCGGAACACGCGTCATGGACTGGGCGGGCCCTTCCCGGCGCGCCCACCTTCCAAGTGCTCCAGCACGCGGTCGCCGAAGCGATCGGGAAGCGCCGCCCGGGTGCAGATCCCGTCCTGCCGACGGCCCTCCTTTGGGCATCCCTGCATGGCCTGGTCAGCCTGCTTGCGGATCGTCCCGCCTTCCCCTGGCCCCCCGTGGACCAGATGCTTACCCGGATGGTCCAGCAGGTGGTGGCGGCTGGCTGAGCTCTCCTTGACTTCCTCGCCGTCGGAGTCACCGAACGCTCCGGCACGCCCAAAGACGTGACCTAACCCGCCGGAGAGGTCGCTTCGGGCACGGTGGGGCGGTGCGCGCCTGCCGCTGCCAGGTCGCGTCCGGCCCGCTGGTGGTGGGCGGCCGCCCGGGATCCGCAGGCCCGCTCACGTCCCAGCAGGGAATCCGTTGAAGCTGCCAGACGGGTGCAACGGCCGGGGCTGTGATCGCCGCAGAGGCTAGAAGTAGAACCCGGACTCAAGGTCGTCGATCAGACCGGGATGCGTCGGCTGCCAACGCATCTGCGCTTGGGTCAAGGCACTTGAGGCGGGGCTGTCCAGCCCGACCAGGGGCGCTAGGAAGCCGAAGTGCTCGGCGGCGCCCTCGGGAGAGACGGCCGTGAGCGGCAGGTCGAGATGCCGCCCGATCACCTCGGCGACCTCGCGGATTGCGACGCCCTCTTCGCCTACGGCGTGCAGGACCG
>JBOHUL010000030.1:0-18718 GCA_050734425.1 Candidatus Dormibacteria bacterium
GTCGCGATTTGTCCGCCGAGCCGTCGGCCTCGATCAGGAGGTGGTCGATATCCGCCTGGTCCAAGGGGTCCCGGCCCCGGAGCAGCGGTGCCAGAACCTCCCTGACCGCCGCGACCGCCCGGGTGACGCCCTTGCCCTTGAAGCGTCGGGGGTCCCCATCTCTAAGCTCGACCGCCTCATGGGCGCCGGTGGAGGCGCCGGACGGCACCGCCGCCCGGGCCACCGTCCCGCTCGCCAAGCGCACTTGGACCTCGAGCGTGGGGTTGCCCCGAGAGTCCAGGATTTCTCCCGCCAGGACTTCCTCGATCAAGGTCAACTAGGCCTCCTCCTCCACTGCCGGGTCGCCGGCTGCCGACGCGCTACGCTCGAGCTCCCGTGGATCCGTCCCGATTCAGGCTTCCCAGATTAAGCGCCGGCAGGTGGCTGACCCTGGCGGTCATCGCCTTCATCGTGATCGCGGTCTTCTTCGATACGATCACCAGCCTGAAGGAGGTGCGTTCCGGCGACGGGCCGCCTCAGGCCCAGCTCAACGGGGTGATGCCCCAGGCCAAACTGGTCGTGGGACAGGCGAGCACCCTGACCTTCGCCCTCGACGACATCTCCGGGGGCGCCATGAGCCCCGCCTGCGTCGGGGGAAACCTGACCCCGGAGTTCCGGGTGCTGAAGGTGACCTTCCTCGGCACCGCCGCCGGGCGCTGGGCCGACAACCGCTCCTGCGCCGGCATCGTCGAGACCAACGCCACCGTCCCCGTCGTGATCACCGTCGTGCCCCTGCGCGCGGGGACCTACACGGTCAAGCTCTACCCCCAGGTGGGCCGAAAACGGACGGGAAGGGGGACCAGCGGAGAGATAGCCGTGGTCGCTTAGACGCGGACCCCGCGGATCTCCGCGAGGAGGGCCCTGTGCACCCGCGGGGCCCCGGCAACGATGTCACCACTCAGCGGCAGACCCGACCTGCCCTCCCAGTCCGAGATGAGGCCTCCTGCCTCAGTCACCAAGAGGGCGCCGGCGGCGATGTCCCAGAGCTTGAGGCCCAGCTCGAAGAAGCCGTCGAAAATGCCCGCGGCGGTGAAGGCCAAGTCCAGGCTGGCAGCCCCGGGGCGGCGCACGTCCTCGACTTGGCCCAGCACCCGCTCCAGGGTCCGGACCAGCCTCGGGATCCGCTCTGGTTCCTTGAAGGGGAACCCGGTCGAGACCACGGCCCGATGGGGTTCCGGGTCACCCAGGCAGAGCCTCCGCCCCTTCTGGTCGAAGGCGCCCTCCCCCAGGGCAGCGGTGTAGGTGAGATCGAGGAAGGGAGCGTGGACCGCCCCCACGACCGGGCGGTCGCCCTCCAGGAGGGCGACCGACACCCCCACCATGGGGAATCCGCGGCTGAAGTTGGTCGTGCCGTCAAGGGGGTCCACCACCCAGGCGACCTCGCCAGGGCTGCCGCCGCGCTCCTCCGCCACGATGGGGACATCCGGGAAGACGGAGGCCAGGATCCGCACCACCACCTCCTCACTCTCGCGGTCGGCCTGGGTGACGTAGTCGCCCCGGCCCTTGCTCTCGGTGGGATGGGTGCCCAGACCGGCTGCCTTGACCACCGCACCTCCCGCCTGCGCGGCGTAGCGGGCGGTTGCCAGCGCGAGTTCGCGGTCGACCACGGCCGAGCCCGCAGGCGGGCTCAGCGACGCCCCCTTCCCCTCGGTGGTTCGCGGGAGGTCTTCTTCTTGCGCTTCTTGTCCTTCTTGGGCGAGGGGACGGTGGGTGTGAGGACCGCCCGGGGCGGCTCCGGTGGAGGTGGCGGAGGCGGCGGCGGATGCTCGGCTTCGGTCATCTCAGGGGTAATGGTGGCAGCTTGCGCTCCGCGCCGTGGGATCCCGGCGATCCGGACCGTGCCGGCCCCGGCGGCGGATCAGCGCCGGGGGGAGGGGCGAGAGCCGCAGCAGGACCCGGCCCCGGAGGCGCTCAAGCGCGACCGGTCCGAAGTCCTGGCTGTCGCTGCTGGCCAGGCGGTTGTCTCCCGCGACCCACAGGAGTCGCCGCTCTTGGCTCAGCGCCTCCACCCTCTTGACCAGCTCGAAGCCGGGGCGACTGGGATGCTCCAGCACCACCACCTCCCCCACCCGGGCCGCCAGGGACCCTTGGGGCCACACCAGGATCCAGGCGCCATGGGGCAGCCGCGGCTCCATGCTCCGACCCGACACCAGCGCCACGTAGGGGAACCTCTCCCGCAAACAGCGGAAGAGGCGAGTCAGATTGCCGCTGGCCACGGCCTGATGGTAGGTTGGATGTAGCTTTTCCAAGTCATGGATGAGGAGCGCACATGATCACCAAGCTGGCTTCGCGGCTCACCCCCCGACGGGTGGTTCACGCCCACTGCGACATTCCCTGCGGCATCTACGATCCTCACGAGGCCCAGCTGGCCGCGCAGACGGTCGAGACGATGGTGACCAAGCTCAAGGCACTGGGCGACGACGCCTCCAACCACAACTCCTTCGTGCGGATGGTGACGGTGAAGGAACAGCACGCGGAGAGGGTCAAGCACGAGGTCCAGGTCCTCTGGAGCGACTACTTCAAGCCCGAGCACGTTGAGAAGTTCCCCGAACTCCACGATCTGGTCTGGAAGACGCTCAAGGCCGCCTCCGCCTGCAAGCAGAACATCGACTCCGACAAGGCGGCGGAGCTGCGGAGCAAGGTGGACGAGGTCGCCCGCATCTTCTGGGAGACCAAGAAATAGGGTCCACCCGCGACCGGCGCCACTCCCGCGCGGCTGAGCCGTGCTCATCTGGACGCCGCGCTCGGTAGCGACCCCGTCCCGGCAGACCCAAGGGGCCAGAAGTTGATGCCCGGCTGAAGCCTGGGTAACAGGTCGGCGACCGGGCTTGTCCCAGAGAAGACCGCATCTAGCCTCGGGAGCGTGGCACCAAACGGGTTGCGGGAGGCAGCCGCAGCCCGCCGGCTCCAACCATCTCGTCCAGTTCTCCGTGCAGGTGTGGCGCTCGTCTTCGCCCTGGGCGGCTCGCTCGCCGGAATCGCCGCCGCGGGGGCGACGACAACGCCTGCCGGCGACGCCTACTCTGCTCTCCCGCCCACCCGCCTGCTCGACACCAGACTCGGGGCAAATCCATCCCCGCTGGGCACGGGGACGAGCCTCTCGCTTCAGGTCGTCGGCAGCTTCGGCGCCGTCTCCGTCCCCGCCGACGCGGCCGCCGTGGCCCTGAACGTGACCACGACCGACACCACCCAGGGCAGCTACCTGACGGTCTACCCCACCGGAGGACAGCCCCCCACCGCCTCTAGCCTGAACTGGGAGGCAGGAGTCACGGTCTCCAACCTGGTCATCGTCGAGGTGGGCCAGGGAGGGGAGGTCAGCTTCTACAACCAGCTGGGCCAGACGGACCTGGTGGTAGACCTCGAGGGCTATTTCGCCCCCCCGGAGGCGGGGGTGGCGGCGGGGAGCTACGTGGCCCTGCCGCCAGCTCGCATCACCGACACCAGGCAGGGCCGCGACGAGCCCAACGCCGGGGAGACGCTCCAAAGCGGTGGCGACCTCCAGGTCCAGGTCGCGGGGGCGGGCGGCGTCCCGGCCCAGGGGGTGAGTGCGGTGGTCCTCAACGTGACGGTCACCAACACCAGTGCGGCCAGCTACCTGACCGTCTACCCCGGCGGTGCGACTCCCACCGCCTCCAACCTCAACTGGGCCGCGGGCCAGACCGTGGCCCACCGGGTGGTCGTCCCCCTCGACGCCTCGGGACAGGTCTCGGTCTACAACGATCTGGGAGCGGCTGACGTGGTGGTCGACGTCAACGGCTACTTCACCGCCGGTGGCAGCGCTCCGGCCACGGCCAGCCTGTTCACGCCCATGGCCCCCGTGCGGATGCTCGACACGCGCCTGGCGCTGGGGCCGCTGGCCGCCGGACAGGCCCTCTGGCAGGGGATGGCAGCATTGCGGGGCATCCCGGCGGATGCCACCGCAGTCGCGGCCAACGTCACCGTGACCGACACCACCCAGGGCAGCTATCTCAGCGTCTACCCCAACCAGCCCACGGGGTCGTCGGACGTGAACTGGTCCGCGGGCGACACCGTCGCCAACGCCACATTGGCCACCCTCAACCAGAACGGGACCCTGTTCCTCTACAACCAACTGGGGTCGGCGGACGTGGTCGTCGACGCCTTCGGCTACTTCGTGCCGCTCGACCCGGAGCTCGCCATCGTCACCAGCCTGGCCCCCCCGCCGGACCTGGGGCTTCCCTACGCCGGCTCTCTCGTAGGCGCCGGAGGCTCCGGCGCCTACGCCTTCAGCCTCCTGAGCGGCGCCCCGCCGACGGGTGTGAGCCTCGCCAGCGACGGCTCTCTGAGCGGGACCCCCACCGCCGTGGGCAGCTCCCAGTTCACGGTCGAGATGGCCGACACCAGCAACCCTGGAAGTGCGGAGACGGAGCAGCTCACCTTGACCGTTGCCCTGGCGCCGAACGCAGTCCTCCCCGGGGTGGCCGGCACCACCCCTCTGGTCCAAGGGGCCGCCACCGGCTCGGGCACCCCCATCCTCGACGCCTCGCCGGGGACCCGGCTCTACCTCACCCTCGGCGCCGGCGGAGCCACCGAGTGGAGCCGCTCCGAGCCGCCCTCTGGCTACCCCGGGGCCGCCACGATCAACGCCGCCCTGGCCTTCCCCGAGGCGCCGGACCACGCGGTGATCGAGGGGACCATCGACCAATGCAACCCGTACTGGGGGCTTCCCGACGCCAGGATGGGGAGCTGCCTCAACTACCCCGACTACCGCGGTGAGTGCTCCTTCTGGGCGGCGATGGACTGGAGCGGCACCGATCCCGCCGCCATCACCGCCAACGGCGACGGCGTCGCCGCCAAGGCGATCGCCGAATCGGCCCTGACCGGCGCCAGCCCATCGGCGGTGCCCGGGGTGGGCGAGCTGGTCAGCTGGCAGGCCGATCCACCCGACTACGGCTACCCCTATGGGCACGCAGCGGTGGTCGTGGGGGTGAATCCCGCCAACTTCACCTACGTGGTGGAGGAGATGAACTTCGGCACCAACTCCAACAACGACTGGGACATCGACCTGCGGGTGGTCAGCGACAACGCCCCCCAGGCCCCGGGCTTCGCCGCCCCACCCGCCTGACCAGGTGTCGCGAGCCCCAGTCCGGGCCACTGTGACAAGTTTGGAATGACCCTCTGCGAGGCAAGGGCACCGGCTACGATAGTCGCGATGGGGGGAGGGATCCGCAGCACGCTGGAGCACAGCCGGCCAGCCTCAGCGCTCCGGCGGCGGTGGCTCCGCGGTCTGCTGGCACTGACGGCAACGACACTGCTCTCGGGCTGGGCGGCGGCGCCCGCGCTCGCCCAAGGCACCGAGACCTTCGGCCCCGGGCTCAACTCCGGCTCGACGGTGGTTCGGGGAGTGTCCAGCCCACTCGGGCCCCAGCCGCCGTCCGAGAGCCTGGTGGCACCTGAGCTGCCCGCCAGGGCCGCCAGCCCGGCGGGCTCCGGGCTCAAATTCACCAATGTCAACGTGGGCGACGCGTATCACCCTTTGTCGCCCTTCCGGCTGGTGGACACGCGTACCGGCAGCGGCCCCCTCGGTCCAGGTGGCACCCTCACGTTCTCTGTCGCGGGTGAGGACAGCGTCCCGGCCGACGCCACCGCTGCGGCGCTCAACGTAACCGTCACCGACACCACCCAGGGCAGCTACCTCAGCGTCTACCCAGCTGGGGGCACGCAACCGTTGGTCTCCAATGTCAACTGGCCCTCAGGGGACACGGTGCCCAACCTGACGATCGTGCCCCTTGGTACCTCAGGGGATGTCACCGCCTACAACGACCTCGGCGACGCCGATCTGGTGGTCGACCTGGAGGGGTACTTCGCCCCCGAGGCGGCGGGCACTGCGGGTAGCTACGTCGCCCTAACCCCCTCTCGGATCATGGACACGCGGCCCGGCAGCGGGTATCCAGGCGGGGGCAGCACCCCTCTGGGGCCGGGCGACGTTCGCAACCTGCAGGTCAGCGGTAAGGGCGGCCTGCCGGCGGCCGCCGGGGACATCGGCGCCGTGCTCCTCAACGTCACTGTCACCGACACCACTCAGCCCAGCTACCTCACGGTCTATCCGGGGTCGGGAAGTCCACCTCTGGCCTCCAACCTCAACTGGTCGGGGGGGCAGACCATCCCCAACCGAGTCCTGGTCCCGCTCAGCTCCAGCGGTAAGCTGAGCTTCTACAATGCCAACGGCGACGCCGACGTGGTTGTCGACGTGGACGGCTACTTCACCAGCGGCAGCACCTCTCCTTCCGACGAGGCTCTCTACACCGCCCTTCCGCCAACACGGGTCATCGACACCCGCGGTGGAAGTGACTACGACCTCTCCGGCGCTCCGATTGGTGCTGACAGCTCCGTGTCGGACACGCTCTCGGAGGTCGCCAGCCTGGGGTCGAACGTCACGGCGGTGGTGAGCAACGTCACCTCCACGGATGGCACAGCTGGCAGCTACATGACGGTCTATCCCGGACCTACCCAACCAAAGTCCTCGGACCTCAACTGGTCGGCAGGGCTCACCGTGGCCAATCTCACCGTGGCGACCGTCGGCGCCGACGGCGTCGTCTACTTCTATAACGACCTTGGCAGCACCGATCTGGTCGTCGACGTGTTCGGTTACTTCAGCACAACGGACACCCTCACCCCGACGTACCCGTACGGGGCGTACGCGGAGACCAACGACTGGTCCGGGTATGTCGAGGGCTCCGGTCCCCAGACCAGCGTCACGGGAACCTTCCTGGTGCCGAGCCTCTCACCCAACGCCGCAGTGGGAACCGACATGGCCGAGTGGGTCGGCATCGGCGGCTGGTCGACTGACGACACCACGATCATCCAGGCGGGTGTCAATGAGTCGCCAGACCCAACCGTAGCGGGAGAGTTTGACTACTATCCCTGGTACGAACTCTATCCTGCCAATCCGATCGACGTCTGGACCGGGTGCGCTCCAATCCAGTCGTGTCCGTTGGGGAACATGTTGCCAGGCGATTCTCTGACCGTGACGATCGACCAAGTCTCGGGGGCATCCTGGGACATCACCCTAGACGACACAACCCAAGACGAGGCTGCCACCTTCCCCGTCACCTACCCCTCAACCGGCACCTGCACATGCAGCACCGCCGAGTGGATCGTGGAGGCCCCGGAGGATTCCTCAACGGGTCAGTCCTACCCTCTCGCACCATACGATCCCACCGAGTTCACCGCAATCGCGGCCGGGGGACCCGACACCGACCAGGTCGAGGTGGTCATGTACCAGACGCCCGACTATGTCTCCGTCCCCTCCGGACCTGGCGAGGGGGGAACCAGCTTCAACATCCAATACGGCGACACCATCCCTGCGCCTCCCTGATCGTAAGATACGTCCATCTGAACCACAATCCCCGGGGGCTTACGCTTAGATCCGGTCGTAGTGCCCTCGTTGCCTGTGGGTCATGCCCGTCGCCGGCGCCGCCACCACCGCAGCACCTCCGACGCGGTGGCCGCCAGGCCGCGACTGCGGACACTGGCCAGACCGCGACGCGCAAGCCCGGCGGCGACTCGGCCCTGCACAGAGGCTGCTCTAGCCCCGGTGAGGTAGCGGGATCGCGCCAGCGGCTGATCGGCCGCCTGCCACGGCGTCTGACAGAAGGCGAGCAAGGGCTGGGATGCCCTGGTCCAGGTGAACTCCGAAGCAACCTTGGCGATGCGCTCCCGCATTGATCCGTGGTCAGCCGCGGTCCGCACCATCTCCCCGAGGGCCGCCACCAGAGCAACCACATCCTCCGCGGGCACGGTCCAGCCCAGGCCGCTTGTCTCGATCAGGTCCGCCAGGACGTCGCCCCTAGTCGCGAGGATCGGCAGCCCGGCCCAGAGATAGTCCAAGACCCGGGTCCGGAATGAGAAGCGGGTCTCGGCATGGTCAAAGTGGGTGGACACCCCCCAGGTGGCGCGTCCGAGCCACTCCCCCCGCTTTTCGTACGGGACCCATTCCCGGTTGAAGAAGACGTGGGTGTCGAGCACTCCCAGCTCGCGAGCCAATTCGATCGCCCGCTGCGGCATCCACATCCGCGGCGGAACCCCGGGGTTGGGATGGCCGGTCGCCATGAAGAGGAGCTTGACCCTGGGTTGGCTGTTGGCCACCTGGGCCACCGCTCGGATGAGGGTCAGGGGATCGAACCAGTTGTAGATCCCGCCAGCCCAGAGCAACACCAGATCGTCCCCGGACACGGCTTCTGGGTAGGGGGAGGGCTCGTCCGGCGCCAGACGCAGGGGAGCTCCGGGGAGGCCGAACGGGACCACGTCGATGAGGTGGCGCAGGGAGTCATCGGCGGCCCAGGTGGCGGGGTTGATCCGCCCCAGCGCCATCAGGGCTCCGACCCAGAGATCCCGCTGGCGCTCGCTGGCGCAGATGAAGAAGTCTCCTGAAAGCAGCAGTTCCCGCGACACACCGGAGATCTCCCGGCTCAGAGCCCAGCGCTCGGCCTCTGCTCGCTGGCGCTCCTGCTCGAGCAGCGCCAGGGGAAAGGGGTCATACAGATCGACGACCAGCGGCACACCAGGAGCCGCGAGTTCGGGGTGTTGTCGAAGGGCCAGGCCCTGCACCAGGATCACCGCCTGGCTCAGCGCCAGAGCCCGGAGCTGAGCCGGACCGGGAGATGGTCGCACGTCCAGTTCGGACTCCGGCGACCGCGTCCCCGCTCCTCCCAGAACGATGACTGCGTGGCCGGCATGCTGCAGCTGCCGGGCCAGCTCGGCGCAGCGGATCGCGGGTCCGGCCATCTGGGGCCCGATGACTTCGTTGGTGGCGATCAGGACACGGCTCACCCCGGGCAGGGTAGCAAGGGGTCAGGTTCCCAACTGGCCCCCGCCGCGCCGGGGATACCCGCTTGCAGGGGCCCCCCTGGCCGCCGGCGTCGAGCCTGCCCACACTCAGCCGGGGCGCTTCGGTTGAGAGCGCTGGACCGGGGCACGCACGGGGGGTGCAGAGGGCGCGGAGCCTCTTTCGACGGGAACTCAAAGGGGAGCGGTTTGGAACTCAGTCCGATCTCGGCTAGCCGGCGGCCAGCCGGTAGACTTGTGCCCGTGTCAGAGGCAGCCGGCGGCCACGCGCGTGTGCTTCTGGTAGGCGCCGGCTCGATGGGGGCCAACCATGCCCGCCTGGTCGCCGCCAGCCCCCGGTGCCGGCTTGTGCACGTCTCCGACCCCGAGCTGGCGGCCGCCCAGCGGGTCGCCTCCCTCTACGGGGCCAAGGCCAGCCGGGAGCTGCCGGACGCCAAAGGTTTCGATGTCGCGATCGTGGCCTCCCCCACCGACACGCACCTCGCGGTGGGAGGCTGCCTCCTCTCGCGGGGAATCCCAACCCTGGTTGAGAAGCCGCTGGCAACGACGCTTACCGACGTCGCCGAGCTGCTCGCCGCGGGCAGCGGGACGCCGCTGATGTGCGGATTCGTCGAGCGCTTCAATCCGGTCGTGGCCACGGCCAAGCAATTCCTCGAGGACTCGATTGTCCATATCCGGACGCAACGGCAGTCGCCCCCGCCCGGGCGATATTCCTCCAACGCCATCTGGGATCTGCTGATCCACGACCTCGATCTGGTCTTGGGATGCTTCCCAAAGGTTGAGGCCAGGACCGTGGTGGCGGTGGGACTTCGCGATGCCAAGACCGGCTCGCTGGAGTCAGTCGAGGCGAGCTTCGAGATCGGTTCGGCAGTGGCCAGTACGATGTGCAGTCGGGTCTGGCAGCGCAAGGTGAGGGCGGTTCAGATCGCGACCACCTCGGCATTGTTGGAACTGGACCTGATGCGACAGACCCTCACCATCTACCGCAGCATCTCCCACGAGCTGTACGTCCACGGGACCAGTACCTACCGCTCGGCCACCACCGTGGACGTTCCCTTTGTCGCCCACGCCGGGGAGCCTCTGGCATTGGAGCTGGAGCACTTCCTTGACCTGGCGCGCGGCGACGCCGATGCCGGTAGCGAACGGGCCAGCATCCTGCCCCCACATACCATGGCCCAGGCGATAGAGCAGCTGTGCGCATAGGCGTCTCCCAAGTCTTGGTTGGCACCGAGGAGAGGAGCCTCTTGGAGCGGGTCCTCAGCAGCGGCCACCTAGTTCAGGGAGCCATGGTCGCGGAGTTCGAGACCGGCTTCGCCAAGCTGGCCGGCGCTCAGCACGCGGTCGCGACCTCGTCGGGCACCACCGCCTTGCAACTGGCCCTGGAAGTGGCTGGCGTGGGTCCTGGCGACGAAGTGGTGACATCACCCTTCACCTTCGTCGCCACGCTCAACGCCATCCTCGGCCGGGGGGCCGTGGCCCGGCTAGTGGACATCGACCCCCAGACGTTCAATGTGCGACCGGAGCAGGTGGCGGAGGCGGTAAATTCCAGGACCAAGGCGCTGATGCCAGTCCACCTCTACGGCCTGGCGGCGGACATGACCAGCCTCTTGCCCATCGCGCGTGAGCGCAGTCTGCGTCTGGTCGAAGATGCTGCCCAAGCGCACTGCGCCACCGATGGGGACTACCCGGTGGGCACAGCCGACCTCGGTTGCTTCTCCCTCTACGCCACCAAGAATCTCGCGGCTGGGGAAGGTGGCGTCGTCACCGCAGCGGACCCCGGTGATGCCGACCTGCTGCAAGTTTTGCGCAACCAGGGTATGCGCGATCGCTACCAGTACGTGGCGGTGGGCTACAACTACCGGCTCACCGACATGGCTGCGGCTCTGGCGTTGGGACAGATGGCCCGACTCGAGAGCAACATGGCCAGGAGGCAGCAGAACGCCGCCTACCTTACCGGCCACCTCCAGGGGCTCACCGGCCTCACCACCCCCACCGTGCCTGAGGGATCCCGCCACGTCTGGCATCAGTACACGGTCCGCGTGGGCAGAGATGCACCGATCGGCCGCGCGGCGCTGCGGCGCTTCCTCGCTGAGCGGGAGATCGGATCGGCCGTCTACTACCCCAGAGTGCTTCCCGACCATCAGGTGTTCACCACTCACCCCTTGATCCAAGTCGGCGACCTCACCGAGGCCCGGCTCGCGGCGGACGAGGTGTTGTCCTTACCAGTGCACCAATTACTTCGCCAATCTGACTTGGAGGAGATAGTCGATGGAGTCCGGGCGGCGTTCGGGGCGGCGTAGGTGTTCTGGGGGCGTAAGGTGGCGGTGGTCGTGCCCGCCTTCAATGAGAGAGACCACATCCTCCGCGTCCTTGGCCGCTCTCCCGCTCTGGTGGACTTCATAATCGTGGTGGACGACAAGAGCACGGACGGCACCGCCGAGTTGGTGCTGGCCCACCGCGACCCGCGCGTACGCCTGGTCCAGCAACGCACCAACCAGGGCCTAGGCGCCGCCCTGACCTCCGGCCACCGCCTGGCGCTGGAGCTGGGTTGTGACATCTCCGTGGTCATGGCCGGTGACGACCAAATGGACCCCGACTACCTGCCTAACCTTCTCGCCCCACTCGCCGAGGGCCGCGCCGACGTCGCCAAGGGGAACCGGTTCTTCTCCTGGACTTCAATGCGCCAGATGCCAGCGCCCAGGCTGCTGGGGGGTCTGGTCTTGACCTGGTTCACGAGGGTGGCTTCGGGGTACTGGCACCTCAAGGATGCGCAGAACGGCTACATCGCGTTTACCGCAGCGGCGCTCCAGCGGATCGACTTCGCCAAAGTGGCGTCCGGGTACGCCGTCGAGAACGCAATGCTCATCCAATTGGGTGCCACAGGCGCCAGGCTTGTTGACGTGCCAATTCCTGCCCGCTATGGGAGCGAGAGATCGAAGATGCACATCTTTCAAGATGGGGCCATCATCCTGGGAACTGTCGTGAAGGCTATCCCGGCACGGTACCTTCGCCGGAGCAGGCGGCAATGATCTACGTTCATCCTAGCGCTGTCGTCGAAGATGGGGTCGAGCTTGGCGAGGATGTGAAGGTCTGGCACTTCGCTCACGTCCGCGAGGGGGCCAGGATCGGCGCCCGATCCCAGGTCGGCAAGTCCTGCTACATCGACCATGACGTGAGGATAGGGTCAGGCTGCAAGATTCAGAACTTCGTCTCGGTGTACGCCGGCGTGACCTTGGAGGACGACGTTTTCGTCGGTCCCAGCGTGACCTTCACCAACGACCTGTTTCCTCGAGTGGGCCGGGATTGGGAGTTGGTGCCCACCTTGGTGCACCGAGGAGCGTCGCTCGGAGCCAATGCCACCCTGGTTTGTGGGAACGACATAGGCGAATACGCCCTCGTCGCCGCCGGCAGCGTCGTGACCCACCCCGTCGGCGAACATGAAGTGGTGGCCGGCGTGCCTGCCAGACGAATCGGCTTCGTCTGCCGGTGCGGCCGCAGGGTGGCAGGAAGGCCCGAGGGCTGCCCTCACGGGGGCACCGGCCGATCTTCGGACCGGGGAACTGCTCCCTAGGCCGGAGATGATGAGCCACTCCCACGCCGTCGCGTCGCCTCCCCAAGCTGGCGAGGTGGCCCTGCGACCCCCCAGCACCCGGCCAGGCGAGTTCTTGTCAGGACCAAGTCGAGCCACCGAGACGACTGCCGCCGCCTGCCTCGTGGAACGCTGCTGATGAGTACCAGGACTCTGGACCGCAAGTCCGGGCAGCGCGGGTGATCCCCGCCCCGCACCGGTAGGAGCTGGTGCTGGACTCGGGCACTTCCCCGCGATCTTCCGATTGGAACCCTCCCGGGGGACCGGGGGTAAGGGACCACGGGCATTGGTGGGACTGGTTGCAAAACGCCAGGCTCCCTGGGTGGGTCATCGCCGCGCTCTTCGTGCCCGTCGCGGCCATCGCACTCGGGTTGAACATGTCCCACACTCCCCCAGGGGAGGTCCCCGATGCGATCGTTCACCTGGACCGCGCCGTGGAAGTATCCCAGGGCGGATTCATCGGGCGGGTCCATGGGGGGCTCGCGGGCGACTACCTCCCAGCGGGGATGGCGCACTTTGACCGCATGGTCAACGCGGAGCGGCTCTCGCGAACGTATTCCGCCCACGATGCCGAGCAGCTAGCCGGCATTCGTTGGGAGTACGGACACACCTTTGTCCCCTTCGGAGCCACTACGGAATACCCGCCAGTCGCCTACCTGCCGGGGGCCGCAGGCGTCGCGATCGCCCGACTGTTCAGCGATCGGATACTGGTGGCGTACTACGCCCTTGAAGTCGCGAATGCCATGACCTTCATTGGACTTGTCGCGTGGGCGCTGCTCCTGTTCCGCGGGCTCACGGCGCTCATCATGGCAGGGGTGGCGCTGCTCCCAATGACCATCGCGCTTGCCGGGTCGCCGTCCACCGACGGTGTCGTAATCGGAGCTTCAGCTCTCGCCTGCGCGATCATGTACAGAGCCTTCCTCCGCCAGACCAGCGTCTCCGCCGACAGATCAATGATCGCCGGAAACCCAACGGGTACGGCTAATGTCCGCGCTGAGGGCGCCGCCCCGTGGCCACACGGTCTGGAGTGGGCCGCGCTGGTTCTGTTTGCGGTTGTAGCGGTGACTAAGCCGCCCTACTTCCCACTACTGGCGCTCGCGGGGCTGCCGCAGATTGCTCGCCATGAGTGGGGTGGCTTTGTGAAGCGCGTACTGCCTCTCATGATAGTGGTGGGGCTCATGGTTGCCGCGTGGTATCTCGGCGGCGCTCGGTTTCAAGGAGCCTTCAACGTCGTGAAGGTGGACGGCGTTTCTCCCTCGCGGCAGCTCCACTACGTCCTGCACCACCCCGGCCAGGACGTTTCAGTAATCGGGAGGACGGTCATAACGGGCGTGAAGTCCTACTGGTTTACGTTCATCGGAGTGCTCGGGTGGCTCACAGTGGGGCTCCCCCGCTGGACGTACAAGGCCCTGACGGCGGGACTGCTGGTCCTGGTCCTAGTCCGCTTGGTCAACGCCCGAATCAGCCGCGCCGCAGGCGCATTGGCCGTGGTGACGGTTGCTGCCTCGATCCTGCTGGTGTTCGCTACCCTCTACGCGGACTGGACCCCGGTCGGTGCACCCGCCGTCGCTGGAATCCAAGGGCGCTACTTTCTCCCGCTTGTCCCAGCACTCGTAGCCGGCACCGGGTGGGAAGTGACGCGCATCCGGGCCACCTTTGTCTGGCGTCTCACCGGGGTGGTCACCTGGCTCGGCGTGGCCACCGTCTCGATGCTTGCCGCGACAGTGGGCCTGTCGCAGGGCTTCTGACAGCGCCAGGTCCGCATGGTTACAGCCGCCGGACACCAGGGTCGCGCATGCCATGGCCCCTGCTGTGCCCCACCTGTCCACGCGAAGGGCGCTGCACCTGGGCGCAGTGAGCAGCGTCCGGAGCCAGCCGTGATGCTAAGGCTTGCCGGATGCGAGGCTGGTAAGACGGCTGCGACGAGGGGTGACGGAAGCCTAGGCGTGGCGATCTGCACATCGCCTAGCGCCAGCGTGATCAGCAAAGGCCGTTGGAGCGTTTTGAGCTGGACGCCGCCGGTGGAGTCTGAAGGGTATCAGCGGCTGAGATACACTCACGGTCATAGACCTTCACGGAGTAGCCCATGAGCGAGCCGCGTGATCCTGTGTCTGAGACGGCCCTTAGGCCGGGGCGCCCGCGCCGACGAACCTTGGAGTCGGCCGACACCGGCCACACCGACCTCTACGGTTCCGAATACTACGACGTTTATATTGGCCGTGCAGGCGGCGAGGCACCACCCCCGTACCGCTGGGGCGAGTCGGTCTGGGAGGCATTCTTCGGAAGGATCGCGGCGGAGCTAGTGAGGCAGCTTGGGCCGCAATCGGCTCTGGACGCCGGCTGTGCGGTTGGATTCCTGGTCAAGGCTCTTCGAGATCGGGGAGTTGATGCCGAGGGGGTTGACGCGTCTGCCTGGGCGATCGCTCAGGTCCCAGAGCCTACCAAGTCCCACTGCCGAGAGGGCTCTGTGACCGATGAATTCCTCCGAGATTACGACCTGATCACCTGCATTGAGGTGCTGGAACACCTCGAGCCCATGGCTGCGGTCATTGCGGTTGCCAACATGTGTCGCCACGCGAAGGCGGTCCTCTTCTCCTCGACCGCTGATTGCTTCGAGGAGGTCACCCACATCAACATCCATCCGCCCGACTACTGGGCCGGCCTGTTCGCCCAGCACGGCTTCTACCGAGATTGGGATTGCGACGCGGGCTTTGTCTCCGCTCAGGCTGTGCTATTCCGCCCCGTCGCGCAGTGGCCAAGCGTGGTCTCAGGGTACGAACGCCGGCACTGGGATACGCAGCGCGAGATTGCAGGCTTACGGACCCATCGTGATCACCTCTTTTCCGAGTTGCAAAGGGACCTTGGCGCACGGGATGAACTCAGCGCCGTCCTCAACACCAAGACGTTCCGGCTGAGGTCTCGGGTTCGGTCCTTGTGGGGGCAGCATGGACCGGCGATGACGGTCGCCCATCCACCGGCAAAGATCCACAGCTACGCCGAGTGGGTGCAAAGGTTCGACACGCCGACCCAGGAGGACTACGAGCGCCTGCACCAGCGACTGAAGCGGCTGGGGCACGCAACAACGTTCTCAGTGCTGATGCCCGTCTTCAACCCATCGTTGGACCACTTGCGAGCCGCCATCGAGTCCGTGCTGGCTCAGGTCTACCCGGAGTGGCAGCTATGCGTCGCCGACGATGCGTCCTTAGACCCGGCTGTGGTCGCCCTTCTGAACTCCTACCGCGACCGGGATCGGCGTGTACGGATTGCGGCCCGCGAGGCGCGGGGGCACATAGCGGCCGCGACCAATAGCGCCTTGGACCTGGCCGACGGCGAGTTCATCGCCCTCCTGGATCAGGACGACATCATCCCAAAGCACGCTCTGGCGTGCATGGCGATCGAGGTCGACCGACACCCAGCGGCCGCGATCCTGTTCAGCGACGAGGACAAACTCGATGCTGCTGGCCAAAGAACTAATCCGTACTTCAAGCCACCATGGAATGAAGAGCTCCTATTGGGTCAGAACTACCTGAGCCATCTGGGTGCGTATAGCCGCGACCTGGTACTGCAAGTGGGGGGCTTCCGGCAGGGAGTCGAAGGGAGCCAGGACCACGACCTCGCGCTGCGCGTGTCCGAATTGATCTCTCCGGACCAGATTCACCACCTGCCGACGGTGCTTTACCACTGGCGGTCGCACCCCGACTCCGTCGCCAGCTCGGCCAGTGTCAAGCCCTACGCTCACAGCGCGGGCAGGAGAGCGGTGCAAGAGCACCTAGAGCGCAGCGACGCGGCTGCCAACGTTGCAGCGTCGCATAGTTGGTCAGGGATGCGAGTACGGCGACCGCCGCCCCAGCCACCGCCTAAGGTCAGAGTCCTGGTCGGGGGGCGCGACCCCGGCCAGCGGGAGAGGTCCCTCACAAGCCTGCGCCTCCTCACCGACTACCCCAACCTCGCCATCGAGCAGGCGGCCGAGGCGGCCCCGTTTTTCACCGCCGACGACGGAGCGAGCACCCAGGCCGGCGTACCCCACGAAGGTCCAGGCCAGCTTGGTCGCCCGGATGAGGCAGACGCCATCTGCGCCCTGGCATCGGGCGTGGAGGCGATCGAGGCGACCTGGCTGAGCGAGATGGTGGCCTTGCTGTTTAGCTCAGGCGTGGGCATGGTCGGCGCCCGCCTCGAGGACCAGGGGGGATCAATTGTCAAGGGGCCGCTGGCAATCGGCGCCGACGGCTCGCTCACACCCACTCTGGACGGATTAGGACGCCTTGAGCCTGGCTACTTCGGGAGACCCTGGCTGACTCACTCCGTGGCGGCGCTGCCCCCGGGCGCCTTCTTGGTGCGGAGAATTGTCCTGCAGCAACTGGGCGGCCTTGATCCCGCCCTCGACGGCTACTGGCGGGCCGTAGAACTGTCCCTCGGGGCCCGTTCTCGCGGCTGGCGTGTCGTGTGGACGCCAGCCGCCCGGCTCAGCGCGGCGGGAGCGCTGAGACTGCCGAGCCCTGCGCAGCTGCCCGCCACCCTGAGAGAACGCTATTCCAAGCTGCTGGAGTCGGATCCGAGCTACAACCGCAACTTGAGCCTGGACCCGGGCCGCGCCTTCCAGCCCGCCTGGCCCCCCCGCGGCCCGCGCCTTTGGGAATCGGACTGATCCCAGGGGCACCCGGTCCGCGGCCGCGACAAGTCATCGCCGAGATTGGAGTAGGAGTCCTGGGTCTGAGCGAGCCGATGTCTCGAAAGCAGCCCCGGCGACTCGGGCCTCGGGTCCGTCTGGAATGACTGTCGGCCTGGTCGCGCGCGACAGAGCGTGACCGCCTCTTTACCCTATCCCACTTGGAAGGGAGACAACCGCGCGCTAGGGTGACTCCCGGGCCAGCTAGGGCCCGACTCTGACCGCACCACCCAGCATCGGGGGACATTGACTTTGGCATCTGGCCCGCACGGTCATCTAATTCGAGGCAACCTCCGTTCAGTCGCAGCGACGAGCCTCCTCGCCCTAATCGGCCTCGGGCTTGCCGGGGGCGCCGAGCATCCGCGGTCAGCTATCTCCACCGACCGCACCCAGGCCCAATTGACGGCTGAGCGGACTTTGCCCCGCAGGGGCCCGGGCGCGGAGATTCCCTGTATTGACCTCCCCGTCAGCAGCTCCATGATCAGCCCAACCAGCTGCTGGCAGACGGGGCCAACCGCCGCCGTCGTCTCCGGCACAGATCCCTCCGCTCCCAGTTCCGGGACGGTGGTGGTCATCAGCGGCCAGTCCCAGCGGCTGTCTACCCTGCCCCACTCGGGCGCAGTCCGCATACTCGCCTCGGGGACGTCAACCGCCTGCGGCCGGGCTGGCGACGGCACATACTACCTGATCGACCTCCAGGACGGGCAGGTGGGAGCCGTGCCCCAGGACGACTGTCGGGCCGGCAGTTCGGCTCAAAGCGGACCCGCTCCAGATACCGGCGCGCCTGAGCGAGGAGGGGTGAACTCGCCCAACACTTTCGCGGCCGCTCTTCCTCCTACCGTCTCCCCCTCCTATTACGAGTACTACGCCTACTACGACGGCGGGTGCGCCCAACTAGCCAGCTGTGCCCTGTACCAGCAGGGCCAGACGACCCTGACCCCCAGCCAGTCAGGGTTGGTCGTCCTCGACTTCGGGTCACCCTGCTACGTTCCCGACACCAGCATCTACGGGGTTGAGATGTTCTTCACCCCGGTTTGCATCCCGGACACCTCGGTCCAGGGGCTGGTTCGAGACTGGATCATGGGGTACGAGTCCGACCACGGCTCCGGCAGTCCGCCGCTGACGCTGGCCATTGGCACCAGCAACAGCCTCAACGGCATCGACCCCAACTACCAGCTGACCACGACGCAGATGCAGGACTCCGGAGCGGCCTGGTACCAGCAGCTGGTCGGCGCCATCTCGACCGCGGGACTGTCCGCCCCCCTGGTCCTCTGGGGAGCCGACGATATGGAGCAGGCCGGCGACGGCAACTGGTACCCCGGAGCCCCAACCGTGGCCTGGGCCACTGGCTTCAGCTCAGCCGCGTCGCCGGGGGGCTCCAAGTGCCAGCTGAGCTCACGCGGATACCTGGCAGATTACGGTGACGACATCCTGGGTGGCACTGGTAGCGAGGACGGCTGGACAGTGCCCCAGGTCTACCAAGTCTCCTGGCGCCTGCACGCCAGTTGCGCCCTCCCGGAGATCTACTACGCAGGCATGGCGCCGGAGTGGGCGGCGCTCAGCCAGTGGGGAGCCAGCAATGGCGGCGCCATTGCCTTCACCGGGGTCATGACCGAGGA
>JBOHUL010000031.1:0-3678 GCA_050734425.1 Candidatus Dormibacteria bacterium
CCGGTGTGACAGGCCGTCTCGGCGACCACATGGAGCATGATCTGACGCAGGTCATCCAGCCTCCAGGTTCCGAAGAGCTCCTCGGGCCACCATGCTGGCCCTGCGGCAAGGGGGGTGTCGTGGATCACGGCGCTCGCCCGTTCGGCCTCTTCCCGGTACCGTCCCAGCACCTCGGCGGCGGACACGCCCGGGTCGACTTGCCAGCCATTCTCAACCTCAATCTCCTCGTGGTCCGTCCTCCCCGCCACGACCCGACAGAACCAGAAGTGCTCGACGTCGAGTGCCAGGTGCTGCACTAGTCCGAGGCAGGTCCAGCCCGACGGCAGGATTGGACGGCGGAGATCGCCATCAGACAGTCCTTCGAGTATGCCAAGCACGTGCTCCCGTTGCCCATCGAGCGTTCCCAGCAGCTCCGCGGCCTCCTCACTCATGTGGCCCGTCGGCCGATCCGGGAGGTTCCTCGTCGGAGTCGACGGGGCGGATCTCCAGGACACCCCTCTTAGCGAGTGGATGGTCCGATGCGACTTGAATCGCCTCTGAAATGTCCTGGCACTCCAGTAGGTCGAAGCCCAACAGGGCTCCTTTGGTCTCCAAAAAAGCCCCGTGAGTCACTTGCAGGCGATCGTCGCGCACCCGTACCACCGCCGCTTCGGTCTCTGGGGCGAGGACTTCGCCGGTGATCCGGACTCCCCGGCGGTCCATCGCCACCACCCACTCTTCCACGTTGCCTCCCCCTGGCGCAGAGGGTCCTACTCCATCCTTGTCGTCGCGGCAGACGAGCATAAGAAACCTCACGGCGATGCACCCCCGACGGTCTTCTTCGCTGCACGCTGGCAAGCGCTCGCGCCAGCATACCCTGCTCGCCCTTAGAGATCCCCGAGGGCGGGGGTGGTCGCTCCTGACCAGTCGCTGGGTCTGCTGGACGGTGCTCTTCGCCACTCCCAACGCCGCCGCGGGTTGGGATGCTCGGCCATGGCCCCTCCCTTGCTCTTCCTGGCTACGGCGAGTGCCGTCAGCACGTTGTAGGCACTCTGGATCGCCAAACTGGGTCTTCTCCCGGCGGGCAGTCCCTCCTAACCGAGCAGCCCCGCGAGCAGTGATGGCGGTGGCGACCCGTGGGCCAGCACCTCGTCGTAAGAGGCGATCGGGGCAAGACTCTCGAAGAGATCCTGGAGTTCGGTGTAGCCGACGAAGTAGGTTGAGAGCTGGCCTGAGGTGAGACAGGCGCGGCGCCACTTGAGTTGAGCCACAGCCGGTTCTTGGAGGCCCCGCTCGGTAATGAGTGTGATGGCCTCATCCTCGCCCATCTCGCCAGCGTGAACCGCGGAGTCGAGGATGGCGTTGACCGAGTTGATGAGCTGCCCCTTCAGTTGCTGACTTCGGACGTGCAGCCCTCCCAGGCCCAGCCCGGCGACGATCTGCTCTGCGTGGCAGGCCCAGCCCTCCATAAACGGGTTGTTGGGGAAGGCGACCCTGACCCTGGACGGTCCTCTGAACCTGCGCGCCACCGACAGCTGCAGCACGTGGCCGGGCATCGCCTCGTGAGCCATGTCAGTCACCAGGTCCGCTGAGTTGAACTCACGGTAGAAGGACTGGGACCGCTCCGTGGGCCAATCGTCCGGGGTGGGGGAGATCATCACCTTGGAGTGGGCGCCCTCCTCGAACGGGCCGGCACCCCAGCAGCCAACTGGGGGACTCCCGCGCATGAACTCGGGCATCAGCTCTACGTCGTAGGGGTCGTCCGGGACGGTGAATAGTCCCGACGACCCGACCGCGGCCGTGAGCTGAGCCAGGGCGGAGCGAGCCTCATCCAGAACGGTCTCGTTGCTCGGCCTAACCTCGGCAACCAGGTCCAGAGCGCGGCGGATCAGCTCGTGCTGGGACCCGCCGCCCCCGACCAGCTCGGCTGCCACCTCGGCGAGCTCCTCGGTGGTGGCAGCGAGTTCGGCGGCCGCCCGCCGGACCACCTCCTCCGGGGAGAGCGGCGATTGGAGGTAAAGCCCAAGCTTCCGGGCGAAACGAGGCTCTCCCAGCCGGAAGTCGCCGCTGGCCTTCTCCAGGGACTCCTCGAGGAAGCGCCCGAACGACTCCCAGGCCGAGAGAGCTCGGTCCTGGGCTCGCTCTACCCGGCCCCGCAGGGCAAGGTCGGTCACCTGGGACAGGAGGCGGGCCACGTCGCCTCGCACCAGGTCGGCCACGCCGGGGTGCTGTTGGAGGGCGGTTTCCACGTGGATCCGAGGCGGGTTATCCAGCTGTTGGAGCGCCAACTCCACGGTCCTGGGGATCGCCTCCAGCCGCCCGCAGACACCCCGCATCCGGGTCTCGGGAGGTTGTGTATCCTGGGCCAGGAGCACGAAGAGGCCGTCGCCGGGGTTGTAGACGAGCGGGTTCCAGGCCGGCTCTCGGATCTCCTCGTAGCTGAATATCCGCAGCGCCAGCTGCTTGGTCAGCATGGCGGCGTCCACCTGGCTCTCCGGGTCCAAGGTGCTCTGGTCCACACCCTGGAGTTCCCGTTGACGTGCCCTCAGCTGGCGCACCGCCGCGTCGGCGGCGGCAAAGCTGCGGTCCCAAACGCGATCGTCGAACCGGTGGTCGCCCAGGTCGGTGGCTTCTTCAGGGGCGAGCTCCAGGAGTTCGTCGACGCTGGCTTCGGCGACGGCGTGGAAGTCAGCCATGAGCTAGCCCGCTGTCCCATGGCCGATGGCCAGAGGCGCGTCCGGGGTGGCAGTGGGGGGTGGGGCCGCCCTCACCAAGCTCCCGGATACGCGAGGTGGCGCTCGTCCTCGGTCCGCAGGTCTGGCGTGACCCTCCTCCCATGCCAACGCCGGCGCCGACTGCGCCCATCCTACAGTCCGCGGGGCTCGGGAAGCTTGGGCTCGGACGCCTTCCGCGCCGGCCGACCTGGACGCCTACGGTAAGGCCAGGCGGGAGCGGCGCTAGCTAGAATCGCCCTACCGCGTGTGACCCCTCCCAACGCAGTCACCGGGGCCGGGCATCTCAATGCCGCGGCCCTTTCGGCAGCCGAAGGAGATCGTGAGATGAGCGTTCCTGACCGTGTGAATTTGCGTCCCCTCACCGAGGCGGACGTGGACGTGCTCGATCGCGTGGAGAATGACCCTTCGGCGGTCGGGGAGCACATGTGGTCTGGCTTTCGTGATCCCAAGAAGAGGCGTCGCCGGTGGGAGGAGGACGGCTGCATCGGAGCCAGTTCGTCGATGCTGGCAATAGCCTCGGCTGACGGCGCCATGGTAGGTGCCGTGGTTTGGTGGCCGCACGACACAGTTGGCCCGTCAGGAGGTGGCTTCGAGTTTGGCTGCATGGTATTGCCAGACTTTCGGGGGCAGGGGCTGGCCACGGCAGGCCAGCGGGCACTGGCCGATTACCTCTTCGCCAACACGCTCGCCCATCGTATCCAAGCCCTGACTGGCGTTGACAACCTGGCGGAGCGACGAGCTCTTGAACGTGCTGGCTTTCAATTCGAGGGTATCCTGCGAGGAGCTGGGTTTCTAGGGGGTCGCTGGCAAGACGGAGCTATTTACGCCCGTCTCCGAGACGATCCAGATACCTCAGACTGATCCGAGTGAATCGGAGCGCTGGGAGGGTTGCCCCATCGCCCGGAAAGTACCTCCGAGCGGTCACCGGGGGCCGGGCATCCCCATGCCGCGGCCCTTTCTGTTG
>JBOHUL010000032.1:0-23232 GCA_050734425.1 Candidatus Dormibacteria bacterium
TCCCCACCCGCCGCCTCCTGACCATCGCTCTCCTCACCGCCCTGGGACGCTTCGACGAGCTGGAGATGCACCTCCGGGCGGCCCGGCACGATCTCACCGAGGAGCAGGTGCGGGAGGTGTTGCTGCAGTGCGCCGTCTACTGCGGCGTGCCAGCGGCCAACTCCGCCTTTGCCCGGGCGCTGAGGGCACTGCAGCCGGACGAGGGCGAATCGGTCTAAGAGAGGCAGGGGGCGCTCGGGGCCGTGGACTCTAGTCGCGACCTTAAGGGTGGATCGCGTCGGGCGCTGGTGGTGTGCTTCGACCGCTGCGCGCCATGGGCACGATGACAGTGTGCCCCGTGACCAGTTCGCACACAACAGCACGAAATCCCTTGAAAATATCCGTCCGAATCGGAGAAGCGGGATAGCCCAACGATGGCTCGATACTGATGCATCTGGTGTGCACAGTTTCGCTCCTCCGCGCCTTGGCGATGCCCAGTCGCATGGCGCAGGTCCATTCGCTGACTGACGAGCGCAGGTGCGCAGGGCCTAGGCCACGCCGCTTGGCCTCGACGTCCCCAGCCTGGAAGAGGGCGCCCTCAGCGACCAGCGTCACGCGGCGTCAACTCCCTGACCTCGCCGGGGGTGGCCTTGCTTCCCGCGCACGACCGACAGTCCCTGATTCCTCGTCGGCAGGGCCTGTCGGTCGCAGTGCTGTAGACACAGGTGTTGGCGCGGTGAGCTCGAGGGCGAGCGCCCACCTGGCTTGGAGGCATCCCCATCCCCCGGCACTGGTTTGTGGCCCCGCCCACAACCGTGCCTCCACCACCGCCCCGTTGCCCTCGGGAGGAGGCTGAGAGGCCGCTCCGCCGGTGCAGGGCGGTCGCGTCCAAGAGGATATGCTGGCGCGATCGAATTCGCCACCTTCCTCGGTCACGTGAGGGCGGACTGCCGCCGGCTCGCGCAGGTCGGGCAGGGCCACCTGGATGCCGCCGTGCCCCCGTGCCCCGGCTGGACCGTGAGCAGCGTCGTCGAGCACCTGGCCCAGGTCTACGAGCACAAGCTCCAGTGCACCCTGCTGCTGCGGGAGCCGGAGCCCTGGCCGCCCGCGTGGCCGCGGGACCGAGATCCCATCCTCTGGCTCGGGGACGCCCGGGACCGGCTCCTGGAGCTCCTCGCCCAAAGAGGGCCTGAGGCACCCTCCCACACCTGGTTCCCGCCCGACCAGACCGTCGGCTTCTGGGGCCGGCGAATGGCGCACGAGACCCTGATCCACCGGGTCGACGTCGAGCTGAGCCAGGGCCCCCCCGGGCCTATCGACCGGGAGCTGGCCCAAGACGGGGTCGATGAGGTCCTGAGGGTCTGCCTCGCGGGCGACTGGTCCGACGCCCCCGACGACGGCGCCCGGGGTCAGCGGGTTCTGCTCCGGACCGGTGAACGCAGCTGGGAGGTGGAGCTGCTGCGGGACACGGTGAACGTTGGCGCCCCACGCGACGCCCCTCAGGCCGAGCTGGAGGGCGAACCCGGGGCGCTGCTCCTCTGGCTCTGGGGCCGGGGGTCGATCGGGCCTCTGCGCCACCGTGGCGATGACGCCGCAGCGCTCTTGCTCTTGCGCGAACGGCTGAGACTCGCTACCCAGTGAGCGGGTGAGCCTGGACCCCCTGCCGGCCACCCAGGTGCTGCGACCGCCGCAGCACCTGGTGAGCCCCTCGGCGATCTGGTACTGGACCCTGCGGGCGCTGGTGGGGTGGCTGGTGCTGCTTCTGGCGGAGCTTGTCTGGGAGCTGAGCGACCCGCATGGGAGCGGCTGGCACCTCCTGGCACTGGTGGCGACGGTGGTGGTGGGAGTGGCCCACCTGGCGGTGATGCCCCGCTGGCGCTTTCGGGTCCACCGCTGGGAGGTGACCCCGGTCGCGGTCTACACCCAGGCGGGCTGGTTCCACCAGGAGCGTCGCCTGGCGCCCTTGTCGCGGATCCAGACCGTGGACAGCGAACAGGGCCCGCTGGAACAAATCCTGGGGCTGGCCCGGGTCACGACCAACACCGCCTCCGCCGCCGGCGCTCTCCGCATCAGCGGCCTCGCCCTGGAGGACGCGCAGAGGCTGGCGCTACAGCTCACCACCATGGCCCAGAGAACGCCGGGGGACGCCACCTGATCCAGCGGCCCCACGACCAGGAGCGAGCGCCGCTGGGGAGCCGGGGCGCCCCCGGTGCTGGAGCCGGGGAGTGGACCCACCTCGACCGCAGGATGCTCCTGCTGTTGCCGGTCCAGGAACTGGTGAAGGCCCTCCCCTGGCTGGTGGTGCTCCTCCTGGCCGGGGACCGCAGCGGCCAGGGACCGGAGTACGGCTTGGCGGGCCTGGTCATCTCCCTGGCGCTGGGACTGGCCCGCTGGTACACGACCGGCTACGTGATCACCAAAGAGCAGGTCCGGATCCGGCGGGGAGTCCTGCGGCGGCAGCTGCTGACGGTCCCGCGGGACCGCCTCCGCACCGTCGACCTCACCGCCCACGTTCTCCACCGGGCCCTGGGCCTGGCCCGGATCACCCTGGGCACCGGCCGCTCCGACCGGCAGAAGGACCGGGGCCTGATCCTCGACGGACTGAGCCAAGAGGACGCGACCCGGATCCGCCGGGAGCTCTTGCACCGCATCGCGGAGACCGTCCCAGGCGAGGGGGCGGCCGCGGCGCCGGCCTTCGAAGAGCTGGCCCGTTGGAGGCCGGGATGGATCCTCTACGGGCCGTTCACCTTCTCCGGCGCGGTGGCGGCCCTGGCCGTGGTCGGGCTGGGCGCCGACCTCGTCAACGAGGCCCACGTCAATGTGGGCAGGGTGGCGCTGGTGCAACGGGCTCTGGGCGCGGCGGGCCACTCCCCCCAGGTGGCGATCCTGGTCCTGGTCCTGGCACTGCTGCTCCTGATCGCGCTGGGATCGACTCTGGGTTACCTCCTCTCCTTCTTCGAGTTCCGGCTGGT
Organism: Candidatus Dormibacteria bacterium; assembly: GCA_050734425.1. Classification (GTDB taxonomy): domain Bacteria; phylum Chloroflexota; class Dormibacteria; order Aeolococcales; family Bog-877; genus Bog-877. The sequence continues at coordinate 2,952 of JBOHUL010000032.1, forward strand.
GCGCCAGGAGGGGACGCTGCAGATCGCCCGCGGACTCCTGACCCACCGCATGATCACCCTGGACCTGGCCCGTCTGCGGGGGCTCGAGCTGAGCCAGCCCCTCCTGTTGCGGGCCGTGGGCGGCGCGCGCTGCATCGCCATCGCCACCGGGCTCCGGGTGGGCCGGGGCTCGGCCCGGGGCGGCTCGCTGCTCCTGCCCCCGACCTCCGCGCGCCTGGCCCGGCGGGTCGGGGAGGCGGTCCTCCTGTCGCCCGACCCGATAGTCGCCCGGCTCCTGGAGCACGGTCCCACCGCCCGACGCCGGCGCCAGACCCGGGTCCTGATCTGGACCCTGCCACCCTTCCTGGCGCTCCTGGGACTGGCGCTCAAAGGGACCGTGCCACTCTGGGCCCCGCTCGCAGCCCTGGCGGCCGTGGCCCTGGGAGCGGTCTTGGCCTGGGACCGCTACCGCAGCCTGGGCCACCAGGTGGTGGCCGGCTGGCTCGTGACCCGCTACGGCACCCTTGTGCGCCGGCGCTGCGCCCTCCGCGGGGAGGGGATCATCGGCTGGAACCTGCACCAGTCCTTCTTCCAGCGCCGGGCCCGGGTCGTGACCCTTTCCGCCACCACCGCCGCCGGGCGCCAGGCCTACCGTATGCAAGACCTGACCCCAGAGGAGGCGGTCCGGGTGGCGGAGACGGCGCACCCGGGAATCCTCACCCTCTTCCTCGACTGCGGCCGGGCCGGGCCGACCTGAAGCGGGACCTGACCGGTCGTCAGCCGGGGAAGCCCAGCGCCGAGCTTCCCGGCTCCCCGCGGATGCCGGGCCGGCCCGGAAAGCGAGCCGTTGGAGACCAGACCGAGCCGGGGCGACCTGGGTCGCGGCTAGTTCAGCTGGGGCAGGCCGGCAGCGGTGGCAGCGAAGATGTGTCCAGGATCGTGGTCGAGATCGGGGGGGTGTCCACCTTGGAGGCGGGCGGAGGGCCCTCGGCGAAGAGGAGCTGCGGCCCGTCCTCCCCCACCAAGGCCCAGTCGGTCAAGTACCAGAGTGTGCCCTGCGTGACCGGTCTGGTCAGGGGGGCCATCGTGTGCTGGGCCGGGTCGACCAGCCACTCGCGGCTGCCACTCCACCAGATCGCGTCCGAGTTGGGCAGCACCGACACCACCCCCGGGACTCCGTCGACGCTGAGACTGAGGCTGGTGCCGTCTCTCACTACGCCGACCTCGGAGGGCCGGTCCTGGCCCGAGCGCCAGATCCAGGTGGTCGCGGGCCCCGGGCCGGCAGTCCCAGACACCCACTCCACCTCCCCCGCTCCTGCGGCCAGATCCTCGACGTCGCGCGCCTGGCTGAGCCCGGCTGGGAGAGCGACCTCTTGACCCGTTTCGAGGGAGTAGCCCGCCAGCTCGCGGGAGCGACCCTGGGCCAGGAGGATCTGGTCACCGAAGAGTGCGGGCGCCGAGTCGCCCTCGTTGTCGGCGATTTGCACCACGGTGCGGTCCTGGCCGGTGGTGAGGTCGGTGAGATGGATGGCGGCGGTGCCGCCGTTCAAGACCTCCCAGAGCAGCTGGCCCTGGCTCAGTCCCGCCACGGTGACGCTCGCGATCGAGGTGTCGCTGGCGGCCTCTGGCAGTGAGTACACCTCGACCGAACGACCGGTCTCCGTGTCCACGGCCATGACGCTGGTGGGGGCCAGGTCCTGCAGCGAGTAGCGCTCGGCCCACGCCAGCCAGCGACCGTCGAAGAGGGGCGTCTCCACCTGCTCCATCCGCCCGCTCTGCGCCGCCTGCACCAGGGTGCCGGTGTCCGGGAACCGATAGATCTGCTGCACCCGGCCGGTCGCCTGTTGAACCTGCACGATCCCGCTCCAGGTGTCCGAGTAGCTGGTGGCGAAGTAGGAGTCGCCGGTAGGTGCGGGAGCGAACTCCGAGGAGAGGCCGTCGACCGCGGGTCCGGTCGCGGGGCCGAGAGCCGTGGCCCAGGGGCTCGGAAGCGGCACCTGGCAGTAGCTGGCGGTTGACCCGGGGCGGGTCCCTACCGCCGCCGCCGAGGTGTGCGCCCGTGGTGCGGACGTCGGGGTCTGGTGCGGCGGTGCGGCGCAACCAGCCAGCCCGAGCAGGGACAGCGCCGCGACAGCCAATGCCGTTCCCCAGCGCCGGCTCCCGCGAGGAAGCCGGGCGTCGACGCTGCCCGCAGGCGTTCGCATGTCGCCGAGAACGTCTGCTGGGGAGAGTGGGTTACGACGGCGCCAGAGGAACCCAGGCTGATGACCAGCCACGGGCGGTCAGCCCACTCCGTGCCCGGTCCAGGCGTCACGGCCCTGCTCCGGGCCGACCTCGCTCGTCTGGGCCGGCTCCGCTCCCAAGAGCACCCGGGTCAGGCGGCTGCGCTCACCGAGAAGCCGCTCCCGGGCGGCCCGCGCCTGTTCGCTGCCGACGCGAAGCGCCCCGTCCTCGGCGCTGGATTCGGCCGCTGTCAGGGCCGCCCGTCGCAGCAGCTCCTTGATGAAGGAGGCGGCCACCCCCTCCGTCCCCGCCGCCAGCTCCTCTGCGGCCCCCGGCTCCAGCTCGAGCCCTCCCCGATAGAGCTGGATCAGCCGTCGCCGACACTCCTCGTCGGGCAGGGGGATCTCAACCGCCAGGTCGACCCGCCCGGGCCTGGCGGCGAGGGCCGGCTCCAGTATGTCGGCGCGGTTGGTCGTGAGCAGGAAGGTGACGTCGACGTCCTCGTCCAGCCCATCCATCTCGTTGAGGAGCAAAAACAGCAGCGGGTGCTGCCCCGGGTGCTGACCGCGCGCATCCGCCACAAGGTCCACGTCCTCGACCACCACCAGCGCCGGCTGCAGCGCCCGGGCGATGGAACAGGCCTGCCCGACCAGGTGGATGGTGTCGCCTGAGACGATCACGACCGTGTGCTCCCGCAGCTGCGAGAGCAGGTAGCGGACGGTGTGGGTCTTGCCGGTGCCGGGCGGCCCGTGGAGCAGCAGGCCCCGCTTGAGGTGGAGCCCCAGGGCCCGGAGCCTTTCGCTGTGCCGCGCCACCCCCACGACCTGGCCCTCCACCTCCTCCAGCATCCCGGGCGGGAGCACCAGTCCCTCCCGCGTCAGATGCGGACGGGGGACGAATCTGAGGGAGGCCCGGCGGGGGCCGAACACCTGGCCCGCGAACGACACCACCTGGCCGCGGAAGACGTTGTGGTCCAGAGCCGACCGCCGGACCTCGGCGATCACCCGCTCCGCCACCTCGGTGTCGGCGCAGAGGGCATCCAGCGCCACCACCGTATCCGGGCCGTGGCGGTCGTCGGCGGAGCGCAGCAAGAGGGCGATCGGGACCTCTCCCTCCCGCACCAGATAGAGGCCGCAGCGGACACACTGCCGGGTGGCCCCGTCGGGGCCCGAGGCGACGGTGGCCATGGCGACGCTGCCCATCTTGAGCCAGGGGAGCTGTGCCTCCGGCTGGGCCAGGTCCGCCAGGGTGAAGGGCTGGTGCTGGAAGCCGGTCAGACCCAGCAGCCGGTGCGTGCGCCCGCCCTCTGCGAGCCAGGCTTCCAGGCCCGCCTGGAGGTTGACCTGCTCCCAGTCGGGCCAGGTCTCGCCGACGGCCGCAAAGTCCGCGACCTCGGGACCGAGGTGCTCGGCCAGGACGCGGGCGGGCGTCGCCTCCTCCTCGGCCCGGACCCAGCCCAGCCCCAGTCGCAAGAGCCTGCGGCCGGCGCGACCCAGGTCCTCCATCTCCGGGCCCGAAGAACCTCTGTGACCCCCGACGGACGCCCTTCCCGCAAACCCTGTCCCCATCGAGCTCATCCTAGCCCGGCGTCGCGGCGGGGACGGGTCAGGGTCCCCCGTTCCGCGGGGCCCGGCGCCAGAGGCCCCGGCAGCCCGTCGCCCCTGAGGCTGCGCGGCCGCGGTCAGTGGGGATCCTCGCCGTCATGTGCACAGGACCAAGGCTCCTTGGGGAGGATGCAGGTACAGGCCAACGATGTCCCGCACCTTCTCCACCAGTTGGGGATCATTGGAGAGCTTGAAGGTCTCAGCCCGGTGGGGCTCCTGGCCGCAGTCGTGCCCGATGCGCTAGACGCTGGTGTCGCTCATGCCTGCGCGTTCGGCCATGCTTCTGGTCGTCCAGTTGCCGCCAGGGACCGGCCTGGTCTCCAGCGTCCTGGCCACCAGCTCCTCCACCTGCTCGTCCCTAGATCCGGCGGGGAGCGCCACCGCGGGGCTCGTCCAAGGGGCCTGCCGGTCCGCGTTGGAGATAGCGCCGGCGCCATTTGCCGGCGGTCGCCTCGCTCACCTGCAGCTGCAGGGCGACCGTGTGGTTGGTCAGTCCCTCGGCGCAGCGCAGGACCATGTCCGCCCGACGGGCGAGGCCGGTGCTGGACTTGGGACGGCGGCTCCAGCGCAGAAGGTCATCCCTCTCGGCGGGGCTGAGCTGAAGTGGTGCCTTGGGACGTCCACGGGGCATGCTGCGGACCGCATTGTGCGCCCGGCAACGACTTCTTCCATGATGACTAGTTGCGGCGCTGGGTCACGTCGAGGTGCATGAGTGGGCGGGCGGGAAACGTTCGCGCCAGTTCCTGGAACCCCACGGCTTGGAACATCGCCATCGTTCCGGTGAAGAGCTCAGACCCGGAAACCCGGGCGGCGCGCCGGGTGGACACATCTACCGGATGCCCCTCCACGCAGGACGCGCCGTGGGCAGCCGCGTATGCCACCGCCGCCCCCAGCAAGGCGGTGCCAACGCCGCACCTCCGGTATTGCGGGCGGATGGCGAAGCAGGTCACCCACCAGGCCTCGGGGTCGTCGGGGAGGACACGTCGCAGCGCCCGGTTGGCCAGCACGCCGGGAAGCGCCCGACGTGGCATCACCCGGGTCCAGCCCGCCGGGCTGCCATCCACGTAGGCCAAGAGGGCGGGAGCCAGCTTCGCGCTATCGAGCTCGCGCTGAAGCGCCGGGCGCTTCGCTAGCTCGCTGCGGCCGAGGAACCGCTGACACCAGCACGAACTCCGCCTGCGCGAGCCCCCAGCGAAGACCTCGACCACATCGCCCCAGCGGTCTGGCCCGGCCGGTTCGATCGTCACCCGTACCGGAAGCCCGTTCCGGTCAACCATCAGGCTCCACCCTATCGTTCGGCGCCACCGTTCATCCACCAGGGGGCGGGCGAGAGCGTGCTCTGCCTACCGCGGAAGTCGCTGGGTGGCACGAGGTGCTGGAGATGGCCACCCGCCCTGCTGCCTGCGGTCTACGAGCGCCCGGACAAGGTTGGTGGGGTGCCCGCCGGGGTTTTACACGAAGGCGATGAGCAGCCGTTCGGGCCGAAGGCACCCTGGAGAAGAGGGTAGTCTTCACAATCGCGCCCGCCCGCTCCAAGGCGGAGCCAGAGGCCATCGCAGCCTGGGAGGAGTACCCGCGTTGCCGGGCGAACCGCGCGAGTGCGCAAACCCCTTCTACGATGGTCTCAGTGGGAGGGGGATCGTTGAGCAGGTAATAGGTGGGGCTTGGTGAGCACGCTTGCCCCCGCCGAACCCGCGAGCCCCGGCGCGATCCCCACCCCGGTGGTCTTCTCCTGGAGCGCCGGGAAGGACTCTGCCTTCGGCCTCTGGACTCTGCTCAATGACAGGCAGTTCGAAGTCGTGGCCCTGCTCACCACCCTGACCGAGGGCTACCGGCGGGTCAGCATGTCCGGGGTCCGAGAGCAATTGCTGGACCGCCAGGCCGAGGCGCTGGACTTGCCACTGGTCAAGGTGTGGATCCCTCCTGCCTGTCCGAATCTGGTCTACGAGGAGCGGATGAGAGCGGCACTGGCGTCCGACCGCCTCCGTGACATCCGCCACTTCGCATTCGGCGACCTCTACCTTGCCGACGTCCGCGCCTACCGGGAGGAGCGCCTCTCGGCGTCGGGGCGAGCCGCGATCTTCCCGCTGTGGGGCCGCTCCACCGCCGAGCTGGCTAGGGAGATGATCGCCGCCCGGTTCAGGGCGACCATCGTCTGCGTCGATCCGAGGGTGCTACCCCCCACGTGCGCCGGCCGGGCTTTCGACGAGCAGCTGCTGGCGGCACTGCCTGAGGGCGTGGACCCCTGCGGCGAGAACGGCGAGTTCCACAGCTTTGTCTGGGACGCGCCAATCTACTCCCGGCCCGTCGCCTGCCACCCGGGGGAGGTGGTCACCCGGGACGGCTTCGTCTTCGCGGATTTGGTGTCAGAACCCGCTCCCTGACGCTGCTCCGCTCTCACCGGCAGTGAGCCGCTTGCGCCTGGGGTACGCCCGGTAGCGACAGTCAGTTGACGGGACGCGTCCCGGCGCGCATGACCGGACCCCCATGGACTGAGGGATCCGGTGCGCCGACAGCACCTGAATCGGTCTCGGCGCCCCCTGACATAGACCGTACGTAGAGAGCTTCAACGGTAAAGCCCGCGACGAGCTCTGCGCCCGGGAGACCTTCGCCTCTGTACTCGGGGCCAGGGTCCTCTACGAGGACTGGCGCACGCCTTCAAAGTTCACTATCCCCACCTCCCTTCCTGAACTCCTCGAGTCTCACAAACGGAGTCCAGAAAACGGGGTTCAGATCACTCTCACTCTGCCGCCCAACTGTGATCTGAGGTCAGGCGGCGAAGTAGCACTTGCCTGGCGCGGGGCCGCCGCTGATCCACCGGGACCGCTGCCGGGCCGGTTCAGCCGTGGCGCCCGGCCCGGCGTTTGATCCAGTTCCACGCATCCCGGTGGATCGGGGTGAACTCCCGCAGCACCCTTCGGCCGGGCGCCGCCTCCCCCGCGGCGAGCTGGGCCGCCCGGGCTCCGAAGAGGTCGGGGCGGGTCTGGCGCCAATCGAGGAGGCCGGCGCGGACGAAGACCGCCAAGAGGCTGGCGACGGGAACCGCGAAGAGGGCGCCAAGGAACCCCGCCGCCTCAATCCCGGCGAAGAGGGCCAGGAGCGCCACCACCGGATGCAGGTGCACGAACCGGGCTTGGATCCTGGGCGCCAGGAGGTACCCCTCGATCACGTGGATGATGAGGAAAAGGATCACCGTGAACAGCGCCAGCTCGACGTTCTTGGTCAGGGCCAGGAGCACCGCCACGGCGCCGCCGGCGAAGGGCCCGATCAGAGGGACCAGCTCAAAGATGAAGGTGGCCACCCCGATCACAAGTGGGAAGGGGACGCCGAGGAAGAAGGTGCCTCCGGTGGCCAGGACCGCCACCAGGAGCGCCATCAGCAGCTGCGCCCTGACGTACCCCCCGATGACGACGGTGAAGGCGTCGAGCCCAAAGGCCACCTCGCTGCGGACCCGGCTCGGGAGCAGCTCCAGCATCTGCTGGCGGAGGGCGCGGCCGTCCTTGAGCAGCCAGAAGGAGATGATCAGGCCGACGAACACCACCACCAGCACCGTGAGGGTCCCGGAGAGTCCGTGCAGGAGGATGCTGGTGGCGCCGGGGATGTACTTGGTCAAATCGCGGGGCGAGAAGGAGCCGCTGCCGACGTCGATGCCGTGCTGGGCCAGCTGGCTCCGGAGCTGTTCGATCTCGGTTCCGGCGTGGTGGAGCAGGTGGGGGATCTGGGTCGCCAGCGAGCGCGCCTCCCCCACCAGCGGGCCCCCCACCAAGTAGAGAACCCCGAAGACGCAGAAGAGCCCCACCACCAGGGTGATGACCGTGGCCAGCCCTGCGGGGAGGTTGGTCCGGCGCCGGAGCGCGGTGACCACCGGGTCGCAGATGAAGGTGATCGCCACCGCGACCACCACCGCCAGGATCACGGTCAGGATCGTGGTCAACCAGCCGGCGAACACCACCACGAGCTGGTAGATGACGAAGAGGGTGACCACCACCGCCGCGGCCCTGACCCAGGCCCAGGTACCAGCGGGGGGTGTTCCCGTGGGCTGCGCCACGGCGGGCGCCCGGAACTCGGTGACCTCAGGGGCGGGCCCCCTATCTGGCGCCACGGCGAAAGTCTACGTTCTGCCTCGAACCGGCCCGGCGCGGAACCCCCCGTTCCGGTGACCCGCGTCCCTCCACTCAGTGGAGGGGCACGCCGGCCTCAGCGCGCGGCCTGGACCTCGGTGCGCATCTCCCGGGTCAGGCGGTGCGCCTTCCAGATGTCGCCCCCCGGGATGAAGCGGTTCATCAGCAGGGTCGCCGCCGCCATCGCCACCATCTCCAGGGAGTACTCGGGGAAGATGATCGCCCCGAGGCACCAGAGGATCGCCTCGACCAGGGGCCCCACCATCAGCACCGTGTGCCGCCGGCGGAGATCGACCCCGTCGACGAAGTACTTCCAGCCGAACCCCAGGTAAGGGAAGTGCCGGCTGTACCAGACCCGGGGGCTGAAGTCGATGCCGTAGGCCTTGAGCGCCAGGGCGTGCGCCCCCTCATGGGCGACCAAGAGGCAGGCCAGGTAGATCCAGATCAACCAGCATCCCCCCGGCGACGCCGCGATCCGGCCATGTTGCTCTCTCCTCCAGCCCAGGCCCCTTCGCCGACCCCATCGTCGCGCTTCCCAACTGACGTTGGCGCAACGGAACTGCGGAAGGACCGAGCCCGGGCAGTCAGCCCCCGACGCGCATCTGGAGCTCGTGGCGCGAGGGATCGGAGGGGAAGGGCTGGCGCTGGCCGGTGTAGACCAGACCCAGCCGCTCGTAGCAGCGCCGGGCCTCCAGGTTGCCCTCGGCCACCCAGAGCAGAAGCTCCTCCCCCTCCCTCTGCCAGGCCCGGACGGCGTCGACGAGCCGCCGGGCCAGCCCCTGCCGGCGCCACTTCGGCGCCACCCACATCCCCACCAGCTCGGCCGGTCGCGGTGGCTCGCGGATGGCGGTCGCCAGGCCGACCAATTCCTCCCCCCAGGCGGCGCCGAAGGTCTGGTGCGTCTCCTGGGAAGTGGCCCTTCGGCGCCACTCCGCGTCGGAGAACGCCTGCTCCCGCTCCAGACTGGAGGCGAAGGCCAGGGGGTCGTCGCTCAAAGCCCGGAGCCGAATCTCTCGGAGGCGGCGCCAGTCGCCGGGCGCTATCGGCCGGATTCTGACTTCCCCGGGGCTCACAGCGAGGCCGGGCCGGGCGTCCCGACGACCTCGTCCTCGTCAGGCTCGCCCCGGGGGGCGTTGGCCCTGGTCCTTGACCAGTAGGCCTTGGCGGAGACTTGGTTGCGCGAGACGCCGAGCCGCAGCAGGCGGTCGCGCAGGCCCAGGGCCACGCTCACCTCAGCGGCGACGTAGAAGTGGCCCGTGCCCCCCCGCTGGGGCCGCGCCTCCAGCCAGTCCCAGAGACGCGACCCGTCGCCCGGCCGCACGGCCCCCCGATGAAGCCACTGGAGCTCGACCTCGGCGGCGGGGTCCAGGGGCTGCTCGTCCTCGGCTCCCTCCACCTCCAGCGCCGCCCAGCCCCGCCTCCCTCGGGGCAGGGCCTCCAGCAGCGCCAGCGCGGCTGGGATGTACGTCTCGTCACCCAAGAAGACGTGCCAGTCCGCCGAGGGGTCGAGGGTGATCTTGCCCCGGGGGCCGGTCACCTCCAGCGGCGGTCCACCCGGTCCGGCGGCCTTGGCCCAGCGCGCCGCCGGACCGTCGCCGTGCATCACTACGTTGAGGTCGGCGCTGCCACCGGCACGGTCGGCCCGGCGGATGCTGTAGCGCCGGCTCACAAGCGTCCCGGCCGGGCCGGGGAGCCGGAGCATCAGGTCCTGACCGGGCAGGAAGGCGAATCCCACCAGGTCGGCGCCAACGAGCCGGATCTGGCGCAGGTTCGGCCCCAGGTCCTCCACCTCGCTCACCTCCAACGTCATCTGTTGCGGTGGCGGGAGTCCGCGGGGCAAGGGGGGCAGGGCCGGCCGGCTCATGCTCGAGTTGTCGGGGGACGGCAGGGGGTCGCTCACCGGATCAAGGTAGCCACTCCCGGCCCGCCTCCTCTCTGAGCTCCCCAGGGCTGGCCGTCTTAGCCGAGTGGCTTGGTATCCCGGTCATGGCCGCTGAGACTGTCACGGACCCTATCGCGGCCGCCCCGAATCCGAGGTTTGGAGATGAACGCGGGGCGACCGGCTCCCGGTCCGAGCGCCATGGCCAACCACCAGCCGCCACCTCCGGGTCCGGTGGACGCCCGCCTGGTCGCGGGGGAGCCGCGAGGCAGGGAGCGCCCTACCACCTCGACCGCAACCGGCTGCGCCGCGCCGCCGGGGACCAGATCGACCACGTGGCGCCAGATTCGGCCGGGGGCTGATCTCGGCCACCGCCGCCCCAAGCTGAGGACGTGTCAGGCGGCGGCGGGCTGAGGCTCGGTGCAGAAGCTGCAGCGCCTGGCCGCCAGGGGGATCTCGCTGAGGCACTCGGTGCAGTTCTTGGTGGTGGGGTCCTCTTTCTTGGCCATCCGCTCCGACAGCTTCTGGAAGGGCATGACCACGAAGAAGTAGAGGGCGGCGGCGACCAGGATGAAGGTGATCAGGGAGTCGATGAAGGCACCGTAGAGAAAGTGGGAGTGGTTGAGCGTGACCGAGAGGGTGCCGAAGTTGGGCTTGCCCACTATGGCCGCGATCAGGGGGGTCAGCAGATCACCGACCAGGGCCCCGATGACGGCGGCGAAGGTGATGCCCATGACGAAGGCCGTCGCCATCTGGACCAGGTTGCCGCGCAGGATGAACGCCTTGAAACCTGTCATGCCCGACCTCCCCAATGGTCCGGACCCAGCGGGTGGGCGAAGGACCTCAGTTCAAATCCGGAGCCCAAGCTTACGGTCCGACCCAGGTGCGGCCGACCCCAAGCGCCCACCGGCTCACGGCGCCGGCTGACACCACGGCCGTCTGACACCAAAGAGGAGCGCCTGCCAAACGGCAGCGGCCACTTGCCCGGGCCCCCGCACACCACGGTGGCCGGGGCCCAGCCACGCCGGGTATGGGGCTGGGATGGGGACCGCGGACGCGGCAGTCAGCTGCCGCCGCCCTCGCTGGGGGTGGGCCCCGCGAGTTGGGCCGAGAACTGCTGGAACGCCTCCCAGGCCCGGGGGCCATAGACCGTCGCCGGACCGCCCTCCAGCAGCAGGCACACTCCCACGGTCTCCGCCACCTCCTTCTGGGTGGCGCCACGGCGGGCGGCGCCCCGGGCGTGGGCGGCGATGCAGCCGTCGCACTTCTTGACGATGGAGATGGCGAGCGCGACCAGCTCCTTGTGCTTGGCGCTGAGAGCCCCGTCGACCATCACCGCGCGGTGGGTCTGAAGGTACCCGGACCAGACCTCCGGAATCTCCTGGCGGAGCTGTGCGATCGGGGGTTCGAGCGCGCGCAGAACGCTCTGGTGATCGTTCATGGTCGCCTCCTTCAACGGTATCGGCCCGGTCCCGATTGGCCTCCAGCCCAGGATGGACCAAGGCCCAGGGCGGCGCCAAGCTCGTCCAGCCGGGGCAGCAGCAGGTCGAGAATCCTCAGGCTCACGCCCCAGAGGAGGTCCTCCCCCAGCGGGATCGCCGTCACCTTCAGCGCCCGGGAGAGGCCATCGAGCTGGAGCCGCCGCCGCTGTCGGGCTCCCGGGAGCAGGAGGTCGGGCAGCGCCACCTCCACCACCGCGGCGATCTCCTCCGCCTGGAGCCGCCAGCCCTCGGGCGGCCTCAGGACCCGGCCCACGACCGGGGTGATCAGGTAGCCGGTGCTGCGCGTCTCCAGCTCCGGCAGCTGGGCCAGCACTTGGACCCGTTCCGGCTCCAGCCCGATCTCCTCCTCGGCCTCGCGCAGGGCGGTCGCGACCGCATCTCGGTCCTTGGGCTCGCGGTTGCCCCCCGGGAAGGCCAGCTGGCCCCCGTGCCGGCCACCGGGGACGCGCCGCACCAGGACGGTGCGCGGCTCTCCCCCCTTACCGAGGAAAAGTGGGATCAGGACCGCCGCCGCCCGCAGGCTGGGACGGCCGCCGCTCCCCTGCTCCCCGTCCAGGGCCTAGCCCTCGCCGACGAAGGCGCCCTGGCGCAGTACCGGGACCACGGCCGAGACGTTGAGGGCAGCCGCCCACTCCAGCTCGTCGCCATAGCCCCGGGATCGCATCTCCCGCCCGGAGACGGACTCAGCCAGCACCTGGCGGATCCCCTGGCGGCGGGCCTGGCGGAAGACGGCGACCGCTGCGGAGGCCTCGGGGGCGCGGCGGCGACGGCGCAGGCCGTGGACGACCGCGCCGGCGCCCACCAGGTCCTCCACGGCGGGGTCCATCCCCCCCCCGGACCAGCGCTCGCCGGCGGCGATGACCGAGATCACCCGTCCCCGGCGCCGGGCCAGCCGGGCCACGGCGGCGGCATTGCGCAGCGAACCCGCCAGGACCAGGCAGCCCTCCTTGGCGGCCGCTGCGGCCAGGGTCGAGCCGTTTGGCGAGGGCAGCACGATCACCGCCCCCGGCGCCGCCCGGTCCAGGGTCGCGGGCGAGAGGGAGAAGGGATTCGACGCCGAGACCAGCGACCGGCTCACCGCCGCCGTGCCGCCCAGGCGGCGGGCAAGGGCAGCCGCGGCGTCCGGGTCCCAGGGGTGGGGGTGGACGGTTGCGCCCCGCTCCACCGCCACCGCTACCGCGGTGGAGAAGGTGATCACGTCGACCACCACTAGCACCTGCGAGATCGGAGCCAGCGCCGCCACCCCGTCCTCTCCCCAGCCCAGGCGAACCGTGTAGGGGGCTTCCCGGGCGCTGCGCAGCCGCTCCCGCCCGAAGGCCGCCGCCCCCTGTCCCGCGACCGGCTCCACCATCGACCGATAGCTTGGCGTCTGGGACGGTCCGGGCGCAGCGCCCGCCAAGTCGCCCCACCGAGCGTCTCCGTTCCGGGGCCGGACCCGGGCCCTGTCTATAGTTGGCGGCATGGCGCGCCCTGGCGGCCCAGGGCCGGGGTCCTGATGGCCCTCCCTGGCACCCTCGGAGAGTTGCGGGGCAGCGAGTACCGGATGCGCTCGGTCCGGGAGGAGCTGCGGGACAACCTGGTGGAGCGCCTGCGCCGGGGCCGGGAGTGCTTCCCTGGGCTGGTCGGCTACCAGGAGACGGTCATCCCCCAGGTGGAGAACGCCCTCCTCGCCGGGCAGGACATCATCTTCCTGGGCGAGCGGGGGCAGGCCAAGTCCCGCCTGATCCGGGCCCTGGCCCAACTCCTCGACGACCGGCTCCCGGTCCTGCGCGGCAGCGAGGTCCACGACCACCCCTACGCCCCCATCAGCCGCTTCGGCAGGGACCTGGTGCAGGAGCGCGGGGACCAGGCCCCGATCGAGTGGGTCGGGCGGGAGCAGCGCTTCGGCGAGAAGCTGGCGACCCCCGACACCTCCATCGCCGACCTGATCGGGGAGGTGGACCCGATCCGGGTGGCCGAGGGACGCTACCTGGCCGACGAGCTCACCATTCACTACGGTCTGCTGCCCCGGGTCAACCGGGGCATCTTCGCCGTCAATGAGCTGCCCGATCTGGCGGAGCGGATCCAGGTGGGGCTGCTCAACATCATGGAGGAGCGGGACGTCCAGATCCGGGGGTTCAAGGTGCGGCTGCCCCTTGACATCGTCGTGGTGGCCACCGCCAACCCCGACGACTACACCAACCGGGGCCGGATCATCACCCCGCTCAAGGACCGCTTCGGGGCCCAAGTCAGAACCCACTACCCCCAGTCCCCCGAGCTGGAGGTGGAGATCATCCAGCAGGAGCGGGAGCAGTTCTCGGGGCTGGGAGTGCCACTGCACCTGCCCAACCACATGGTGGAGCTGGTGGCGGAGATGTCCCAGCTGGCCCGGCGCACCGCCCAGGTCAACCAGCGCTCCGGGGTCTCGGTGCGGCTCTCCATCGCCAACGTCGAGAGCCTCTGCGCCAACGCCCTGCGCCGGGCCATCACCCTGGACGAGGCGGAGGCGGTGCCCCGCCTCAGCGACCTGGGGGCGCTGGCGGCCTCGACATTGGGCAAGCTCGAGCTGGAGACCTGGGAGGAGGGTGAGGACCACGCCCTGCTGCAGAAGCTGATCCGGGGGGCCACTGTCAACGTCTTCCGGCGCCACTTCGCCGTGGGCGAGTTCGGCCCGCTACTGGCCCGCTTCGAGCAGGGCCTGACCATCGAGGTGGGCGAGATGATCCCGCTGGAGCGCTACCGCCAGGCAGCAGACGGGATCCCGGAGCTGTCCCGAATCCTCAGCGACCTGGAGGAGCCGCTGCAGCCCGGGGCCGTGGCCGCCGCCCTTGAACTAGTGCTGGAGGGGCTGCATCTCTCCAAGCGGCTCAACAAGACGGTGGTAGACGACACCGCCGTCTACGGGGGCTAAGGTGGGCGGCAGGGCCGCCCTTCGGCGCTACAGCCGCTGGGACGGCACCCAGGTGATCGAGCTCCCCGACTCGGCTGAGCTCTTCACCCGCCTGGCCGAGGACGTCTTCCACGGCTGGGACTTCGAGTCGGCCCTGCGACGGCTGCTGAGCCAGGGGTTCAAGGACAGCCAGGGCCGGGAGTTGCGGGGCCTGGAGGAGCTCCTGGAGCAGCTCCGGGAAAGGCGCCAGGACAGGCTCGAGCGCTACAACCTGGACCACCTCTTCCGCGGGATCGAGGAGCGCCTGGACCGGATCCTGCAGCGCGAGCGCCGCACCCTCAAGGAGCGCCTGGAGCAGTCCAAGGAGAGCGACCAGCTGGGGTTGATCCAGAAGCTGACCGATCGGCGACTGGAGCAGCTCGACTCCCTGCCCTTGGAGCCGGGCTCGGCCATCCGCGGGCTGCAGGACTACGAGTTCCTGGACCAGGGCGCTGAGCGGGACTTCCAGGAGCTCCTGGCCGAGCTGCGCCGCAACCTGGTCGAGAGCCACTTCCAAGAGCTGGGCCGGGCCATGCAGGGTCTGACCCGGGAGCAGCTAGCCGAGCTGGGCCAGATGGTGGGCGACCTCAACGCCATGCTGGAGCGCCGGGCCCGCGGCGAGGAGCCGGGCTACGCCCAGTTCATGGAGCGTTGGGGCGCCTATTTCCCCGACCATCCCGAGGACCTCGACTCCTTCTTGAGCCAGCTGCGGCAGCAGATGGCCCAGGTGAGCTCGCTGCTGGAGTCCGCCTCGCCCGAGACCCAGCGTCAGCTGCAGGAGATGATGCAGGCGGCGCTCCAGGACCCGGCGCTGCAGGGGCAGCTGGCGCGGCTGTCGCGGCTCCTGGGGCAGCTGGCCCCGGAGTCGGCCCAACCGTCGCGCTTCAACTTCTTCGGGGGCCAGGAGCTGGACCTGCCGGGGGCCCTGGACGTGATGGGCGAGCTGCAGCAGCTCGACTCCCTGGAGCGGGGCCTGCGCCAGGCGTACTCCGGCAAGGAGATGCCGGCAGGGCTGCTGGAGGACCTCTCCCGGACTCTGGGCGAGGAGTCCGCGGGCAGCGTCCGCCGGATCCAGGAGCTGCTGAACGAGCTGGAGCAGAAGGGCCAGTTGCAGCGCACCCCCGACGGCCTGGAGCTGACCCCTCAGGGGGTGCGCAAGATCGGGCTGAAGGCGCTGGCGGACGTCTTCCGCCACCTCTCCGCCGACGGCCTGGGGGCACACCGCCAGGGCTCAGCTGGGACCGGGCCCGACTTCAGCGGGGGGAGCAAGCCCTACCAGTTCGGGGACGCCTTCAATTTGGACGTGGAGCGCACCCTGATGAACGCCATTGAGCGGGGGGAGCGGTCCCGGCCGCTCCGGCTCCGGGTGGCGGACTTCGAGATCCTGGAACCGGAGCGCAGCGTCCAGACCAGCACCGTCCTGATGCTGGACATGAGCCGGAGCATGCCGCTGCGGGGCTACTTCTACGCCGCCAAGAAGATGGCCCTGGCCCTGGACGCCCTGATCCGGAGCCAGTACCCCCGCGACACCCTCCACGTGGTCGGCTTCTCCGACTACGCCCGCGAGATCGGGCCGGGGATGCTGGCCCAGCTCTCCTACAGCGAGTACGTCTACGGCACCAACATGCAGCACGGCCTGATGCTGGCCCGGCGGCTCTTGCAGCGGAGCCACTCCCAGAACCGTCAGATCATCATCGTCAGCGACGGCGAGCCCACCGCCCACATGGAGGGGTCCCACGCCGTCTTCATGTACCCACCACTGCCGGAGACCTTCCAGAAGACCTTGCAGGAGGTCCGCCACTGCACCCGCGAGGGGATCGTCATCAACACCTTCATGCTGGAGAGCAACCAGTACCTGGTGCAGTTCGTCAAGCAGCTCACCCGGCAGAACCGGGGCCGGGCCTTCTTCGTCAGCCCGGACAGGCTCGGCGACTACGTCTTGCTTGACTACGTCTCCTCCCGCTCCCGGGCCACCTGAGCCCTTGCCCAGCGTCCGCCTCGACCGCCAGCGCCAGCAGTTCCAGCAGCGGCTCCGGCTCCAGTTCCAGGCCCGCTACCCGGGCTGGGAGTTCCTCGCCCCCCCGGACCGCTTCGCACTTATGGCCCGCGGGTCCCGGAGCGAGGTCGCCCTCTCCCTGGAGTCGCTCTACGCCGAGACCAGGCGGCCCGGGGCCTCGGCCCCGGGCGCGATCTCCAGTTTCGTCGCCGCCGCCGAGCCCAGGCTGAGCCGGGCGGAGCAGGTCACCGGCCCCACCACAGCGCTGGCGCCCGACCCCGGCGCCCTGGTCTGGTGTGTGCGCGACGAGCGGAGCATCCGTGCCTTCAGCCGTTTCGCCGAACTGGCGGTCAAAGAGCTGCCCGGGGGCCTCTTGGCCTTCGTGGCCGAGACCCTCCCGGGGGAGTCGATGCAGGGCGTCTCCCGGGCCGAGGCTGAGGCCGGCGGCCTGAGCGAGGCCGATCTCCGCTGCCACGCCGACCGCAACACCGAGCTGCGACTCACCCGCTGGCGGGAGGAGCTGGCCGAGACCGGCGGCAGGGAGAACTTCCTCTTCACCACCGACCAGCTCTTCTCCAGCAGCCTGCTGCTGGTGCCGGGCTTCCTCCAGCGCCTGGCCCAGCTGGGCGGGGGCCACGCCGCGCTGGCGGCCCCCGACCGGGCGATGCTGGTGGCGGCGGTTGGGGGGGCCGCGGCCCCGGAGCGGATGCGCCAGGTGGTCCGCCGTCTCTACCGCATCGCCAGCTTTCCCTTGAGCCCGGTGCTGCTCAGCACCGACGGCGTCTCGCTGGAGGTGCATCCCGGCGCCCGCCCGATCACCGCCAAGTCGGTCTGGAACCGGCTCTTCAGAGACACCGACAGTTGAGCCGGGCGGGCGACCCCGAGTGGGAGCGGCTGGCGGCGGGGCTGGAGCGGGTCCGCTCCAGCGCCGCCCAGCGCTACGGCGACCCCCTGATCCAGATCACCCTGGCTGACCGAGGGATCAGGGGCGCGGTGGGTCTGCCCTCCCAGGCGAAGGAGATCCGGGGCCTGGTTGAGGCCGTCTGGCCCGGGGCCGCTTGCCGGCTTCTGGCCCTCGCCGAGCGCCGGCCCCGGGCCGGGCTGTACCCCGACCAGGAGCCGCTACTGGTGCTGCGCCGACCCCCCGGGGAGTCCCCGGAGCTGACGACCCAGCTGCTCCCCGGGGATCCCGGGGCCGGACTGCTGGCGGTCCGGCCAGGGCGGTACCTGGTCCGAGCCCCGGGCCAGGCGGTGGGCTGGGTCTCGGCCCAGAGCGTCTTCCGCTGGGGACCACCCCCCCCACCGAGGCCCCTGGGGCCGCCTGGGGGCTGGGACCCCGAGCGGGTGCGAGATTCCGCACTTCACTTCCTGGGCGCACCGTATGTTTTCGGGGCGACGGGCGCAGGCGGCCTCGACTGCTCAGGTCTGACCTGGAGGGCCCACCTCGCCGGCGGGGTCTTGCTGCCGCGCAACAGCCTGGCCCAAAGGCAGGTGGGAGTGCGCGTGGGGTCCACCTCGCTCCGGCTGGGAGATCTCGTGTGCGCCGTTTACCGCGGACCCCGCCACACCAGCCACGTGGCCCTGGCCCTGGGAGCGGACGAGGTGATCCACGCCTGCAGTGAGCTGAACCGGGTCCGGCGCGAGAGCCTCGCAGATTTCCGCCAGCGCTACCGGATCCTGACCGTGCGCCGCATCCCCGGTGGCGATGCCCGGTCCCAGTGACGCCGCAGCCCTAACTGGGACGTCTGCCATCACGACGCAGAGTCCGGCACCATCCGGACCCTGACGGCTATTGGACCGCAGCTCCCGCCGGGTTGCCGGTCTTGGGTCATGTCTAGTTACATCAGGCGGCGGACGCCTATCTCACTCGATGAGAGAGAGGCAGCCACTCGACGCAGCGTCTGCCAGCACCGGCCGCTCGCGGTCGGCATTGGTCAGGGAAGCCGTGGTACAGCTCTTCGGCCTCGAGCACTCCAGCGCCGACTGGCGAGCTTCGGGGGTGGGATTCAGCCTGATCGCCGAGCTCCGCCTGGGGGTGGTGGAGCGGCTGCGGGTGACCCCGGTGAGCCGGGTCGCCATGCTGCTGGGCCGGGCTTTGCGGGACATGCTGGTCCTCTTGATCCAGTCGGCGATCCTGGTGCTGGTGGCCCTGCCCTTCGGGCTCAACTTCCAGCCGCTGGGAATCCTCATCGCCCTGGGCCTGATCGCCCTGATCGGGCTCCTGATCGCCTCCATCTCCTACGCCGTGGCCCTGACCCTGAAGGACGAGAACTCCTTCGCCCCGGTGATCTTCACCGCCAACCAGCCCCTGCTGCTGCTCTCAGGGGTGCTGCTGCCGATGAGCCTGGCCCCGAGTTGGCTCCGGACCATCTCCACCCTCAACCCCTTCGCCCACGCGGTCAGCGCCAACCGGGCCGTCTTCCTGGGCCACCCGGGCGACCCCAACGTCTACCAGGGGGTGGTGATCATCGCGGTGCTGGCGGTGGTCGCGGTCTGGTTCGCCGCCCGCTCCTTCGGTCGCGCCATCGCCTGAGCCGACCTCACTTTTCCCGCTGCCGAGCTCACAGGCGCACTCTCCCCGCCGCCCGTCCCGATGCCATGACCCTGGTCGTTTGTCCGCCGCCAGCGCCGCCGCGCGTTGCCAGCGGTTGGAGGGGCGGCGGCGTCCGCCGCCCCTCCCCTTGGCATTCGATGTGGTTGACCGTGCCCTCTAGCTGGTCAGCTCCAGGAGACGGGGCAGGGCTGTCCCGAAAGATCCGGGACACTCGACCCGCCGTTGGTGTTAGCCGCGCAACCGCTGTTATTGGTGCCGGCCGTGACTGTGTTGTGGTCGGACTGCACCGCGTGCCCGGTGAGGTAGAAAGTGACGTTCGAGCCCTGAATGCCGTTCCCCGCCGATTTGGGGATCCCGACGCTGAGCTCAAGCAGCTCGTTGGTGCCCGGGGTCCACACAGGGCCGCCCCAGGGGAAGCTGAGGTCGGTGGTCGACCCGAGGAAGATCTCGATGTCGTTGATCCGCCCGACGCAGACCCAGTACCCGCTCGTCGCATCGCAACCAGTCACGGTGTTCACGTTGGACGTCGGGCCAGTGCCCGAGTCCCTGAGGAGTATCTGCTGCGTCATGCCCGCGGTCTGGTTGCTGTCATAGGTCGTGAGGGTTAGGCCGCCCGAACGGGGATAGAGCAGCGGCAGCATGCCGGTGCCGCACTGCGCAGCGCTGGGCGCCGATTCATCCACGCACGTTTTATCGACCGGCACCGCCGCCGTGGAAGTCCAGGTGGCATCGAGGCCCACGAAGGCGTCGAGTGACCCGCCGAGGTCCAGCTGGTAGAAGGTGCTGGGATTGGAGCCCGGCGCTAGGTTGCTGAAGGTCGTGGTGGTCGACGTCTCGCTTCCTGCCGTCAAGGAGAGCGTTCCAGCCGCGAACACGTTGTTCTGGGTCGGGGCTTGGGCGGTGAACAGGGCGAAGCTCGCCCCGAGGGCCAGGCTGGCTATGGCCCCCACCCCGACGACGCCTGCGAGCACCAGCCCCAGGCGCTTGGTGAATAGGTTCATCCGAATCATCTCCATCTAGTTCGTTTGATCGTGGTGGCTGCGGAACATGCGGCCTTCAGGTCGGCACCCAAAACGCAACCCCCTACCCTCTAGTGCTCACTCCTTCTCTCTCCGTCGGTCTGACAGAGGGCCCAGGACAGCCGAGGGCTTGACCAGGCCCTGTTCCGGGCCGTCGTGGGCATCGCCCCTTGGCTCGGTGGGCAACCTGGGCCACGCCCTTGACCGGAGCAGGTCGCTCAAGATCGATACCAGCCACCTTCGGCGCAATTTCCGGGCCGGACCGGTTTGCCCGCCAGTTCTGATGGCCCCACAACCTCTCTTGGGGACGGCGCCTCACCAGCGAAGGCAACCGACCCAACTAGCCCACCTCTCCGTCCCAAGAGGTTTGAAGTCTAATGCCACAACCCCGGCTCGGCCAATGCAGCGTCGCCACCTGACGGATCCGTGACACATACGAACTCGGGCGAACTCAGCCGGGAGTCCGTTCCAGCCGGGCCCTGAGTCCTCGCGCTAG
>JBOHUL010000033.1:0-17430 GCA_050734425.1 Candidatus Dormibacteria bacterium
CAGGGTATGGGACAGTTTCTCAACGGCCGAGGGGGGCCAGGAGGAACTCGATGAAGGGCAGGAAGCACTCCCCAGAGCAGATCGTGCGCAAGCTGCGGGAGGCGGACCGGCTGGTGGGCGAGGGCAATGGCGCAGTCGACGTGGCCAAGGCCCTGGAGATCTCCACCCGAAGGTTGGCCAGCACCTTGGCGGAGATAGGTGACGAGTGGCCAGCTGCGTGGCCCGTCCGCCTCCTCGAGGCTGCGGCGAAACGGCTGGCGACCGGCGGTTGGCGGAGGGGTGCGCCACCCAGGGCAAGAGCCAGCTCGGTGAGCTGAACCCGGAAGGCCAACTGCGGCGACCTGGACCGGGGCCGGGCGCTGCTGGGCCTCTGGGCTGGCTCACCGCACGGCCGCGGGGGTCCTAGTAGTTGCCGAGACAACCACATGGACAAACCCTCCTGCTTATCTCTACTCCCGTTCGAGCCTTGACGGGCGCACGTATGTTCGTTACGATACGAACCGATGTTCGCTACAAGACAATCCCGCTGGCAACGCGTGGGCCACCGCCCGGTCCGGTTTGCCCTCAAGGTGGTAATCGTGGCCCTGTTCCTGGGTTGGGTCATGACCCAGGTGGTGCTGGGCACTGCAGGGGAGCAGGGGACAACGGTAGTGGTGCAGCCGGGGCAGACCCTGTGGGCCATCGTGTGCCGACACTATCCCCAGACCGATCCTCGAGACGCCGTTGGGGCGGTGGAGGCGGCGAATCACCTCGATGGCCCAGTTCTCAGCCCTGGGGAGCACTTACTCCTGCCTCCTGTCTGAACTCGACGGTTGACCCGGGCCATGGCCCTGCCTGTAGCCTTGCGGCCGTGGGCGTGCCGCAGGTCGCGCTGGAGAGGTTCGCGAGCCGCGTGGTGTCCATCCAGGCTTCGCAGCGCCTTCCCAGCCTGGTCGGCGCCGTCGCCGATAGGTCGGAGCTGATCCACCTCACCGTCGCTGGAGCTGCCGACATCGGTCGGGAAGTCGCCGCCGGGCCGAAGGTGCAGTACCGAATCGGATCCATCACCAAGACCCTTACCGCGGTGGCGTTGATGCAGCTGGTGGGCGAGGGCAAACTCGACTTAGAGGCTCCGCTGACCAGTGGCTGGGCCGATGCGCCGTACCCAGACATCCGCATCGCCGATCTCATGGCCCATGCTTCCGGCATCCAGCGCGAGCCCGTCGGCCGGATCTGGGAGACGCTGGATTTCCCCTCCCGTGAGGAACTGGCGAAGGTCGCCCGTCAGGGCGAGCGCCTCTATCCGCCAGGGCGGTACTTCCACTACTCCAACATGGCCTTTGCCCTCCTCGGCGAACTGGTTGCTCGAGTGGGTGGGGGCAGCTGGGAACAGGTAGTCCGCAAACGGATCCTGGAACCCCTTGGCATGAGGCGTACCAGCCTCACCCCCTCGGCGCCCATGGCCGAGGGGTATCTGGTGGCCCCATACAGCGATGAGGTAGTGCCCGAGCCGCCCATCGACTGCGGCGCCATTGCTCCGGCGGGGCAGCTGTGGAGCAGCGCCACCGACCTCTGCCGCTGGAGTGGGGCCCTCGTGGGGGCCAGCCCGGGGGTGCTTTCCCCCGAGCTGCTGGATCAGATGCGGGCCCCGAGGACAATCTCCGACCTGGCCCACTGGCGGACAGGCTTCGGTCTCGGTCTGATGCTCTTGCGCGACGGCGACGCCATCTACCAGGGCCATCTGGGGGCCATGCCCGGGTTCCTGGCGGCGGTGCTCTGCCATCAGGCCAGCGGGATGGGCGTGGTCCTACTGACCAACTGCGGTGCCGGAATTGATCTCGGCGGATTGGCGGTGGAGCTGCTGGGGGAGTTGCGCCTGGCCGTCCCCGCCAGCACCTGGTCCCCAGGGGCGGCGGCGCCTCCAGCGGTAGCCCAACTGCTCGGGCACTGGTGGTCGGAGGGGGAGGAGTGGACGTTCCGTTGGAAGGATCAAGAGCTGCAGGCAAGCCCGACACGGGCCACGCCGGGCGAGCTGGTGACCCGGTTCGCCCACTCCGGCGAGGACGCCTTCGTCGCGATTGACGGGAGAGAGCGTGGCGAGCGGATGCTGGTCGTACGGAGCCCGGGCGGAGCTGTGGCCAAGCTCTACTTCGCCACCTACCCGTTCACCAGGGAGTGGCGCAGCTTCGGCCAGGGTGAGCAGGAAGCCTGAAGCGTCCGATCAGCTGGAGTCGGTGGCTGCCTCGGGGGTGAGCTCTGGGGTACTGAGCAGGCGGGCCAGCCCCTCCAGCGGGATCGAGACCCAGTCTGGGCGGCTGTGGAGCTCATAGTCGACCTCGTAGAGTGCCTGGCTCGCCTGGAGGCAGGTCAGCAGCAGCTGCAGGCCCTCGGGATCGTCTGGCAGGAGCGCATAGGCTGAGACGCGTTCCAGATAGCGGTCCATAAAGGCCTGGCGGGCGGCGGCGGACCAGGCCCGACCGAGGGGCGCCAGGCTGGCGGCCCCGACATCGGCGGCGTCTACTTGCTGCCGCAGGGCCACGCTGGCGGCGTAGTCGAAGGAGCGGAGCATGCCCGCGACGTCCTGGAGAGGCGTCGCCTTGCGCCTTCTCACCGAGATCGGGACGGCGGGCCGGCCCTCGAAGTCGAGGGCGTGCCACCCGGCATCGGTGCGGAGCAACTGGCCGAGGTGGTAGTCACCGTGGATGCGGATGGCACGGCCCTGGGGGGCGAGCCGGACCACCTTCCGCGCGAGATCCTCGAGTGCGCCGGCGTGCACCGCCAGGGGCTCAAGGCGGACGTCGTCCAGCCCCAGCAGGCGGTGGGAGTAGGCGTCGAGGTCATCGGCGATGGCCTGGAGATCGTCCTGGGAAAGTGGCCGGGCCCCAAGCGGCCCCTCGGGGAGTCGGGCCAGAGCCAGGTGCATCTCGGCGGTGAGATCGCCGATCTGAGCTGCAGCGCCGGCGAAGGAGGCTCCCTGACCCTGGACCGCCTGGGCCGAGTTCTCCGGCAGCGGCACGGCCCCATCGGCATCGAGCAGGCGGTCGCCGTAGAGGTCCCGCAGCGAGGTCAGCGCCAAGGTGAAGCCGTCGCTGCCGTTGCGAAGATAGTTCTGCGCCACCGCCAAGGAGATGGTCTCGCCCTGGCTCTCCGCCTCCACCACGCCCACGGGCCTGGGAATGCCGACGAAGCCGGCCACGTCCAGGGCTTCTAGGATCTCGACCTCCGGGTTGATCCCGGGCCAGACCCGACGCAGGACCTTGACCAGGATGTCGTCGCCGTAGACCATGCTCGACTGGCTCTGATCCTTGGGTGGCCCCTGGTTGGGTTGCAAGGTCGGCAGCGGCGGCAGTGGGGGATGGAGCAGCCGGAAGCGGAGCTGGCCCCGGGGCTGGCCGCCGATGGAGCGGCTCTCGGCCAGGGCCGCGATGAAGGCCGCTGCCAGGATCGGGTCGGCGAAGGCGTCGTAGATGGCCCAGCTCTCCTGGGCCTCGGAGTCGGAGCCGCCGTCGCCGGAGCCCACCCGGTGGGCGACAGAGCGTAGGTTGGACGAGAGGTGGCGGTTCCAGGGGCGCAGCCCCAGGACCAGCTGGTAGGTGGCCGGCACCCCCTCGCTGAAGGTGAGGTCGACCAGCGCCACTGCCAGCGCTGGCAGCTCCCGCCTCAACCAGTAGACCTGGGCTATCCGCAGGCTTTGGAGCTGGCGGTGCTTGTCGGCGAACCAGCGCTCCTGGGGAAGGACGCCCTGGAGGGCATCCTCGATCCCGGGCAGTCCCAGCAGCGCCGGGGCCTCGGTCACCGGCCCGCCTCCAGCCGCAGCCAGTAAAAGCCGTGCGGCCCGAGGGTCAGGGGGTAGGGGCGGGACCCGATCTTGGGGAAGGGGACCCGGCCCAGGAGCTCGACCGGCACCACTCCCTGGAACTGCCGCAGGGCCAGTGCCACCGGTTGGGCGAAGCGGGAGAGGTTGTTCACGCAGAGCATGGTCTCTGACTCGGAGGACCGGAGGAAGGCAAGGATCGAGGGATTGTCGGCCTCCACGACCTGGAAGGTGCCCCGGCCGAAGACGGGGTGGGCCTGGCGCAGCTGGATGAACCGCCGCAGCCACTGGAGGAAGGAACTCTCGCTGCGCTGCTGCTGCTCCACGTTGCAGGCCTGGTAGCCGTAGAGCGGGTCCATCAAGGGGGGGAGGTAAAGCTGGGCGAAGTCGGCCTTGGAGAAACCACCATTGCGGTCGGCGCTCCACTGCATCGGCGTCCTCACCCCGTCCCGATCACCGACATAGACGTTGTCGCCCATGCCGATCTCATCCCCGTAGTACAGGATGGGGGTCCCGGGGAAAGAGAGCAAGAGCCCGTGCAGCAGCTCCATCTGCCGGCGCCCGTTGCTCAGGAGCGGAGCCAGGCGGCGACGGATGCCGAAGTTGAGCTTCATCCGGGGGTCGCTGGCGTACTCGGCGTACATGTAGTCGCGCTCGGCGTCGCTGACCATCTCCAGGGTGAGTTCGTCGTGATTCCGAAGGAAGATGCCCCACTGGCAGTCGGCCGGGACGGCCGGGGTCTGAGCCAGTACCTCGGTGATTGGGTAGCGCTGCTCCTGGCGAAGGGCCATGAACATCCGCGGCATCAAGGGGAAGTGGAAGCACATCTGGCACTCATCCCCATCGCCGAAGTAATCCCGGACCTGGGTCGGCCACTGGTTGGCCTCCGCCAGGAGCACCCGGTCGGGGAAGGTCTGGTCGACCTCTCGCCGCACCCGTTTGAGGAAGTCGTGGGTCGCTGGCAGGCTCTCGCAGTTGCTCCCTTCCGCCTCAAACAGGTAGGGGACGGCGTCCAGCCGCAGCCCGTCGAGGCCCAGCCCGAGCCAGAACTTGACCACTCGCAGCATCTCCTCTTGGACCTCAGGGTTTTCGTAGTTGAGATCAGGCTGGTGGCTGAAGAAGCGGTGCCAGTAGTAGGCCCCGGTCTGGGGATCGAGGGCCCAGTTAGAGGCCTCGGAGTCGAAGAAGATGACCCTGGCCTCCGAATACCTGGTCTGGGTGTCACTCCAGACGTACCAGTCGCGCAGCTTGGCGTTGCGGCTGCTGCGAGCTTCCTGGAACCAGGGGTGCTGGTCCGAGGTGTGGTTCATGACCAAATCCGTGATCACCCGGATTCCGCGGCTGTGCGCCTCCTCGACCAGCCGGCGCACATCCTCGACGGATCCGTACTCGGGTTGGACGGTGTAGAAGTCGCTGATGTCGTAGCCGCCGTCGCGCTGGGGCGAGGTGAAGATGGGCAGGAGCCAGAGGCAGTTGATTCCGAGCCAGTGGAGATAGTCCAATTGGGAGATCAATCCTGGGAGGTCGCCGACGCCGTCCCCGTTGGCGTCATAGAAGCCGCGGACGAAGACCTCGTAGATGACGGCATCGCGGTACCAGAGCCGGTCGCTGGCCAGGTTCATCGCTCGGGACGCACTGCATAGATCAGGGCCGGACCCACTTTGGGATCGAGCTCCACCGTCCAGGAGGCTCCGCTCCAGCTGCAGCTCTTTCTAGACAGCAGCTCATTCAGCTCCAGTCGCTTAGGGGGGTGCTCCACCAGGGCCCGCCAGGCGAGGCGGACGTTGGCCCGCTGCGGCCGAGTGGCGTCGAGGCTGACGACTACCAGCACCACGTCGGACATGTCCGCCGTGCTCTTGGAGTAGGCGAGCACCTTGGGGTTGTCGGTGGCGTGAAAGTGGGTGCGCCGCAACTGCTGCAGCGCTGGGTGCTGGCGGCGGATCCCGTTCAATTGCCGGATCAGCGGGGCCAGCGAGTGGGTGTCGTCCCAGTCCCGGGGACGGAACTGGTACTTCTCGGAGTTCCAGTACTCCTCCGACCCCTGGGACTGGGGCCGGTTCTCGCAGAGCTCGTAGCCGCTGTAGATGCCGTAGCTGGGGGAGAGGGTGGACGCCAGCACCAGTCGGTAGCGAAAGGCGGGCGCTCCCCAGAGCTGAAGCTCGTGGCTCAGGATGTCCGGGGTGTTGGCAAAGAAGTTGGGCCTCAGGTAGTCGGCGCTCTCCTCACAGAGGTGGGTCATGTAGGTGCGCAGGTCCACCTTGGTCGTGCGCCAGGTGAAGTAGGTGTAGCTCTGACTGAACCCCACCTTGGACAGCTCCTCCATCAGCGCCGGGCGGGTGAAGGCTTCGGCCAGGGTGATCACGTCGGGGTGATCGCGGCGGAGTTGGCGGAAGACCCAGGCCCAGAATGCGACTGGCTTGGTGTGGGGGTTGTCCACCCGGAAGGCCTTGACCCCCTGGCCGATCCAGAACTCCAGGATCTGGTAGCAGGACTTCCAGAGCTCCCGCCAGTCCGGGCAGGTGAAGTCCAAGGGGAAGACGTCGTCGTAGCGCTTGGGTGGGTTCTCGGCCGGCCGGATACCGCCGTCGGGGCGGTGCTCGAACCAGCCCGGGTGCTCTTTGACCCAGGGGTGGTCGGGGGAGCACTGGAGGGCGTAGTCCATAGCCACTTCCAGGCCGAGGTCCTTGGCCTCCTGCTGGAAGGCATGGAAGTCGGCCAAGGTGCCGAGGTTGGGATGGACCGCCAGGTGGCCGCCGGCCGCTGATCCGATCGCCCAGGGGCTGCCGGGGTCCCCCGGCCGGGCCCGGGGGGCGTTGTTTCGACCCCTGCGGTCGGTATTCCCGATGGGGTGGATCGGGGGCAGGTAGAGGACGTCGAAGCCCATGTCCGCGATGGCCCGCAGCCGCCGGCTCGCCGAGATAAAGGTCCCGCTCTTGTCCGCCTCCGATCCCTCGGAACGGGGAAACATCTCGTACCAGGACCCGAACAGGGCCCTTTGCCGCTCGACCCAGACCGGGAGAGGAGGGGTCGCGACGGCTGAGGTTGCGAGGAGGGCACGGGCCATGGTCCGGGCCACCTGTGGCGAGAGCAGATAGCGCTCAAGGCCGGAGTGTGGTCCCCCGCGGAGCTGGCGGACGTGCCGAAGGAGGGTGTGGGCCGCTTGCCCCGGCAGCTTCGGCGCCAGCTCCTCGACGATTCGGAGCCCGGTCGCGAGCTCCGCCGAGGGGTCGCGCTTGGCCAGCAGCCAGCGGCGGTAGCCGCGGCGCCAACCGGCGAAGTTATCGATCCACGCCTCAATCTGGAACTCGGCTGCCCCAAGCAGTGAGAATTCGACCTCGGCACTGTAGGAGTCGTCGCTGGCTCGCTTCAGAATCCGCGTCCGCCAGCGGCTTGGTGCCTCCGGCTCCAGGCTGCGCCAGCGAACCCGTGCCACCAGCACCGGCTGGCCATCAGCGAACACGGTGGCCGCGACAGGGACCATCTCCCTGACCACCGCCTTGGCCGGGAGAGAACCGCCGTCGACCCGGGGCGACACCCGGTTGATCACGATCCGCCGCACCCCGCCTGGCAGAGATGAGGTCAGTATCTGGGGGGGGTCTTCGGGCACAAGGTTAGATTGCCACCCGGGGCGAGCGTGGCGCAGTCCTCAGTGACATCCAGAGTCACCTGATCTAAGTTGTCTGTTGCATCCAGGTCGCAACAGGGTTAGCATGTCCGGAGCGTCTCTGGGAGGAGTTGTTGGCCATGGCCACAGTGGCTGCGACCTCGGTCGGGCGCCTGGCGCGGATCCGCCAGGGGCTCAGTCCGAAGGAGTGGGCGAGGGTCGGGGGCATGGCGGGCGCCGTGTTCGGCCTGCATGTGCTGGGCTGGGGACTGCTTGTCGTCGTTATCCTGCCCGCCCACTTCAAGGCCCTGGGGGCCGGGATCGCGGTCACCGCCTACACCCTCGGGCTGCGGCACGCCTTCGACGCCGACCACATTGCCGCCATCGACAACACCACCAGGAAGTTCATGTCGGAGGGCAAGCGGCCCCTCAGCGTCGGCTTCTGGTTCTCCCTAGGACACTCGACCGTCGTCTTCGCACTGGCGGTGGGCCTGACCATCGCCGCCCGAGCGGTGTTCAAGCAGACCACCAATCCCCACTCGGCGCTGCAGGGGTTTGGCGGGTTCTTCGGCACCCTGGTCTCGGGCAGCTTCCTCTACCTCATCGCCCTGCTCAATCTGGTGATCCTCGTGGGGATTGTCAAGGTCTTCCTGCGGATGCGCCAGGGCCAGTTCTCGAACCAGGAGCTCGAGCACCAGCTCAACTCCCGAGGCATGATGTACCGATTCTTCGGCAAGTTGATGCGGTCCATCCGCTCCCCCTGGCAGATGTACCCGGTCGGGATCCTCTTCGGGCTGGGCTTCGATACCGCGACCGAGATCGCGCTGCTGGTTCTGGCCGCCGGCGCCGCAACCTCGGGGCTGCCCTGGTACGCCATCCTGTGCCTGCCCATTCTCTTCGCGGCGGGGATGAGCTTGCTGGACACCATCGACGGCTCGTTCATGAACTTCGCGTACGGCTGGGCGTTCGCCAAGCCCGTTCGCAAGGTCTACTACAACATCACCATCACCGCCTTGTCCGTTGGGGTGGCCTTTCTCATTGGTACGATCGAACTCCTGGGTTTGATCGCAGTGGAGCTGCACTTGAAAGGCGGGTTCTGGAACAACGCGGCCAACTTCAACATCAACGCCGCCGGCTTCATCATCGTCGGACTCTTCGTAGGCACCTGGCTGGTCGCACTCAGCATCTGGCACTTCGGCCACATCGAGCAGAGGTGGACGGGCAGCGCCGGTCCTGCCGGGGCTGACCACTAGGTCGGCTGGCCCCGGTGGCTCCGTAACCCGCCAGGGCCAGTTGCTTGGTTAGGCTGGGGCGATGGGCCTGAGCCTGATCGCGCCGCGCCGGGGCTCCCCGGGGTGGGCGCTGGCGGTGATAGCGACCGGGGTCTTGATCTCGGCCATCGACACCACCATCGTGGTCCTGGCTCTGCCCCACATCGAGCGCTCGCTCCACGCGAGTTTGGGCTCGATCATCTGGATCATCGTCAGCTACCTACTAGTGATCACCCTGCTCTCGACCCAGGTGGGACGGCTGGGCGACATCTTCGGCAGGGTGAGGATGTACGAGGCCGGCTTCGCCGTATTCGTCATCGGCTCTCTCTTGTGCGCCCTGGCTTGGAACGAGGCCGCCATGGTCGGCTTCCGGGTGCTGCAGGGAGCGGGAGGTGCCTTGATCGCCGCCAACAGCGGCGCGGTCATCGCCGACAACTTCCCCGCCGAGCGCCGGGGCCGGGCCTACGGCTTCAATGCGGTGGGCTGGAACCTTGGAGCGATCATCGGAATCATCGTCGGCGGCCTGATCACGACCTACATTTCCTGGCGCTGGATCTTCTGGATCAACGTGCCCATCGGGCTGGCGGCCTTGCTGGTGGCGCTGCTGGTTCTGAGCGAGAGAGGGGAGAGGAAGCCGAGGGACCTCGACCTCTGGGGCATGGGCCTTCTCGGGCTCGGCCTCTTGGGCATCCTCTGGGCGATGATCGAACTTGCGTCGAGCTCGCTCGACGCGAGCATCGAGGTGGCCCTGGTGATCGGAGCCGTCTGCCTGGCCGGGTTCGTGGTGGTGGAGCGGAGGGTCAAGGCCCCGATGGTCGAGCTCCGGCTCTTCCGCATCCCGACCATGTCCCCATCGCTGGCGGCGTCGTTCTTCCAGGCGCTGGCCAGCTTCTCGGTGCTCTTCCTTTTGATCATGTACCTCCAGGGGGTGCGCGGTCAGACCCCCTTGGCGGGCTCACTCTGGCTCATACCCGGCTATCTGGTCGGGGCGGTCGCCTCGCCCTTCGCCGGACGGCTGACGGACCGGATGGGTGCCGCCTGGCCTGCGACCGTGGGGCTGCTGATCTCGGTCGGAGCACTCTTGCTCTACACCGGGCTGACCTTGCGAAGTCCCCTTTGGCTTATCTCCATCGGGAGCGTGATCAACGGCCTGGGCTCAGGCGCATTCTTCCCAGCCAACACCACGGCGGTGATGCGGGCATCGCCCGCCCGCGATTTTGGCCTGACGGCGGGACTCTTGCGCACCTGCGCCAACGTGGGCATGGTCTTCTCCTTCGCCGCCGCCATCGTCGCCGCCTCCCACAGCATCCCCCGAAGCCTGGCTTTCGCCATCTTCGTCGGTGGCACCAACCTCACAGGAGCGGCGGGGCGCGCCTTCGTCGATGGCATCCACACCAGCCTCTACCTGGCGGTGGCGCTGATGCTGGTGGCGGTGGCCCTGTCGGGGAGCCGCCTCCTGGCGCGGCGGCGGCCGGCCACGCGGGAGGCGGCGTCGGCGAGACCTGGCTAAAACCGAACCCGCTCAGCCCGGCCTGCTCCGACACGCAGAACGGTCGTAGTCTGTTCAGCTGTGACCACTGAGCAGGCCGCGGTAGGGCGGGGTCCCACACCCTCGGAGGGTGGGACAGGCGAACGACACTCGGAAGGACCTATGGTGGGTCTCCAGGGCGAGGCGCGGGCCGCCGCTGCGGCCCGCCGGGTTGAGCTCGCCACTCGCCACCTCCGCCCAAGCGACACGCGACCGCGAACCTCCACCCGCGGGATCCACCACGTGGCTCTGATCAGCAGCGACGTGGAGCGGACCATACACTTTTACCAAGACGTTCTCGAGATGCCACTAACGGACATGCTCGAGAACCGGGACTACGGGGGCTCGACACACTTCTTCTTCGATGTTGGCAACGGTAACGCCATCGCCTTCTTCGACCTCCCTGGACTCGATCTCGGTCCCTACGCCGAGGTGCTCGGCGGACTGCACCACTTGGCGATCTCGATCGAGCGAGAGCGGTGGGAGCATGTCCGGGCGAACCTCGATGCCGCCGGGGTGCCCTACGCCCACGTGGACGGCTCGTCGCTCTACTTCCGAGACCCCGACGGGGCGCGGCTCGAACTAATCAGCGACCCGCTCGGCGAGATGTACGGCTCGCCCGTGGTCTGAGAGCAGGTAATCGGGCCGGAGGTCTGCCGGCGGGCCTTGGCGCCGTGGTCTGGGGATCGCTCTGACACCCCGGCTTCGATCCGCAGGTAGGCTCACGATGGATCTTCGCGGACGAGGCCGAGCTTGGTGGCCGCCTTCTGCACATGCTGATGCCCGATGGGCTTCCGTGACTAGTAACTGGCTAGAGACGAGGTGATCCCCTCCGCTGCGCAGGCCGACGAACCTAGCCCGCAACGCTTCCGACTCCGGGTCGGCGACAAGTCGGCGACTAAGGAGGTTGCGGAATGCCGAGGTTTGCAGGTAGGCGATCACCGCTCCACGCGTAAGGCGTCGAGCACATCTTGGGTGGATTCAGCGGCCACGACGGGGGAGATCTCCGCCAAGCGGTCTACGGGTTCGGGCGTGCTCAATTTGCCGCCAGACGGAGCATTGATGCGGAAGGTGGCGGGTGGCACCAGGATGGCGGTGGGTTCGCCACGGTCGGTCACCTCGATGATCTCACCGCCCTTGACGGCGGCGAGAATTCGGGCACCGTCGTTACGCAGCTCGCGATGAGAGACCGAATGCATGTACTCATCGTCGCTCAAAGCACACAACTTCGGCGGACCTGGGAGGGACAACCGGTGACATCTGGCGGGATCCAGCGCGGAGGTGCAGCACTCGAAGTGGGGGAGGGCCTCTGAGGCAGTGCCCATTCGCGGGATGAACCGACCGCGGCCGGTCGACTTTCGCTGACAGCGACTCCCACGGGCGGCGGAAGGGCTGGCTCGCGGTGTTGGTCGCGCCGGCGACCAACACGCGAAACCAAGCGGGCAGCCAGGCCGTCGTCCTTCTGATCGAGGCTCTTCTATCTGCGGGCGAGTCACCGTAAGCTCGTGACGCCGCGCGGGCCGATCACAGTGACAGGTTGTGTTTGACACAACTGGTTTGGTCTGACAGAATCTTATGGTGGAGATCCGGTTCCCCCAGTCGGCGCGCCGACACCGGATTGGCCGGAGCTCCGCCCGCTTCGTCATGGCCAATGCCACACCGGCCTCCGTCGCCACCTCAAAGGCCAGCCCAGTCTGGCGTTGGGTCGGAGACGACGAGCGAGGCCGCGGGCTCGAAGTCATCGCCACGGAGGTCCAAAGAGACGAGGACCCCGAGCCTGTCCTGTTGGTCATCCACGTGATGCCCACCCACTACCGGAAGGAGCCATCATGACCAGTCACCGAGCACCAGTTGTCAAGACCGAGACCCCAATCGGCCCCGACGTCGACCTGGAACGCGAAGACATACGCTTGGCGGACGGCACCCGGCTCACCCCCGAGCTCGTGGAGGCCATCGTCGAGGAGGTGCGGCGTGGGGGCGGCCGACCGTCCCTTTCCGGCGCTCCCGCTCGTTCCCCGCAAATCGCCTTTCGGGTGCCACCGGAGATCCGGGACCGAGCAGCACAGGTAGCGGCAGATGAGGGCAAGACGGTCTCCCAGTACGCTCGCGAGGCCCTCGAAGCGCGGCTCAAGGCAGGCTCGTGAGGTGGCCGGGTGCCGGTGGTATCGGACGGGGTCCAGGGCCGAGGGGCCGCACCGGAAGCGGGGGAGGGGGGCTGACGATACTGCCTACGGGCGGCGGAAGATCATCCGAGCTCGACTCAAGTCGTAGGTAACGACGAAGCGACTGAGGAAGTCGTCACCGACCAGCCCTTGATAGATGATCCGCTGGGCCATGATCGCCGGACCTTCCTGGCTGAGCGTTGGCTGGCCCGTGACACAGATCTGGCCCTGCAGGCTGCCGAAGTAGCGGATGTAGCGGTAGCCGGTCTCGTCAGTTCCCTCGATCCGGCGTACCGCTTGGGGGCCGAGGTCAGCTCCGGCAGCCCGGGCCACGCCTTCGTCCAAAATCAGCTGGCTACTTCCCGTGTCGACCTCCACTTCAACCGGGCCGACGTGGGGCAAAGACAGGGATAGAAACGCCTCGGCCAGATGCTCCTCGAGCTCAACTCTGACCTCGACGGAGATCCCCTCACGAGAGCGGCGGCTGAGGGATGCAGCATCTTCGACCAGGACAGCTTTGCGCGGGTAGTCGAAGGTCAGAGGCGTTGAGGTGAACCCGTCGAGTCCCAGGAAGCCCTCGATGTCCTCGAGACCGGCCACCTCCGCGATATCGAATATCGCGGTTGCTCCCACATCGACCGCGTGATCGCCGAGGCGGATCGGTGGGACCCTGCCCAGGGGCCCCGTAATCTCCTGGCCGGACATGCGCCGGCCAGTCATCGTGGCTCCCGTTGGATCCCATCCGGCCCGCTCTGCCAGGCGGTTTGAGACGCAGGTGATACCGACTCCGGTGTCGATGGCAAAGGTGGTGCGCAGGTCGCCCACCGTTACGGGCACTGTGACGAAATGTTTGACGTATCGGAATGGAACAGGCATCATCCGATGCGTCAGTGGCAAGTCCCGGTCGCAGACCAATGCGAGAGGATTGCGATAGCCTCGACGGCGACCCATTGGCTGCGAGCAATGGCCAGCGACCTATTCACTCGTCTAACGAGGTCCGAGGATTACTGGATGGCCGCCGTTGCTGAAGTCCACAAACATGACGCCGAACAGTAAGAGGGGGATAATCAGGATCCCCAAAGCGCCAAGGATCACACCGACCAGTGCCATCGTCCCATGGGGGGCGGCCTGCTTGGCATGGCCAAGCCCTATCGCGCTGAAGACAATGGCCAATACTG
Organism: Candidatus Dormibacteria bacterium; assembly: GCA_050734425.1. Taxonomy (GTDB): domain Bacteria; phylum Chloroflexota; class Dormibacteria; order Aeolococcales; family Bog-877; genus Bog-877. The sequence continues at coordinate 13,537 of JBOHUL010000033.1, forward strand.
ACTGTACCCAGCCGAACGGCCCGGTCCAGAAGAAGCACAGCCCGGTGATTCCGAGGACCATCCCCGCAATGGCCCATCCGTTATTTCCCTGCTGCCGGGCCGCCCCAGGTGGCGGTGAGGTCAGAGGGTTGAAGGGAGGCCCCCCTGAAATCGGCCTCTCCGAGTCCAGTTGCTCCATGTTAACCCTCCAGGGTATGGAAGTCTGGCGATGATACCGCTGGCGGACGGGTAACCCCGCAAACCTGGCGGCGACGTGTCCAGTCGGTGGGTGGTGGGAACCCTTCACGGCAAAAATGCATGCACTCGGCCCTTTTCTAGCTGGAGCCACGGGACCGCCTCGCTCCAGGGCGCTCCACGATGGCACAACGGAGGGCCGCCACCATTGGGTTGGGCTACTCCGTCACCCCGTCCGGCTGCACCGCCTCAGCCTTCGGAGGCGTCGCCGTAGACACCCGAGTGATCTTGCCGACCGCGAAAACTCCGTTCCCGGCGCCCCGCACCGGCCCGGCTGGTTCATAGCCGCCGCAGCCGATCAGCATGTCTCCCTCGTCGGCGAATGGCATCCCGTTGGCATCAAGCAGGAGCGGCCCGTCCAGAGGGCCGACGCGGTGTCTCATGAGCAGCCGGACCTCAGTGCCCCCGACTTGGAGTCCACCCGCCGCAGACCGGTGCAGCCGGCCACTGAGCTGGGCCAGATGCATGGGGGCGTTCGTGATCATGAGGGTCTCGCCATCCGGATCCTGCTGCCGCGCCCATCCAACTGGCGGGACGCGCTCGAAGTCGACCCTGAAGGGCGCTGCCGCCCGGGCGACTGCACCCAGGTCGGTGCCTTCATGTACGGTCGCCCGGACTACTCCGTGGTGGACGCTCCAGCTTTGCACCCCACGGATGCCCCTCCGCTTCCAACGGTCGCCCAGCAACGGCGCCGCCTGGCGCTCGTCCTCGGGGCCGGGCGGCCACAGCAGTTCCTGGTAGTCACCGACGGCGCAGTCCACATCTCCGTGCGGGCAGCGCCAGCGGATCTCTTCGCCGCTCAGCACGGCTTTGAGGCCGGTGCCGTGATCCGGGCACGGGGGGAGGTCCACCTCCCAGTGGGAGTGCACCTGGCGCTGAACCCGCTCGGCCACGCGGAGGCGGGCCAGTGGTCGGTCCTCAGGCAGCGCGATCTCCGTCCTAGGCCCTTCCTCCGCCAGTTGGACCCTGACCTTGAGTGGAGGTAAAGCCCCATCCAAGTCCCAGAGGATGGCGTGGGGGGACCGGGTGTGGAGATCCTGGAAGAGAGCCTTCAGCCAGGGAACGACGTCAGGCGACATGACCCGGGGCCCTGATGGCTCTGGGTGAGCTGGGTCCCTTGCTAAGGGTGGTCAAGTCCCTGACTCTGCCGGGACCATCCCCGTAACCGCGGAGGTCGCGGTCAGCCACGGACTTCTGGCCTTCGACATAGTTCAGGCCGGCCCTAGCCAAGGAACCGGGTGCTGGACCTGCTCCTTGTCATCACAGCCCACGGCCGGAAATATACCCTCAACCCCCACAACCTGAGGGGCCTGGAAGGACTGGGTGACGCGGTGGCAGTCCGAGTTCAGATCATGGTACTGATAAGAGACCTTATCGATAACTAGCATCGATCTGAGCGTATCACCTGCCCGCCAGCTCCCCCATTGGGGTGTGAGCCTCGCGGTGATCAGGTCTGGAGAGGGAGTTCGAGAAAGCGGGCCAGGGTCTGGCTGGGTGCGGCACGGTGGCGCTGGTTCAGCTCTGGGATCCGCCGTCCCGGATCTGTCGCCCCGCCGTCCGTCGATCACGACTTGCGGTCCGCCTCGGTCGCCTGCTGAAGGACCGCTGCCACCCTAAATGGCCTGGAGGCGGCTAGCTCCGGGGTGCCGGCAACGGGAGCGGCTGGCCATCTGTCGAAGTCGGCCCCTCAGGGTCGGGCCCGGCGCTCGCCATGATCCCAGTTGGCCAGGCGCACCTTGCGTTCATGGACTCGCTCCCGGTGCGAGTCCGAGGGTCGCCACCCGTCGCCACCCGTCGCCACCCATGGTATGCTGGCATACTGTGAAGCGAACGACGGTGAAGCTTTCCGACGATCTGGACGCCCGACTGCGGCATGAGTCGGAGCGGCGCGGGTTGACGCTTTCCGAACTCACCCGCGAGGCCATCGAGGCCCACCTAGGTGGGAAGCACCAGCAGGGCCGGCGGCGACTACTGGCTGCTGCTTCGGGTCGGAGCGGTCTGGGTGATGTCTCGGAACAGATCGAGGAGCTACTGGCCCGGGAGCTGGGCAGATCGCACTCCTGATCGACGCCGGACCCCTCTACTCCTATATCGACGCCGACGACCAGCACCACCGAGCCTGCCTGGAGCTGCTCGAGACGCATCCAGGTCCGCTACTGGTGCCGCTCTTGGTCGTCACGGAAGTCGCGTATCTGGTGGCGACCCGGCTTGGCCCGGACCCTGAGATCCGTCTCCTTGGGGACCTCGCCTCGGGCGCCTTGACGCCCGAGCCGGTGCTGGCCCGAGACTGGCTGCGGATGGCTGAGCTGACCGCCCGCTACCGTGGTCTGCGCCTGGGCACGGTGGATGCGTCTGTCGTGGCCGCCGCGGAGCGCCTCGGTCTTGTCGAGGTAGCCACGCTCGACCGGAGGCACTTCGGGGTTGTTCGACCCAGGCACGTTCCCGCCTTTACACTGCTTCCCTAGTCACTGCAGCGCCCGTAAACCGAGACCTCAACTGGCCGCCCACCCGCACGTTTGCGCCACGGGTCACAACCTTGTGCAAGTCACGTAAGGTGGCACCGCGCCATGGGGAGGCGACCGGACGGCCGCGCCCGCCGCGTAGGGCCGGAACAATGACCAATCAAGCCTCGAAGGGCTACGGGTGGTTCCTCGGACAGTCGGCGGAGAGCCTATTGTTGGGGGGAGTGATGCAGGTCGCGAACCCCTAAGCGCACGGCGATGGTTCGTAGGCTCACCTCCAGACGATCCCACATCTCTCGGGTCGTAGTGATTGTGGTTGCGGTCGTGGCCATTGTTGGTTCGCTGCTACTGGGGAGGTTAACGCTCGCCACTCCCCCACCTGTATGGCAGCCGCCACCGCCTTTGGGGGCCCTCCCGTCCACGCTAGGCAAGTTCGTTACGCGAAGCCTAAAATCGTTCTACGTGGTGCCAGGGACGAGCCGCTATATACGGGTCGAGTGGGTCGCCACGACCTACCAGAGGTACATGGCGGTCTTTAATGACGGTGTTGTGCCACCGGGTCTGGGTTCCGTGGAGGTATACGTGGCCGAACTGAAGGCACCGTTCACCGCGCTATTGATGACAGATCCCGATCCGCTGACCAATCTGTGGGGCTACCTGGTGCTCTACGCACCGGAAGTGGGTGGACGCATCATTCCGCACAACAACTCGCGGCTGTTCTATGGACCAACAGCCTTCGACTACCTGCCAGTCAGCCTCTTGCCACTGGGTCTCGTCCGTCAGTCAGTCGTGCGCCGCCCCCGTGTGCGGACGGGGCCATGACGAGGCTGCCCAATCGAGGACACTGGCGGGGGATGTAGCCGCAGGCTGGAAGTGTGTGCGTGCCGCGGTCGCACTGCAGGGCACGGCAGTCTGATTATCGGGTACGTCCCCCTCCGGTCATCGCCACCATCCGGCATGTGCACCATCCGTCCAAGCCGACGGCGGCGGCGTGGTCGCCGAGTTCGAACTGGAACCATGGTCAGGCTTGCATCGTGAGCGGAGGCCGCAAGCGCCATGCGTCTCTGCCTAGCCGGACCTTCCTTCGCGAGGAGGTCGGCGCTGCGCGTGCGTCAACCACCGTCGCGACACAAATTGTGGTCCCCGTGGAGGTGCGGCGGCGGATGCCTGGGCCTCGCAGTTCCTGCAGCTGCGGCAA
>JBOHUL010000034.1:0-21861 GCA_050734425.1 Candidatus Dormibacteria bacterium
TCGCCCTCCGCCTCGTGCAGGGCCAAGGCCGCCAGGCCCAGCGCCGTCAGGTCCTCCAGGGTGGCGCTGACGCGCGCCTCGGCGCCGTCGAAGAGGTGCATGACCTCGCCCCGGGAACTGGCCTGCCCCAGAATCGCCTCCATCGCGCTGCGGGCCCGGGCCAGATAGGCGGGAACGTCGCAGGCGACGGCGAGCTCGGCCAGGGCGGAGATCGTCAGGGCGTTCCAGCCGACGATCACCTTGCCATCCCGGGTAGGCCGGGGTCGTGCTGCCCGGATGTGCGCCAGCCGCTCCAGGACCTGGCTCCGGAGCGGCTCGCCAGCATCGTCCCCCCAGGGCTCGGCCCTGCCCTTGGGAACATGGCTCCCGCCCCGCAGCACCGTCCTGCCCTCCTCGGTCAGGGCCGGACCCGGACCGCCGAACAACTCCTCGGCACGCTGTCGGGGGAGGCCGTCCAGGGCGGAGTCGAGCTCGGACTCGGTGAAGGTGTAGAAAGCCCCCTCCCCGTCCGGACTGTCGGCGTCCAGACTGGCGGCGAAGCCCCCCGACTCCAGGGACAGGTCCGTCAGCAGGAAGTCGGCGGTGCGGCGGGCCAGGGCCAGGGCTAGGTGGTCCTGGTTCAGCTGCCAGCTGCGAACGCAGGTGCGGATCAGCTGGGCGTTGTCGTAGAGCATCTTCTCGAAGTGAGGGACCGCCCAGCGGCGGTCGACGCTGTAGCGGTGGAAGCCCCCTCCCAGCTGGTCGTGGATGCCACCCTGGGCCATCGCCCGGAGAGCTCCGGTCGCGGTCTCGCCCGCCCGCGCGCTGTGGGCGAGTGCCGCCCGCAGCAGGAGGAAGTCGAGCAGCGGCCACTGCGGGAATTTGGGGGCGGTCCCGAGGCCGCCGAACTCGTGATCCACCCGCTCCAGCACCCGGTCCTCGGCCCGAGCGAGCAGGGTTCCCCATCCGATGGTCCTGCGCGGCTCCGGGGCCGGTGCCGGCGGGCTCAGAGCCTGCGCCAGCCGCTCGGCGCTGGCGACGGCGTCTTGGTGCCGTCGCTGGTAGGCCTCGGCCACAGCCACCATCACCCGGGGGAAGGCGGGCAGGCCACCACGGTCCACCGGGGGGAAGTAGGTCCCGGCGTAGAAGGGTCGGCTGTCGGGCAGCAGGAACACGGTCATGGGCCAGCCGCCTCCCCCAGTGAGGGCCTGGAGGGCTTCCATGTAGACCCGGTCAACGTCGGGTCGCTCCTCCCGGTCCACCTTGACGCTGACGAACAGGCGGTTCTGCAACTCGGCGATGGCCGGGTCCTCGAAGCTCTCGTGGGCCATGACATGGCACCAGTGGCAGGAGGAATAGCCGACGCTCAGGAGCACCGGCCGGTCCTCCTCGCGCGCCCGCCGGAAGGCCTCCTCGCCCCACGGATACCAGTCCACCGGGTTGTCCTGGTGCTGCCGGAGATAGAGGCTCGACTCACGGGCAAGCCGGTTCACTAGGGCACCGTACTCTCCACCAGAGGCGGGGGAGGCTGACCCGGCTGCGACAATCCCGGAGTGCGCCAACCGAGAAGGGACGGTGCGAACATGCTCCTTCGCCTTGGCCTCACCGTGGCGGCCGCCGGGGTCCAGGCCCTGGGAGGTCACCGCTACCAGCTCTCCGACCCAATCGCCAATGCCGCCTTCGCCCTCCACCCCGGCCGGCGCCGCACCACCATTCGCAACTTCAAGGCGGTATTCCCTGAACTGAACCGCCGCCAGGTTCGCCGCCTCGCCGCGCGCAGCTACCGCGAGTACGCCCGAACGGCTCTCGACTTCCTCTACGTCCACCTCCTGCCCCGAAGGCGAGCCTTTGTCGAGCTCCGCACCGTGGGCGCCGAGGCCAACGTCCTCCAGCGCCAGCGCCAGGGCCAGCCCGGGATCTTGGTCGTGATCCACCACGGCAGCTGGGACGTCCCCGGGGCCGCCGCCGCCGCCTACGGAGTCGGCCTGGTCTCAGTGATGGCCGAGGGCGGTAGCCGGGAACTGGCCCAGCTCGTCGTCTGGGCCCGGCGCCAGATGGGGGTCGAAGTGGTCCTGGCCGACCGGGCACCAAAGGCGGTGATGCGCCAGCTCCGCAGGGGGGGGTGGGTGGCCCTGGTCGCGGACATCCCCGGGGATACGCCGAGCGTAGAGGTGGAGTTCCTGGGCCACCGCACCAGCTTCTCCAGCGCCCCCGGCGTCCTCGCTGCCCGCACCGGCGCCCCCCTGGTCCCGGTCACCTGCGTCAGACGGCCCAACGGCGGCTATCTGATCGAAGTCCACGAGCCGGTGGCGGTGGCCCCCGGAACGGACCCCGGCGAGGCTCTTCGCCCCATAATTCCGGTCTTCGAGCAGGCCGTGCGGCGCTGGCCAGAGCAGTGGTACCCGTTCCGGGAGGACATGCTCCATGACCGCGACCGGCCCTGAGCCGGGGTCTGCTCGAGTCCTGCGCCTCGCCTGGTTCGGGCACGCCCTGGGCAGACGAGCGGACGGGCTGGCCAGCTACTCCTCGGATGTGGCCTCGGGGCTGACCGCCCGCGGAGTGGAGCTCTACTTCCACCACTCAGTCGAGGACGGGACCATCTCGCCGGCGGACCACGAGCACACGGTTAGCTGGCCCACGTGGAGTTTCAAGACGGTGACAGTCCCGGGCCCCGGCTTCCGGCGCCGGCTGCGCGCGTGGATGGGGCGCATGCGGCCGGACGTGATCCACACCTCGATCAGCTTCTCCCTGGACGACGGCTGGCTGGCCCGGGAAGGCCGAGATCAAGGAGCCGCTACGGTGGCCACCTTCCACCTGCCCTTCGGCGCGGCGGCCGGGGCCCGGGCCATGGTGATGCGGCGGCTGCACCGTTTCTGGGCCCCTCGGCTCAGCGCCTACCAGAGGGTCATCGTGTTCACGAAGCCCCACAGAGATCAGCTGGCAGAAGCCGGAGTCGCGCCCGCGCACATTGTGGTCCTGGCAAACGCCGTCGACACCGAGCGCTTCTCGCCCGGGGACTCCAGTCTCCGGCGCCAGCACCTGGTGGGGGCGGAGTTGGTGGTGGGCTACCTGGGGCGCCTGGATCCGGAGAAGGGAATCGGGGAGCTACTACATGGCTTCGCCAGCGCCGAGCTGGGCCGGGGTGCCCGGCTCCTGGTGGCAGGAGGAGGGACCCTGGAGGGGCGGGTCCGTGCCGCCGCCCACGACCCCCGTGTCCTCTTCCTGGGCCAGCTGCACACCGCCGAGGAGCGGGCCGACTTCTGGCGCGCAGCCGACGTCTTCTGCCTGCCATCCAGCGCCGAGGGTCTGTCCCTTGCCCTGCTCGAAGCCATGGCCAGCGGCTGCGCCGTGGCCGCCACCCCCGCCGGCGGCGCCGCCAGCCTGGGTGCAGCCGTCACCGGACTTGATGCCGGCCACCTGGCGGACTCGGTGGCCGACGCGCTGGCCCGATGGCAGAGCAATCCGTCGGCCCGGCAACTCCAAGGCCGACGGGCAAGAGAGCTGGTGGTGCGTCATCATGGCATGGCGGCCATGCTCGACCGGCTGCTGGTGATGTACCGGGAATGCCAGGAGCAGCTCGGGAGCGGCGGCTAGCCGGAGGGTTGAGGCAACGAGTCGGATGACCCGGGTCGGGGTGAGGGCCGCAAGTCAAGGCGAGCCCCACTGCCTCCGCGTCCGACCCCTCGGCACGCCCCTGGCCCCGACCCCGCCCCAAGCGGGCCGGTGGCGGGGTGCCGGTCTGCCCACGGCCAGAGCGGCCGCCAAAGAAGCGAGATGAGTGGTCCCCGGCCGACCGCCCTGGTCGTAGACAGCGGCGCCTGCCTCCCGCCGGCTTTGGGCGAGTCCCCCTGGGTCAACGTGGTGCCGATGTCGATCGAGATCGATGGACGCATCCTGCGCGACGGGATCGACATCTCCAGCCAGGAGCTCTACCAGCGCCTCGCGGGGTCAGGCGCGGCCCCCACCAGCAGCTCCCCCTCCCCTGGCGACTACCTCAAGGCCTTCCGGGCGATCCGGACGACCGACATCGTCTGCCTGACCATCCCCGAGCGCTTCTCGATGATGGGCCGATCGGCCCGGGTCGCTGCCGAGATGCTCCGCAGCGACGAGCCGGAGAAGCACGTCGAGATCCTGGACACCGGCACCGCCGCCGGTGGCTACACCCTGGTGGCGGAGGCGGCGGCCGCCGCCTGCGCGCTGGGACTGGATCGAGAGCAGGTGGCGGGGCACGCCCGCCGGGTGGCCGCCAGCGCCAGGGTGATCGCGGCCCTGGACACCCTTCGCTTCCTGGTCAGAAGCGGCCGCGTTCCGGCCCTCGCGGGTCGAAGCGGCGACCTGCTCCACGTCCGGCCGATCTTCGCCTTCACCGGCGGCGACGTCCGGCGGCTGGGCTTGGTGCGGGGCACCAAGCGCGCCCTGCGGGCCGTGGCCGAGCATCTGCGCGAGCAGACCCCGAGGGATGGACAGGTCCGGCTGGCCGTGTTCGGGGGCAACTCCACCGACTTCATCCCCGAACTGACCGGGCGACTGAAGGAGGTCTTTGGCGACCGCCCATTGGAGCGACTCAACCTGACCCCCGTGATCGCGCTTCACACCGGACCCGGGCTGATCGGGGCCGCGACCGTCTTAGACCTCGACCCCCGCGGCGAATGACCGGTGCGGTGCTCCTGCCGGAGAGCCACCCCTGGGGGGTGGGCCTGCTCTGGCTGGGCGCCTATCTCGTTGGTGGGATCCCGGTCGGTTGGCTCGTCGGCCGCCTCGCCGGCGTCGATCTGCGCCAGGTGGGCACGCACAAGATCGGCACCAGCAACCTCTTCCGCTCGGTGGGCCTGCTTCCCGCCGCAGTGGTGGGACCACTGCAGTTTGCCCAGGGGCTGGCGGCGGTCCTGGTGGCGGTGCTCCTGGGCGCCCCCGCCTGGGTCATTGCCGGTGCCGGGCTCTGTGCCGTAATCGGCAACGGCTGGCCCGCATACATGCAGTACAACGGCGGCCGAGGCGTGGCCAGCGCCACCGGGGCCGTGGCCCTCTGGTCCTGGGGAGGCTTCGCCTACGTCCTGGTTCTGGTGATCGTGGGAGGCGTTCTTCGACGGAGCGCCCTGGGGGTTCTCTTGGCCTATGCGGGGCTGCCCGTCGTGCTCTGGCTGACCGGGGCCTCGCCCGCCTTCGCCATAGCCGCCGTCGGGATCCTCGCCTGCCTGGTGCTGCGCCGCTTCGAGGGCTACCACCCCTTCCGGGGCGGCTCTCAGCGGGATTCCGACAGCTGGGTCGGCCGACTCCTCTTCGACCGGGCTCCCTCAGACCAGCCGATAGACTCGCAGGGGTGAGTCAGACCGCCACCCGACAGGAGAGCGACTCCATGGGCGAGATCGCTGTCCCCGCCCCCGCCTACTTCGGCGCCAGCACCCAGCGAGCGGTTCTCAACTTCCCGATCAGTCGGCTGCGGCTGCCGCGGCTGCTGATTGCCGCCCTGGGCGACATCAAGCGCGAGGCGGCTTTGGCCAACCGGGAGCTGGGACTGCTGGCGCCTGACCTGGCCCAGGCCATCGCCGAGGCCGCAGCCGAGGTCAGTCAGGGCCGCCTCGACGACCAGTTCGTGGTCGACGTCTTCCAGACGGGCAGCGGGACCTCCTCGAACATGAACGCCAACGAGGTGGTCGCCAACCGCGCCCTGGAGCTGCTGGGCGCCGCCCGGGGGCAGCGGGATCGGATCCACCCCAACGACCACGTCAACTTGGGCCAGTCCAGCAACGACGTATTCCCCTCCGCAATCCACCTAGCCGCCCTCGCGGGGCTGCGGCAGCAGCTGGTCCCCGGCCTTAGCCGGCTGGAGGACAGCCTCGCCCGCCAGCGCGACAAGCTCTGGGGCGTGATCAAGACCGGTCGCACGCACCTTCAGGACGCGACACCGATCCGCCTGGGCCAGGAGTTCGAGGGCTACCGCGGCCAGGTGGAGCGCGCCCTCCACCGCCTCGACCTCGCCAAGGAGCAGCTCTCGGAGCTGGCCCTGGGCGGGACCGCGGTGGGCACCGGGATCGGAACCCATCCCGAGTTCGCCGCCAAGGTGGTCACCGCCCTCCGCGGCGGCTACGGCCCGCAGCTGCGCGAGACCGACTGCCACTTCCAGGCCCAGAGCAGCCTCGACGCGGTGGTCTTCTGCTCGGGGGCTGTGCGGGGAGCGGCGGTGGCGGTGAACAAGGTGGCCAGCGATCTCAGGCTGCTCAGCTTCGGGCCTCGGGCCGGCGTGGCCGAACTCAGCCTGCCCGAAGTCCAGCCCGGCTCGTCGATCATGCCAGGCAAGGTCAACCCGGTCATCTGCGAGTCGGCGCTGATGGTGGTGGCTCAGGTGCTCGGCAACGACGCCACCATCGCCTACTGCGGCGCGACCGGCTCGCTGCTGGAGCTCAACGTGATGCTTCCGGTAGCGGCCTACAACCTGCTTGAGGAGATCCAGCTGCTCGGAGCAGCGGCCGCCAACCTGGCCGAGCGGGCGGTCGACGGGCTGACCGCGACCGGCCGAGGACCGGCACTGCTGGAGCAGGGCCTGGCCATCTGCACGGCCCTGGTTCCCGCAATCGGCTACGACGCGGCGGCGGCCATCGCCCACGAAGCCTATGCCAGCGGCCGCACCGTCCGTGAGGTGGCCCTGGAGCGCTCCGGGCTGGTGACAGACGAGGTCGACCGCCTACTGGACCCGGAGCAGATGGTCCGGCGTGGCCGCCCGGCGGCGGGAGACGGTCCCGCGGGAGTGGTCAGCTCGGCTTGAACAGGGTGGCCACGTACCAGCGTCCCGCCCGGCGGACGCACTTCAGCTGGGCCGGCAGTCCCACGGGCGAGTTCTGCACAGGGCGGCAGTCGGAGCCTTGGTGGTCCGGGAGGGGCAGGCAGACCTCGATAGCGATGGGCACGGTCACCGTCGAGCCCGTCACGTGCGTCGGAGCCGCCGCTGGACCGGAGAGGGAGACGTGATCGCTGCTCAGGATCCTCAGCAGCCCGGTCGCCTGGGCACGTTCCGCCGGCGCGAGGTAGCTTCGGATCTCGGCCGCGTCGCGGCGGGAGAGGCCGTCCAGGTACCCCTGGGCCGCCGCCTGCGGGCTGTGATGCGAGGGAGGCGGAGCGGAGCTGCCCCCGACCACCCGAAAGAGGATGACCGCCAAGAAGGCCGCGCCGCCCAAGAGAAGGACGCGACTGAGTCCCCGGCCCGGATTCGACCGCAGCACAGGGACACCGGCTGGCCGGCTCTCAGCCGCGTCCTCAGGCGGTCTGGACATGCCGCGCTTCACAGACACTTCCGCCCAGAGCTGAAGTCGCCGAGCCCAGCTGGCACCTCCAGCAGGCGCCTGGACGAGGCGGGCGGTCGCCTGCTGGGAGCGGCGGGAAACCAAACACTTACGCGCGGCGTTGTACCAGTCGGGCACGGCGCGTGCACGGTGCCTCCCCACCTGGCCGAGTCACCACCCTCATCGGGTGACCCCCGGCCCCGCGCCGTGCCCCAACTCACCTGATGGCTGGATGGGACACGCGGCAGCGGCCACCTCACGGCGGGCGGGTGCGGCGCCGCCATGATTGGAGCAGTCGTCGCTGGGTGCAGCTGCTGGCAGCTGCTGGGCTGGCGGCGCTGGCGGTGGTGGTCATCTTCGCCGTTCCCCTGACGGCTCTCGGGCGTGCCTATGGGGCGCTGCCGGTAGCCGCGGACCTGGGCGGCGACACCCTGATCTTCGGCCAGGGCGGGGTCGTTATTGCGGATCTGCATCCCCCGGGCAGCAGCCGCATCCCGGTGCCGCTCAGCCAGATCGCGCCGTCGATGCGCGAGGCAGTCGTGGCCATCGAAGACCGCAACTTCTGGAACGCGTCCAGCTTCGACCTCGCACGGATCGCCCAGGCGGCCCTCTATGACGTGGTCCACCACAGCGCCTCGGAGGGTGCCAGCACAATCCCCGAGCAGCTGGCCAAAATCCTCTACCTCCATGACAACAAGTCCCTGACCTACAAGGTCAAGGAGATTCTCTTCGGCGAGGAGCTCACCTCGAAGCTCTCCCGGTCCACCATCCTCGACGAGTACCTCAACGACGTCTACTTCGGCGAGGGTGCCACCGGGATCGAGGCCGCCGCCCGCACCTACTTCGGCGTTCATGCCTCGCAGCTGACTCTGAGCCAGTCGACCCTCCTGGCCGGGCTCCTGCCCGCGCCCACCTACCTGGACCCCTTCAACAACCTGGCCGGGGCCCGCCAGCGCCAGAGCCTCGTGGTCGCCGCGATGGAGCGACAGGGCGAGCTGTCGGCGGCTCGAGGCCGCCGGGTGCTGGCACACGCGCCCCAGCTCGCCACCGCCGGCGGGAGCGCCTTCGACCTCGCCCCCTACTTCGTCGATCAGGTCGAGAGCTGGCTCCAGAGTCGGTACGGCCCCGGTTACGCAACGAGGGGCCTGCGGGTCCAGACCAGTCTCGACCTGAGCCTGAACCAGACAGCGCAGCAGCTGGTGGACCAGACGGTGGCCGACGGCACCGCGATGCACATGACCGATGGCGCGTTGGTGGCGGAGGATCCCCGTACAGGCCAGGTGCTGGCCTGGGTCGGCGGGGCCGGAGCCAACGCCCCTGGGGGCCAGATCGACATGGTGGTCCGGCCCCGCCAGGCCGGCTCCGAGTTCAAGCTCTTCAACTACTCGACCGCGTTCGGCAATGGGGACATCACCATGACCACGCCGGTTCTGGACGCTCCCCTGACCCTGCCCACCGGCGGCCCCGACGGCGGTGCCTACACCGTGGTCGACTACGAGGGCCGCTACGCCGGGGTGGTCCCGGCCCAGGTGGCGCTGGGGAACTCCCTCAACGTCCCTGCGGTCCGGGTCGAGCTCAAGACCGGGATCCCCAACATCCTGGCCACCGCCCGCCGCCTGGGAGTCACCACTCTGACGCAGCCGGATCGGGACTATGGCCCCAGCCTCACCCTGGGCGCCTACCCCGTGCCCCTGGACGAGATGGCCCAGGCGGGGTCGGTCTTCGCCTCCCAGGGTGTCCTCCACCCGCTGACTTACGTGCTCCAAGTCCGCAACGACCTGGGTCAGGTGATCTTCTCTGCCAGCCCGACGCCGCGCAGGGTTCTGTCCTCTCCGGTGACCTACATCATGAACACCATCCTCTCCCGCAACAGCAATCGGCTGCTGGCATTCGGCGCCTACAGCCCGCTTGTGGTCCCGGGGCACACCGTGGCGACCAAGACCGGCACCTCGACCGACTTCCGGGACAACACCGCTGTGGGCTGGACCCCGGATTTGGTCGTGGCGGACTGGGTTGGCAACGCCGACGACTCGCCGATGTACGGAGGGGGCATCAACGGCATCAGCGGCTGCGCCACCCTCTGGCACGACTTCATAACCGCCGCCCTGGGATCGAAACCGAGTCCCTGGTATTCGGAGCCGGCCGGCCTCACCAGCCGTGTCGTAGACGGGGAGACCGACTACTTCCTTACTGGCACCGGACCCAGCGACAAGATCCTGGGCGGCGGAACCGTCAAGGCCAGTCCCTCGCCCACTGCCGCACCCAGCGCCACCACCAGCCCCTCGCCCAGCCCATCGCCCAGCCCGAGCCCCAGCCCCTCGGCCCCGGTCAGCCCCCCCCCGTCGGCGCCGCCACCTCCGTAGCCCCTCCCCCGATCTCAGCCAGCGCTGGTCGAGGCTTCGGCCCAGGCCAGCACCAGCTCCCGATCGGGCTTGGTCTGACGCATCGACTGCTTGCTGGCCAGGGCATCGCCCACGGCCGCCATCAGGCTGTCGGCCCGGAAGGGCTTTGGGAGGTAGGCGAACCCCCCGGCTTGCATGCTCGGGCGCAGGTCAAGGCGGGGCGCCCGGAGGCTGGTGAAGATCACCGGGGTCCAGCTCCACTGGCTCTGGGCCAGCAGCCGGCGGCAGAGCTCGAAGGCGGACATCTCGCCCAGGTTGAGGTCGAGGATGGCGCAGGCACATCCCCGCCGTCGCGCCTGGGCCAGGGCCGCTTTGGCCGAGTCGCAGGGCAGCACCTCGAACCCCAGCCGGGTCAGGATGGATGCCGTTCCGGTGCGCCCGGCCTCGTCGCGGTCGGCGACCAGGATGGCCCGATCCTTGGTCCCCCGGGACGCGGCTCTGGCGAGAGTGGCCGAGGTCGGCATCCAATCCAGTCTAGGGAGACCCCCTCCTCGTTCTGCTGACCGTCCTGCACCGTTCCGGCAATCGTCTGTAACGCTTGGCGGATCTCCGGCCACGAGCCTGTCGCGGCCGGAGCGTCCCACACGGGCATGGCCGCGGGACAGGAATCTGCGGATGCCCCGCCGCGAAGAGTCGACCGTGGTTGCGCTTGCTGGTCCCGCAGCTCTGCTGGCGGTCGCCTTGCTGTCCCTGGGGGCTCGGATACACCCCCTGCACCTGGCCCCGCTGGTCCAACCGCTGCTCCGGGCCGGCGCCTCGGTCAGCCGCGTGCGGGCGTCGGGCCAGATCTGGCCCACGCCCCTGGGTGCCGGGGCCGCCATCCTGGCCGCCCTGCTCTTGGGCCTGAGCCTGGCGCTGCGCCGCGGGCAGGGGCCCAGGCTCGGGGCCGGCCTCCTGGGCCGCGCCCGCCGGGCGGGGGAGGGCGACCTGCGCCGGCTCCGGGGTGGGATGCCCCGGAGCCGGCGGTCAGGCCCGAGGGTCCGACTTGGCGATCACCACCGCCGCTCGCTATGGCTGCCCTGCGAGGAGCACCTCCTGGCGCTCGGGCCGACCGGCTCGGGCAAGTCGTCCGGGCTCGCCATCCCGGCCATCCTGGAGTGGCCGGGCCCGGTCGTGGTCACAGATCCCAAGGGCGAACTGGTCAGCTCCACTTTGGCCCACCGCCGTCGCCTGGGCCGGGTCGCCATCTTCGCCCCACTGATGCGCCCCAGCGCGGCCTGGAACCCGGTGGCTTCGATCGCGAGTTCGGAGGACGCACTCCGGGTCGCCACCTTCCTGATGAGCCGCCCCCCCGAGCGCGAGCCCTTCTGGCACGACCTTGCCCGCCAGCTCCTTCACGGAATGCTGATCGAGGCCAGCCAGCAGGGACTGACGCTGGCCCGGCTACTGGAGTCGCTCCAGGTCGAGCCCGCCGAGACCCTGGCCGCCAAACTCTCCCATCCGGTCGCCCGCCGTCTGGCCCAGGGAGCCCTCAGCGGGGGCGAGAGAACCGCCATGGGGGTGGTGGCAACCCTGGTCTCGCAACTCGGCGCCTACGGATCCGACCAAGTGGCCCAAGCCACTGCGGAGAGCGACTTTGACCCGAAGGCGATGGCGGGGGGAGGTCTGGGGACGCTCTACTGCGTGGTGGCTCCGCATGACGCACCGGTCCTTCGCGGGCTCGTCTCGGCGCTGATCTCCTGTTGCTGGCGCGGACTCTTCGCCGCTCCCCCCCAGCCGCCGGCGCTATTCGTCCTCGACGAGTTCACGCAGCTCACCAACCTGCCCGAGCTCCCGGCGCTGGCCCAGCTCGGACGCTCGCAGGGGGTCCGGTTGCTGTTGATGGCCCAGGACCTGGGGTCGATAACCGCCACCTATGGCCGGGAGGCCGCCGGGGCGCTCTGGTCCAACTGCGCCACCAAACTCCTGCTCCCGGGGATCTCCGAGCTGGAGCTCCTGGAGCGGGTCAGCAAGCTGGCGGGGACCACGACTTTGCATCGTGGCGAGGGTGAGCTGTCGCGCCAGCCGGTGGCTTCCCACCCGCTGCTTCAGCCAGATGACGTCCGCCGCCTGCGACCGGGGAGAGCCCTGCTGCTCCACGGAGGCGACCAGCCGGCGCTGATCCAGCAACACCGCTGGTTCCAGGACCGGGCTCTACGGCGACTCGTGCTGCCACCGCCCGGTGGTCTGCTGCCGGCCCCGGCGCCAGGCCGGCCACTCCGGGACTGGATCGAGCCCACGATGGCTCGGGAAGCGCCCACCGACTCCCTGCGCTGGCAGGGCGGGGAAACGACGGCCGCGTGAGCATCGAGGCCCATCGGAGACGTCCTCGGTGCTGCTGACTACCTTCTCGTCGGGGCTGGACAACGTCATCCACACCGTCACCGGCCTGGCCCTGGGGGCGGTCGCGGTCCTGTGCCTCAGCTTCGCCGCGATTCGCTACATGACCGCCCTGGACAACAGCCAGCGGCGGGCGGCCGCGGTTCAGGGGCTTATCACCGTTCTCCTCGGAGTCCTGCTCCTGGTCAACGAAGGGGCGGTGCTGAGCTTTGTCGAGGGGCTGTCGGGCAGCAACACCGCCTGCAACAGCAGCAGCTGCTCCAACCCCGGCGGGTGAGCCCTGCGCCTGGGGTTCGTCACCGTGCCGCTGCTGACCGCCAGCTGGTTCCTGCTGACGGCGCCTGTCGCAGTCGGACAGCCGGCTACCGTGACGGTTGCCCTGGCGGCGTCGCGGCCGGCGCCCAGTCCAAGTCCCAGTCCCAGTCCCAGTCCCAGCGGAGGGTCGGCAGCGGACGCCGACGCGGGAGGCAGCACCAGCCAGCAGTGCGGAGGGATCACCGACCCCATCTGCTACATAGTCGACGCCTTCGTCAGCGGACCGGTGGCCCTGATGGGGAGTCTCGACGGTAGCCCCGACCCAGCCCACGTCAGTCCCGCCACGGGGGCAATTACCTCCGGGCCCTGGTCCTTGATCACGACCCTGGTTGGCAGCAATCCCGCCGTCGACAACTACAACGGCTCCCTGGGTGAGCCGGCGCACGAGTGCGGCGCGAGGGGATGCATCCCCTGGGTGACCCAGCTCAACTCGATATTGGTCCCGCTCGCCCTGAGCCTGCTGGTGCTCGCCTTTGCGATCCAGGTGATCCTCTTCATGCTGGGCCAGCAGCTGAACTTCCGGGCCGGACTCGCGCCCTGCCTGCTTGCGGCTGCCGTGATCGGTGCCGGGCTGCCGCTGCACCTGGCTGGCCGCGTCATCGATGCCGGCAGCTGGGCCTCGCAGGCGCTCCTGCAGACCACCTTTGCTCACATGGGCGACCGCAGCCACCAGCCACTGGACCTCATGACCCTGCTGGCGGTCACCGCCTACTGCCCGGAGGACAGCCCTGTGGTCCATCCCGAGATCCATCTCTCCGCGCCCGGTAGCTCGCCGAGCCAGCAGGTGCTGATCCAACCCTGGATGGACCCCCACTTCACCCAATCGCACTGCATCAGTTCGGCGAGCCCCGACTTCACCAAGGAGGTCCTCGACCGCAGCGAGAACTTCTTCGGGCCGCCTCTCCACGACGCCAACTGCGACCGCGGCGACGCCGCTCCTCAGCAGGAGCTCTGTACCGACACCGACGACCAGGTAAATGACAACGCAGGTCAGGAGTGTCTTGAGGGCAGTGGCGGCAGTGACCTGCCCGGCGCCCAGCTGGACCGGCTGCCACTGCCGGGGGAGCCACTCGCCGAGAACGGCCAGAGCCCGGCCGACTGTCGCTACGCCGACATCTACTGGGGCACGGTCCCCTCCTTCACCGACGTCTGGAAGGGGGTGGGCCCCCACGGACGCAACGGCTTCGACGTGCCCGACGGCATCCAGGGCATGCTGGCGTTCACGGCCCTGACCGGGCTCTCGTTGTGGCTGGCGCTCACCTATCTCGCCCGCTACTTGGCGCTCTCGCTCCTGGCGGGAGGCGCCAGCCTGGCATTCCTGCTGCTGGCCCTCCCGGGGGGCCGGGCAGCGTTCAACCGGTACTGGCGCACCGTGGCCAGCCTTTCCTTCGTGCTCGTGGTCCAGACGCTGATCTTCCTGGTCTTCGTGGCCGTGATCTCGACCACTTCGGGGCTCTCGCCGAGCCCGTCGGCGGCGCACCTGGGCGGCTGTCCCCTCATCTCCACCGCCGCCTCCGGCGGCTGCGACGCTGGCGCCTCGGGAATCCTCGCCCAGGTTGGGAGCGGCAACCCCGGCGACCAGTTCGCCAAGTGCCTGCTCGCGATCGTGACGGTCTGGCTGATGCTGGAGGTCCCTCGGCGGCTCAATCACGGCGAGATGGCGACCCGCCGGGGGTTGCAGACCCTGGCCACGGCCTCTGCCGGCGCCGTCCTGGGCAGCGTCGCGTTGGCCCGGCGGCAGGTCCAACCGCAGGCCGCGCGCCTGCGGGCTCAGGCCACGCCCAAGGCCCGGGCCCTGATGGGACGCCCAGGCCGCGTGGACCATGACCTGGCCTCCCGGCTCGAGCAGCAGGGGTCCCTGGCGGGTCGCGCTTGGCCCGAGGTCCGGGGCCGGGAGTCGCGGGAGCAATTCATCGGCCGCAGCCTGATGAGCTCGCGAGCTTCCCGCGAGGAACTTCGGCGCCGGCTCCAGCTCACCCCGAAGGAGCTGGAGCGGCTGGGAGCCACGGTCGAGCGGCAACCTGACACCGCCGCCGAGTTGGGCCGGCGCTACGTGGACGCCGCGGGCGAGCGGGTCCACGAGCTCGACGCTGCCTACCTCAACGCACTGCGCCGGGGCCGGCTCCGCAAGGCCGCCGCCGGCCCCGCCAGAGACAAGGGTCCGACTGATGCAGGCTGAGGTCCCTCAGCCCATCTCCGCGGTTCCGCTCCGCTGGGGCGGCTTCACCGGGCGGCAGCTGGCCTGGCTGGCGGCCGGGGCGGCGCTGCCCTACATCCTCCTCCGGGCCCACCTGGGACTGGCTCCCGCGCTGGGCCTGCCGGCGCCGTGGATGGGGGCGGCGCTGGCGCTGGCCTACGGCCGGCACGAGGGGAGACAGCTGGACGCCTGGGTCGGTGACTGGATCCGCTTCCAACTGGGTCCGCGACGTCTGGCCCACCCCGGGGCGACCCGCACCCTCGCTGGCCAGATTGCGCCGTTCGTGCCCGTCGACGGGGTCGACTTGGCGCCAGTGCGCCGGCCGTGGCCGGAGACCTGGCCCAGGTGTTGAACGCCCCATCGCGGCGTTCGACCTTCCGAATCATCGACGTGGACCATCTGGAGGAAGGGGTCGCCCACCTCGGCGACGGCTCGCTGCGGGCGGCTCTGCGGATCGAGCCGATCAACCTGGCGCTGCAGGGTGATCCGGAGCGGCGGAGCGTCTGGCAGCGCTACCGGAGGCTGCTGGCGGCCCTGGCGGGTCCGATCTCGCTCTACTCGTGCTCGCGACCGGCCACCGAGGCTCCGCTCCCGGGCGCCGGCGCCCCCGGGGATCCGGGGCTCGACCGCCTCTGGTGCCAGGACGCCGCATTCCGCACCGAGCTCATCCGGGGACGGCGGGTCCAGGAGCAGGAGCATCTGCTGGTGGTCTCCGGGGGTGGAGATGCGGCCACCCTGTCGCGGCTGCGATGGACCCTGGCCCGGGCCGGCCGGGGCCCGTCCGGAGCGCTCGGCCCGCGCGGTGGCACCCAGGTCGGCCTCGAGCAGCGCTGCCAGGCGCTGGCCTCCGAGCTGGGCCACCTTGGAGCGCAGGCTCGGCGGCTGACCGACGGGGAGTGGCTGCGGACGCTGCAGCTCCAGGGGGGCGGTTCCAGTCAGGCACTTCCTGCCAGCTTCCCCAGCTGGCTTGCGCCCCGGGAGGTGGAGATCCGCCCTCGCGAGGTACGCCTCGACCGCTGCTGGAGCCGCTCCCTGTTCCTCGCCACCTACCCCAGACGGTTGGATGTGGGCTGGCTCGCGCCCCTGCTCCAGGGTGTCGGTTGCGAGCTGCGAATCGCCCAGCACGTGGCCCCGGTGCCCCGCGGCGCCAGCCTGCGCGGTCTGAGGCGCAAGATCCGCGGCTTTGAGGCCAGCCTGGTGGTGGACCAGCTGCGCGGGCAGCGGCCCGACCCGGGTACCGAGAGCGCGTTGGGCGACGCCCTGCGCCTGGAGGAGGAGGTGCTGGTCGATCGCGAGCGACTCTTCCGGCTGGAGACGGTGCTGACCATGGTCGCGACCGACCTCGGGGAGTTGGAGGACTCCTGGCAGGAAGTGCTTACCACCTGCGCGGAGCTGGGCTGCTCGGCCACCCCGCTGACCCACCGGCATCTGGACGGTTGGCGTTCGACCCTGCCGACTGGGATCAGCGCCCTGGGCTGGGGGCGGGAGATGACCGCAAGCGGCCTGGCCACGGGCTTCCCGTTTCTCAGAAGCAATCTCCCGGTGCCGCCCGGAGGGGGAGTGTTGCTCGGCCCGAGCCGAATCTCGCCGGAACTGGTTCTGGTGGACCCGTTTGCGCGGGACAACCCCAACTTCAACCTGCTGGTGCTGGGAACCTCCGGGGCTGGCAAGTCGTACACATCCAAGCTTCTCGCCGCCCGCTTGGCCCTGGCCGGCTGTCGCCTCCGCTGCATCGACCCGATCGGGGAGTACCGGGCCCTGGTGACCCTGCTCGGCGGTGGTTGTCACGAGATCGCTCCCGGACGGGGCTCGGGGTTGAGCCCCTTCGGGCAGCCCCAGGCGGGGGAGTCCCAAGAGGTCCGACTCGCCCGGTCCCTGGCGGTGCTGGAGCACCTGGCCGCGCCGCGGTCACAGGGGGCAGCGCTGGAGGAAGGGGAGAGCCAGGCGCTCGAGGCGGCCTTGGCCCGGCTCCTGGCCCGGGAGGACAGGCCGCGGCTGCAGCAGTTGGTCGACCTCCTCGAGGCTGGTGGCCGCCCCCAGCTGGCGCTGCGGATCGGGCGCTACGCGGAAGGGGTCATGGCCGGGGTCTTCGACGGCGGCCCGGACGACTCGGATCTGGGGCTGGCCAGCGTGTTCTCCCTCGCCGGGTGGGAGGCGGACCGCGACCACCTCCTGGCACCGGCGATGCAGATGATCCTCAACCGGCTGGAGCTGGAGGTCTCCCGTGACCGAGCGCCCCGGCGGCTGGTGTTGGTGGACGAGGCCGAGGTCTTGCTGTCCCGGCCCGGGAGCGCGCGAGCGCTCGAGTCGCTCAGCCGTCGGGTGCGCAAGTGGGGAGTCGGGCTCCTGGTGGTCTCGCAAGTGGTCGAGGACTTCCTCGGCTCGAGCGCCGGCAACGTGATCGTGCGGAACTGCCACACCAAGGTGCTGCTCCGCCAGGAGGAGGTGGCGATGGGGGCGGTGCGGCAGGCCTTCGGTCTCTCCCAGGTCGAGTGCGAGCTCCTCCGCGAGGCCACTCCCGGGTCCGGGATCGTGATCGTCGGCCGGGAGCGGGCCGCCTTCCAGGGCGCCGCACCGCCAGCTTGGCACCGGACCCTCTGCACCGACGCCCGGGAGAATGGGTGATCCCCACTCGGCGCACCTGGCTGCTGCTGGCGGCGCCGGGCTGCGCCCTGTCCCTGATCGCAGCGCTCTGCCTGGCCGGGCTCCTGACGGCGGCCGGGGTGGCTGCCGGCCTGGCCTCACCGGAGGGGCCCCTCCCCGAACCCGGCGGATTCATGCTGCCGGCCGGGGCCACCATCCCCGCGGGCTCCCCCGACTTCCCGAGCTGGGCCCTGCCCTGCGGCCCCGAGCCCGGCCCGCTGGCGGTGGATCCCAGCCTCTGCACGGGATCGCCCTCACCCTTCCCTGTCGACTACGAGGGGTTCCAGACGGGCCAGTGCACCTGGTACGTGGCCACGCGGCGACGGGTCACCTGGCACACCCCCCAGGGAGAGCTGGGGGGCAACGGCGGGCAGTGGCTGGAGCTGGCCGCCGCCCAGGGCTACGCGGTCGGCCCCGCGCCGGAGCTGGGCTCGATCGCGGTCTACACCGACCCCGGCGCTGGCCACGTGGCCCTGGTGGTGGGGGTGGATGCTGAAGGCGACTACACCGTCGCCGAGGCCAACTGGACCTTCCTCGGCCCCCGCCCGCCCTACGTCGACCTCCGGGGCGTGCCCGCTGGCGGGACCGGCACCAGCTACGAGCGCCTGGCCGGCTTCATCTACGGGCCCGAGGTTGCCGGGGCCGCCTAGTGGGCGCCATTCTGGGAGCGTGCGGCGCAGCTCCCCGGGCGAGATCGGTCCGGCGGCGGCCGGGCCGCAGCGGCTTCGCCAGCTCGAGACCCTGGTTCGGGAGGCCCGGGCCCTGCGGCAGCGGAGCTCGCGCCTGCACCGCTTGGTGAGGGAACTGGAGGATCCGGAGATCATGGGTCACCTGGAGCGGATCCAGGACGCCATGGAGCGCCTGGTCGAGGCGGCGACGGAGGCGCGGGCCCTGGAGCTGCAGCGCACCCGCCGCCAACTACGCGGGATGACCGCGGAGCAGGAGGACGACCCCTGAACCCTCGCCAGGCGAGGGGCTCCGGAAACCGGATCTTGCCTCAGCCAGTCCGACCGGGCAGGTAGGAGGCGATCTCCGCCGCCAGCTTGGCCAGCGTGAGCGACTGGAGCAGCACCGTACCCGGGCCTGTCAGGCGCACCAGGAAGACGCCATCCTGGCCGAAGAGCTTGTTGGCGATGCCGGGGATGGTCGTGATGTCGAAGCCGACGCGGCTCGAGAAGTAGCCGATGTGACCCGGGTGCACCAGGAGCTGCTCCCCCGGCCCCAGCTCCCGGCGCACCACCTCGCCTGAGAGCTCGACGAAGAACTGGCCGCTGCCGGTCACGCGCTGGAGCACGAAGCCTTCGCCGCCGAAGATCCCTGAGCGCAGCCGCTGCTGGAAGCCGACCGAGAGCTGGACGTCACCGGTGGCGCACAGAAACCCGTGGCTGTGGACCATGCATCCGTCCGGGGTGGCGTCCATGGGAAGAATCTGGCCCGGGAGGTGAGTGGCGAACGAGATCTGGCCCGGCCCTCCCTGGGCGGTGTACTCGGTTAGGAAGATGGTCGATCCGCCAGCGGCCCTCCTCAGGGCGCCAAAGACCCCGCCCCCGCCAAGAGCGCCTGTGGTTGTACGCATGGTGACGTTGGCCGACATCCAGGACAGCTCCCCTCCCTCGGCCACGACCCGCTCCCCGGGCTGCAGGGTGATCTCGAGCACAGGCAGAGTGGTTCCATGGATCTGGGTCTGCATCGCGTCCTCCTCCTCTTCGTCCCGCCGCGGGATTGGCCCTTCCGCCGGCGACGGGACCAGCGCCCGCCATCGGGGGCCTGAGCAAGGTTCACATCCCCGAGCGGCCCGGGGCGAGCCTGGAAGGCTGGGCCGCGCTTAGCCGGGAGCCACCATCAGGCGCCCCCCGGCTGGGTCCCGCCCCGGCCCGTGCCGGGATGGCTCTGCCGCTCCCAGTCGGCCAAGCCGGCCAGGTCGGGCCGCCGCTCGGCGATGGCGGCGACGACGTCGTCGGCGGCAGCCCGGTCCAAGCGCAGGTCGAAGCCCTCGGGGCGGTTGCGGGTCAGGGCCTGGGTGGCACGCGAGGGGCGGCGCCTGCGGGGCTCGACCAGGAGCCCGGAGGTGCTGATGGTGAAGGCCACGATCCGGTTGCCCGGGATCTTCACCTCGACACCGCGCAGCGACGCCCAGGTAGCGGTCAGGTCACTGTCACGCACGATCCGGCGGATGCCGCGAGGTCCGATGAACAGCTGGTTGTGCCCCTGCCCCATGTACGAGAGCAGCGCCGCGATGAGGGTCGCGAGGACGCAGAGGGCCAGTACCCCCCATACGTGAGTCAGCCCGCCCACGATCAGCCCGATCGGCAGCAGCACCACCCCGATCCCGGTGGCGGCGCCCCTCGCTGACCGCCGGCGATGGTCCTCCGAGGGCCGGATCGTGACCTCGCCCACTCGCAGCTCAGGCATACGCCACCCTTCCCGGCTCAGATGCCGGCCGGGTGGACCGTCCCAGGAGCCAGCCTCCCGCCAGCGCCCCCCCGGCCAGCGCCGGCAGCACGAAGGGGCGGTCGCCGAGGCCCCGGTCGCGGCGGGTCGGCCTCCGATCTAGCAGCAGCAGGCCCAGGCAGAGCCCGGCCCCGCTGCGACACCAGGCGCGGCCCTGAGGAGGGGGCCGCACCCCCACCAGCAGCGCGCCCAGTGCCAGCAGCCCCTGGCTCAGCCAGATCGATCCACTCGGGCCCAGGAGCACCGGCAGGCTCCGCCGCCCGGCTAGGCGGTCGCGCTCGCTGTCAGGACCCCCGTTGGCCAGGTGCAGCCCGACCCCGAGGGCCGCGGCCAGCACCGCCACCTGGCGCTGGTCCGCCAGGTCCTCGCCAACGGAGGCCGCCCCCAAGAGGGGCACCGTCGCTAACCCGGTGATGAAGGGGAGGGGCGACAAGGGAGTGCGGCTCAGCCCCAGGCTGTAGCTCCAGCCGCTGGCGAGGCCCAGCCGCATCAGCCCAAGGCAGCGTCCCCCGGCGGCGGCCGCCGCCAGCAAAGAGAGGAAGCCGCAGCCGATCCCGATGACCCAGGCGTGCCAGCGGGGGACGCTCCCGGCGGCGATCGGCTTATAGGGCTGGAAGCGCCGGTCCCAGGGAGCGTCGAAGGCATCGTTGAGAACGCCGGTGCTGATCTGCGCCAGGGCCATGGCGGCTCCCGCCAGCGCGAGGTGCCGGACCCAGCCGCCGCCCCCGCCGCGGCGCCGCGCCGCGCTCCAGCCCGCAGCTGCGGTGATGGCCGTGCAGACCGCGGAAGGCCCCGGGTGGAGAAGGGCAAGGTAGGCCGGACCGCCCACGGCCCGACGCCTCTTTGGCATGCTCACCCCCTGATGTGCGGTGCAGTGCTGGAGCGATCAGCTTGATCCCGGCTGACTCGCGCCTGCTTCGCGCCCTCCGGCAGGAGCCGGTCGACGCCACCCCGGTCTGGTTCATGCGCCAGGCGGGACGCTCGCTGGCACGGTACCGGGAGCTGCGGGACCGATTCAGCTTTATGGAGCTCGCCACCAACGCCGACCTGGCGGCTGAGATCACCTGCCTTCCGGTCCGGTCCCTGGGCGTCGACGCCGCCGTGATCTTTGCCGACATCATGCTGCCGCTGCTGGGGATGGGGGTGGAGTTCAACCTCCGAGATTCGGTGGGCCCGGTGGTTGCGACCCCGATCCGGACCAAGGACCAGGTCCGCGCTCTGCGGGTAGTCGAGGCCGAGGAGGCGACCCCCCACCTCTTCGAGAGCATCCGCCAAGTCCGGAGAGAGCTGAGCCCGGAGAAGGCGGTGATCGGCTTTGGGGCGGCCCCATTCACCCTGGCCTGCTATCTGGTCGACGGCCAGGGCTCCCGAGACTTCCCCCAGACCCGGGCGCTGATGCGCTCGGACCCGAGCCTCTGGCACACACTCATGTCCACCCTGACCGAGGTCCTCGGCCGCTACCTGCGGGCCCAGGTGGAGGGTGGGGCCGACGCCATCCACCTCTTCGACAGCTGGGCCGGGGTCGTGGACCGCGCCAGCTTCGAGGCCCCGGTGGGGCCCCACCTCCGCCGCCTGACTGGGGGGCTGCGGCCGCTCGCCCCCGTGATCTACTTCTCCACCGCCTCCTTCCACCTGCTGGAGGCGATGGCGGACTGCGGCGTCGACGCGCTCTCGGTTGACTGGCGCGTCGCGATCGGGGAGGTCTGGCGCCAGTTCGGTGCCGACCACTCCATCCAGGGCAACCTCGACCCGGCCACGGTCCTGGCCCCCTGGCCGGTGCTGGAGCGAGAGGCGATGGCGGTCCTGGCCCAGGTTGGGGGCCGCTCGGGCCACGTGTTCAACCTCGGCCACGGGGTCCTGCCGCAGTCGGATCCAGACCAGCTCCGCCGCCTGGTCGATCTGGTCCACGGCTGGTCTCCGCAGCGGGGTGGGGTGCCATTCCCGATCTCCTAGACCCGGGCTCCCGGGCGCTCGGTCGAGCGCGGCGGCGGCCCCGAGCTTGATGGCGTCCACGCTACCCCGAGGCTAACCCAAGGCCCAGCCCTCCGTGGGCGCCGGTCAAGACCCAAGGCGGCGTGGCGGCCACCTTGGCCCCCCTGGCCGGACTTGACCTTAATGGCGCACGCGACAGAGTGGGGAGCGCTTCCCCAGAGCGGTAAGCAGGTGGTGACGCGGGTGGCCGCAGTTCCCGGAGTTGACCGGGCGCGGCGGCGTGCGGTACCGTCCTGCCCGAAACGCACGCGCTTATGTGGGAGGACGTATGCGCGGAGCCCATTTG
>JBOHUL010000035.1:0-40414 GCA_050734425.1 Candidatus Dormibacteria bacterium
GTCGGCTCCGAGCTGAGCGCCGCCAGCCGGTCGTCGTCCTGAGGCAGGGACTGGGCACGGACGGAGGCCGGGGTGAGTGCTGGCTCGGTGGGCCAGCGGGGGGAGGGTTCGGTCGGGCGCGCCGAAGGCGTCGCCTCGGATTCGGGCACCGTCCGCGCGAGACTGCCCGACTCCTTGGTCTCGACTTCGCCCGTCGCCACGCTCCCCGGAGCGGTGGCCGTGGCGGGTGGCTCCGGGGCCGGCGCTACCTGGGGTTCGGGAGCTGGTGTGTGCGCGTGCCTTGTCGTGGTCGGCGCTCCGCCCCGAAGCGCCCTCAGGAACTCGGAGGCGGTGGTGAACCGCTGGCCGGGATCGGGAGCCAGGGCCCGCATCACAGCTCGGTCCACCCGGCCCGGGAGCTGTGGCCGGAGCCGGCTGGGCGGCACGATGGCGCCGCCGGTTGCTGGCGGCCGTCCCACCAGCAGGTAGTAGACCAGGGCCGCCAGGCCCCAGAGGTCACTGGCCCGGACCGGTTCGGAGCTCATCGGAGCCTCGGGTGGGCGGAAGCCACGCGTGATGTCGATCCAGGAAGCGCTGGGGGTGACTCGGCTTACAACCGTCCGGATCGAGTGTGCCACCAGGACGGGACCGATGTCTCCGATGGCGACTGTGGCCGGCTGGATGTCACCATGGACCATGCCCAGCTGGTGCATCTGGTCCACGGCCCGCGCCAGCCGGGTCGTGGTGGCGAAGACACCGGGCGCTCTCCCGGCCTGGAGCAGGCTGACCAGAAAGCCGCTGCTGGCGTCCTCGTTGACCAGATAGATGACGGGCAGTGGACGCTCCTGGATCCCGATCTCGAGCACCCGGAGCAGGCCGGGAACCCTGGCAGCCCGGGGATCGCCGCAGAGCCGCTGCACGGCCTCTAGAAAGCCGGCGGCAGTGGCGTAGGGCTCCTGAAAGGTCCAGACCAACACCGGGGTGCCCTCGGGGCTGCGCGTGCCCCGGTAGATGCTGGCGTAGGGCAACATCTGGATCCGACCACCGAGCTGGTAGCGGCCGACGGCGGTGCCGCTCAGCGCATCGACGCGCACGGGGCTGCTCATTTTACGGTCGGACGCCAGCGCCGCTGGCTGGCGCCCACCCGCCCTATGCTCCGCCGGTCGTGGTGTGGCCAATTCAGAGACCAAGGTAGTGGCGACCGGAGAGGGGCTGCCCGACATCCCCCCAGGCCGCGTCTGCGCCTGCGGCGCCACGGTGCGCTGGAGCCACCGACGCTATCTCGGCCGGGGCCGGACGACCGGCATCTACGTCTGCGCCGGTTGCAGCCTTGCCTACCGGGGGCCAGATCCTGGTAGGGAACGGGCCGCGGTCCGGCCTCCGAGCCGCAAGCCCTTGCCCCAGGAGGGGCCCCCGGCCAATCCGGTTCTGGACCAAGAGCTGGCGGCGGAGCTCCGACGCCGACTCGGGAGCCAGGAGGGCACCTCTCGCCCAAAGGCTAGTGGACATATCGGTCCAGCCATTCCGCCCCCAGCGCCGCCACCTCCTGCCGGTCGACGTCGACGCTGAGCCCGTGGCCGCTGCGGGGGAAGAGCCGCATCGCCCGGACCTCGGAGCTGACCCCCCCGATGATCCGGTCTGCCTGGCTCGGGTCGACGGCGGCGTCGCACCCTCCGTGGAGCACCAGGAGCGGCTGGAACACGCCGGGCAGCTCCCGGGCCACCAGCCGGCCCAGGCGGGCCAGCTGCAGGACGGCCCGGGTGGGCCGGCGGGGATAGCCGTGGAGCTGGTGGATCGCCTCCTGGTCGTAGAGATCGACCTCGCCAGAGGGCACGTGCCAGCGCACCAGGTGCTGGACTGCGGGCAGGAGGCGGACCCGCCAGTCGCGGAGCTCAAGAAAGCCTGACTGGGTGACGAGGGCCCGGGGCTGGGGCAGGGTGGCCCCCAGGTGGAGGGCCAGGGTTGCGCCCATCGACTGGCCCGCCACCCCCACCGCCCGGCAGCGCTGCTGCAGCTGGCGCAGGGCGGCGGCGGCGGACTCGGTCCAGTCCCGAAGACCGGTGCGCTCCAGGTCCTCGGGGTCGGTCCCGTGACCCCGAAGCAAGGGGGCGAAGACGGTGAAGCCCCTCCGCTCGAGCTGGTCCGCCAGCGGTCGCAGCTCCGGGGGGGTGCCGGCGAATCCGTGCAACAGCAGCACGCCCCGATCCCCGCCCTCGATCCAGTACGGGGCGGTCTGGCTCGGCGTCAGCCGCTTCTCGGCAGCCACGGTCATGGTGCGCCATCATGCCGCGCTGGCCCTCGGAGTCGCCGAGGGGAGCTCTGGCTCACGCTATAGACTCGGCGCCATGCTGGCCCCGGCGCCGACGTCGCCAGAGCTCGCGGGCGGGATCTGGCCGCGGCTGGGGCCAAGGCTGAAGGCGCTGGCCCGGAGCTGTCCCTGGGACCGTCCGGTGGCCGACGTCGGCAGCGGGCACGGTCGGCTGGCGCTGGAGTTGCAGCGGCGCCGGCCCGAGGCCCAGGTCTTCGCCACCGAGTGGCGGCCGGGGCCGGCGGCGGAGCTGCGCCGCCTGCTAGGCCCGGGAAGCCCGGTGGTGGTGCTTGAGGGGGACGGTCTCGAGCCCCTGGCGGAGCGGGGCTGCCGTGGCGCGGTCATCGCCGGGATGGGGGGCGTCACCATCCGGGGCATCCTGGAGCGACAGCGGCAGGTCGCCGAGGGCCTGGAGTGGCTCTGCCTCCAGCCGGTGCAGCGTCCCCTCCCGCTCCTGGCCTGGTTGGCGGAGTCGGGATGGGCCGCGCAGGAGCGGCTCCCGGTGGTGGAGCGAGGGCGCCTCTACCGGACCCTCTTGGTGCGCCCAAGGTGAGGCCGGCCGAGGTCCTGGCCGCCGTCGAGGCCCTGGACTTGCGCCGGGTAGCGCTGGAGGCGGAGCAGGCGGAGGCTAAGCGGCGGCTGGGGCGCGACCCCAAGGTGGAGGGACTGCGGCGCCGGCAGGCGGAGCTGGAGTCGCTGACCCAGCACCAGGCGTCGCAGCTCCGGCAGCTGGAGCTGGAGGTGGCCGAGCTGGCGCAGCGAGCCAAGTCTCACGAGCAAGCCATCTTCGACGGCAGCGTCCGCCATCCCGCCGACCTGCAGCGACGGCAGCACGAACTGGAGACCCTCAGGCGTCGGATCGGGCAGTTGGAGGAGCAGGAGCTGTCCCAGCTCGAGGCGCAGGAGGAGACCGGCAAGGACCTGGGGCAGGTGGCGGGAGAGTTGGCCGCGGACCAGGGACGCCTGGAGGAGCTGCGGCGGCGGGACCGGGACCGGGAGGGGGCGCTCAGCGCCGACCTGGAGGAGATCGCCGTCGAGCGGAGCCGGCTCTTGGAGGCGGTGACCAAGGCCCAGCTCCGCACCTATGAGCTCACCGCCGCCCGCCAACGCCCGGCGGTGGCCCGGGTGGCGGGATCCACCTGCAGCGGCTGCCGGCTGCCACTGGCCCCGAGGGTCCTGCATGAGGCCCGGGGGGAGCAGCTGGTCACCTGCGAGAACTGTCAGCGCATCCTCCTGCTGTGAGTCCGCCCCGCCCCGGACTCTGGGTCGACGGCTACTGCGACGGCGCCTGCAGCGGCAACCCCGGACCGGGAGGCTGGGCCTACCGGCTGGAGTGGCCGGCGGGGGTCGAGGAGGGCTCCGGTGGTGAGCGCCAGACCACCAACAACCGGATGGAGCTGGTGGCCGCCCGAGAGGCGCTGGCGGCGTTCTCGCGCCGGCGCCTCTCAGGCCAGGGCCTCCGCCTCCACACCGACTCCCGCAACGTCATCGGCTGGCTCCAGCAGAACTGGCGGCGCAAGGCCAACCTCGACCTCTTCCCCGAGCTCGACCGTCTGACCAAGGAGCTGGGGGAGGGATTGAGCTGGCAGCACGTCCGGGGCCACGAGGACAACGCCGGCAACAACCGCGTCGATCAGCTGGCGGTGCAGGCCTGTCGCAGCCAGTCGGGCCAGACCGCGGCGCCAGGGGACGGCGGGACCTGGCGCTAGGATTTCCCCGGAAGGCGGGCAGATGACCGCGTCCGGGCCGGGCCCGGCCGAGGAAAGTCCGAGCTCCGCAGAGCAGGGCGCCGGGTAACCCCCGGCGAGGGCGACCTCAGGGAGAGTGCCACAGAAAGACACAGCCGGCCCGGTGGCCGGCGACGGTGAAATGGTGGGGTAAGAGCCCACCGGCAGCCGGGAGACCGGCTGGCCAGGTAAACCCCGCCCGGAGCAAGACCCGGCAGGACGTGGGTGCTCGTCACCCCTGGGCTGCTCGTCCAGCGGCGTCCGGGTGGGTCGCTGTAGACGCCGGGTGACCGGCGCCAGAGATAGATGGTCATCGCCCCGGGTTCGCCCGGGGCACAGAACTCGGCTTACCGCCCGCCTTCCACCTCTCCCGGGCGCCGAGCGCCCTGCGCGAGTATCCGTCCCCGAGATGTAGGGACCATTCCCCCAACTTCATAGGTCCGGTAGAAGTTATCCCGGAGTCCAGTCAGTGAAGTTTGGAGCACATGGTTGACCGGCGACTTGGGGTGTGGTAGAGTCCCGGTTGCCCTCCTTCGGGGGAATTGTGGTGAAAGGGAGATGACCATCAGCGATGGGCGTCGGGTCGAGGAGGCAAGGTGGCGTTCTTCGGGCGCTTCGACCACTTTCTCGATGAGCGGGGCCGCGTCGCCGTCCCGGCCCGCTTCCGCGAGGAGCTGCGCGGGGGCTGGATCACCGGCCACCCGGCGGGCTTTCTCCTGATGTACCCCCGGCCGGAGTGGGAGGCGATGACCGCCGAGCTGCGCTACGACCCCACCGCCCAGACCGCTTACAGCGGCTACCTGCGCCGGCTCTACGCCGCATCCCAGGAGATCAGCTGGGACAGCCAGGGACGCATCCTCCTGCTGCCCCACCTGCGCCAGCACGCGCGGCTCAGCGACACCGTCATCTTCGTCGGCGTCAACAACGTGGTCGAGATCCACTCCGAGCAGAGCTTCGGAGCCCAGGCGGCGCCCTTGAGCGGCGAGGAGTGGGAGGCCATGCGCCAGACGGTGGTGGAGGAGCGTCGGGTCCTGGAACAAGCACCGCCCCAGGGCCAGGGCTGATGACGGTCATCCTGGGGGCGATGCCCAGATCGGTGAGCCGGGCGCCGCGGCAGCGGGCCCGGGCGGTGGAGCGGGTGAGGGGCACCCACCAGCCGGTGATGCTGGAGGAGGTGCTGCGCTGGCTGGAGCCCAAGCCGGGCCAGGTGGTGGTCGACGCCACCCTGGGCGGCGGCGGCATGGCGGCGGCCTTCCTCACCCGCGTCCTCCCAGGCGGGCGGGTCTTGGCAATTGATCGAGACCCGTCCGCTGTCGCCGCCGCCCGGACGCGATTCAGCGGCTACGGCTCCGCCTTCAGCGCCGAGGTGGCCTCCTTCTCAGAGCTGGAGCGGGTGGCGGGGCGCCAAGGAGTGCTGGCGGACGTGGTGGTCATGGATTTGGGCCTCTCCTCGTTGCAGCTGGACGACGCCAGCCGCGGATTCAGCTTCCTGCAGGACGGCCCATTGGACATGCGCTTCAACCCTCAGGCGCAGAGCCTGACCGCGGCCGAGATCCTGGCGAGCGCCAGCGTGACCGAGCTCGCCGATCTCTTCTTCGAGCTGGGTGAGGAACGGCACGCGCGCCGAATTGCCCGCGCCATCGTCGAGCGGCGGCGCGACCTCCCCATCCGTTCCACCACCCAGCTCGGGGAACTTTGCAGCCGGGCGGTGCCGCGGCGCTACTGGCCCCGGCACGTCCACCCCGCGACCCGGGTCTTTTTGGCCCTGCGGGTCGCGGTCAACCAGGAGCTCCAGGAGCTGGAGCAGGGTATCCACGCCGCCACACAAATTCTTCGGCCCGATGGGCGATTTGGGACGCTCTCCTTCCAACCCTCCGAGCACAGACTCACCAAGCGCTCCCTCAACGTCCTTGCAACAGACTGTGTTTGTCCGTCCCAACAAATGGTCTGCACCTGCGCCCATCGGGCCACCCTCTCGCTCCTAACCCGGCGCTCGATCAAGCCATCGGCGCCGGAAATCGCCCGGAACCCCCGGGCCCGCTCCGCCCAGCTGCGGGTTGCGGTCCGTCTTCCTGGACCGCACCCCTAGGCGTCGCCTCGGCCTGCCGCACCACCGTCACCGCTTGCGTCACTCCCAACCGCACCAGCACCAGCTATGACCACCATTGCCGCCCGCGCCCGCCTGGGCGTACCCTTCCTGCCCCTCGACGACGAGGAGCGTTCGGCCGCCCTCACGCGGCGGCGCCATTTGCCCCGCTCTCTGGTCGCCTGGCTGCTGGTCCCGGCCCTGGCGGCGCTGGTGGCGGTGGGCCTGATGTACGCCGCCCAGACCGCCCGGGCCACAGCCCTGACCTACCAGGCGGCGGCGCTGCGCGCCGGCAACGCCCGGCTGCAGCAGATGGCGGCGCGCCAGGCCCAGCAGCTGCAACAGCTCCAGAGCGCGGGGCGGATTGCCCAGGCCGCCAGCCACCTGGGCCTGGCACCGCCCTCGTCGTGGTCGGTGGCCAGCCCGGCGCCGTCCCACGCCGCCGACCCCCTGACCCCCGTGATCGTCGCCCTCCGGGGCGGCTGAGCGGGTGCCGCGGGGCCCGAGGAGCGGGCCGCGGGGCGGTCCTGCCTCGCGGTCGCGGCCGGCGGATCTGGCGGGCCGCGGGCCCCTGCGGGTGGGGTGGGCGGCTCGGCCCGGGCGCCGGGTCCTGGGGCTGGCGCTCTGCCTGATGGTCGCGATCCTGGGGATGGCGGCGCGCCTGGTCGACCTCCAGGTCAGCCAGGGCGCCTGGCTGGCGGCCGCGGCCGTGGCCCAGCAGGTGCAGTCGGTGAGCCTCCCGGCGCAGCGGGGCCTGATCCTCGACTCCAGCGGCCAGGTGCTGGCGGGCGACTCCGTCGCCTACGACGTCTTCGCCGATCCCAAGGAGGTGTCTACCTCGGAGGTCGGCCCGGACGCCGCCCGGCTCGCGCCCCTGCTGCATCTGAGCCAGGCGAGCCTGCAGCGGCTGCTCTCCCAGAAGCTCCAGTTCGTCTACCTGGCCAAGGACCAGCCGCCCTCGGTCCAGGCCCAGCTGCAGCGGCTGGGGCTCCTGGGCGTGGGGACCCTGGCGGTCCCGGTCAGGACCTACGGCCCCGGCGCGGTCGAAGGCACCAGCTTCGCCGCCGACCTCCTGGGCTTCGTCAACGCCCAAGGCCAGGGCCAGTACGGCCTAGAGGGTTACTACAACCGGATCCTGGCGGGGCACCCGGGGCGGGAGTCGGTGGTGCCCGACCTCGAGGGCAACGAGGTGGTGCTTAGCGACCTGCCTCAAGTCAAGGCGGAGAACGGGCGCAACCTCGAGACCGGGATCGACGCCACCATGCAGGAGACGGTGCAGTCCGACCTGGCCCAGGAGGTCAAGGCTGATCTCGCCAGCTCCGGGACCATGATCGTGATGAATGTCCACACCGGGGCGATCGTGGCCTGGGCCGACTACCCCTCCTACAACGCCAACGACTACGCCAGCGAGAACGACGCGCTGTTCCAGGACCAGGGCGTGGCCAGCCTCTACGAGCCCGGCTCGGTGATGAAGACGGTCACCTTCGCCGGGGGGCTCCAGGAGGGGGTGATCACCCCCCAGGCCACTTTCGACGAGGATCCGGCGGCGGCCACGGTCCAGGGGGTGGAGCTCCACGACTGGGACGGCGTCTACCACGGGGTCATCTCCTACCAGTACGTGCTCGACGACTCGCTCAACGTGGGGGCGGTCCACGTCGAGGAGCTGGAGGGGGCCAGGACCTTCTACGACACCATGCAGGCCTTCGGCGTTGGCCGTCCGACCGGGATCGATCTGGCGGGCGAGGAGTACTCCCCGCTGCCCCCCTTCAGCTCCGAGACCCCCCTGGGGCTGGCCACCTCCAGCTTCGGCCAGGGGGTGGTGGTGACCCCGATCGAGATGCTGGCGGCGGTCAACGCCGTCGCCAACGGCGGGGTCTGGGTCGAGCCCCACGTGGTGACGGCCATCACCGGTGGCGGCAAGCCGACGGTGGCCATCAAGCCCAAGACCCGTCGGGTGCTCTCCCCGGCGGCGGACTCGACCCTGGCCAAGATGATGATCGGGCCCATCGACGACCCGGGGGGAGACGCGTCCGAGGCCCGGATCTGGCCCTCCTGGAAGGGCGACCTGGCGGGCAAGACGGGCACCTCCCAGGTGGCCCAGAACGGGGTCTACACCGACAACACCGACGACTCCATGGCCGAATTCCTGCCGGAGAGCTCCCCCCAGTACTCCATGATCTGCATCCTGCGCGAACCCCAGGTTGCCCCCTACCTGCGCTACTCGTTCTACGACGCCGTCCCCACGGTGCGGAAGGTGACCCAGGTCCTGATCGACCGCTTCCACCTTCAACCATAAGATGCCTCGGGTGAACTGGCTGGCGGCGGCCGGGACCTTCGTCGGCGCCGCCGCCATCTATCCCCTGGCCATCTCCGGGCTGGGGCGGGTCGGCTTGCGCCAGGTGGAGCGCGCCGACGTGCCCAGCTCGCACCGGGCCAAGACCGGCACCCCCACGTCCGGCGGGGTGGTCTTCGTCCTGGGGGTGCTGGCGGCATGGGCGGTGGTCACCCGGGACGCCGCCGGGGGCCTGGTGGTGGGCGCTGCGTGCCTGGGCTGCGGCCTGGGTCTGGCCGATGACCTGCTCAAGCTGCGGCGGGGGGAGGGAGTTCGCTTCCGGCCCAAGCTGCTGCTGCTGGCGGTGGCCGCCGGGCTTCTGGCCTGGGGACTGCACGCGACCGCGGCCCAGGTCCAGACCGTGCCCGTCCTCGGCTCGCGCGACCTGGGCTGGGGGGTGCTGGTGCTGGCGGCGGTGGCGATCCTGGGCACCGCCAACGCCACCAACCTGACCGACGGGATCGACGGCCTGGCCGCCGGCTGCGCCATCCCCGGGTTCGCCGCCTGCGCGGCCCTGGCTGCCCTGGAGCACCGTCCCGGGCTGGAGCTCTGCTGCGTCTGCTTCGCCGGGGCCCTTCTGGCCTTCTTGGGCTTCAACCTGCCCCGGGCCCGGGTGTTCATGGGCGACGCCGGCTCCCTGGCGGTGGGGCTGGCCCTGGCGGTGGCCGCGGTCGAGGTCGGGGCCCTGATTCTGCTGCCGCTCCTGGGGCTGGTCTTCGTAGGGGAGGCCTCCTCGGTCATGATCCAGCTGGGCCACGTCAAACTCACCCATGGCCGGCGCCTCTTCCGCGCCAGCCCCATCCACCACCACTTCGAGGAGGGGGGATGGGGCGAGTGGGCCATCGACCTGCGCTTCTGGGCCCTGGCCCTGGTCGGCGCCGGCCTGGGCGCCTTCTGGGCCGCCGCCAGCGGCCTTCCCCGGGGACTGCCTTGATCGCCCAGGTCGAGCGCTGGCTGCCGGTGGGGCAGGCGCGGCGCCGGGTGGGGGTCCATCGCCTGCCGCTGCCGGAGCTGGACGTCTGGCTGCTCCTGGTTACCCTGGCGCTTTGCGGCCTCGGTCTGATCATGGTCTACTCCGCCAGCCAGGCCCTGGCCTACACCGACTACGGCAACCCCGCCTACTTCGTCGAGCGCCAGATCCTCTGGATGACTCTGGGGCTGATCGCCCTCGGGGTTTGCGCCAAGGTCGACTACCATCGCTGGGCCGAACTCAGCCCCTGGCTCACGGGGCTGACCGTGGTGCTGCTGCTGGCGGTGCTGCTGCCCCACATCGGCGTCGAGGTCCAGGGCGCCCGGCGCTGGATCCGGATCGGGCCCCTGGACCTCCAGCCCAGCGTCCTGGCCCAGCTCATGGTGGTGGTGGCGGGGGCGGTCTTCCTCGAGCGCCTGGGGAGCCGCATCACCGACCTCCGTCAGGGGGTCCTGAGCTACGGCTGGCGGGTGGGCCTGATCGGCCTCTTGGTGGTGATGGAGAAGGACCTGGGCTCGGCGCTGGTCCTGGCCATGACCTCCTTGGGCCTGCTCTGGCTTGCGGGGGTCAGGGTTCGGCACCTGGGCGGCCTGGCCGCGGCCGGGTTGCTCGCCGGGCTGCTCCTGATCCGGGCCGAGCCCTACCGCATGGCCCGGCTCCTGGGCTTTGTCAACCCCTTCGCCCACCGCCTCGACAGCGGCTTCCAGGCAGTCCAGGCCCTGTACGCGCTGGGGGTGGGCGGGGTCCTGGGAACCGGCCTGAGCGGAGCCACCGCCCCCTCCCAGCTACTACCCGAGGCCCACACCGACTTCATCTTCGCGATCGTGGGGGAGGAGCTGGGCCTGGTCGGGACCATGCTGGTCCTGGCCCTGTTCTTGGCCTTCGCCTGGCGCGGGATCAAGGCCGCCCGAAACGCTCCCGACCGCTTGGGCGTTCTCCTCGCGGGCGGGATCACCCTCTGGATCGTGGGCCAGGCCCTGATCAACATCGGCGGGGTGACCGACACCATCCCCTCGACAGGGGTCCCACTGACCTTCATCAGCTTCGGCGGGTCGTCGCTGGCGCTCTCCCTGGCCGCCACCGGCATCCTGCTCAACATCTCGGCGCGACAGCGCCGGACGGGGTTCGGGAATGCGCGTGCTCATCACCGGGGGCGGGACCGGCGGCCATTGCACACCGGCGATAGCGGTGGCGGAGGCGCTGCGCCGGACTGACCCCCAGGCGGTCCTGGCCTACGTCGGACGCCTGGGCGGCCCCGAGGCCCGGCTGGTGCCCCGGGCGGGCCTGACCTTCTATGGCCTGCCGCTGGGGAGCATGGGCGCCAGCCCCCTCAGCGCCGCTCCCCGGCTGGCGCTGCGGCTGCCGCTGGTGCAGCGCCGGGCCACCCTTCTGGTCCGGCGCTTCAGGCCCGAGGTGGTGCTGGCGACGGGAGGCTACGTCTGCGTCCCGGTGACGCTGGCGGCCAGACGCCGCCGCATCCCGGTAGTGCTCTTGGAGCAGAACCTCCTGCCGGGACGGGCGGTGCGCTGGCTGGCGGGGCGGGTAGAACGGGTGGCGACTTCGTACACCGCCACCCAGGCCTACCTTCCCGGGGCCCGGGTGGAGTTCACCGGCAACCCGGTGCGGCAGCGGTTCCGCGAGCTGGGAGAGCGGCCGGCCAAGCCCGAGGCTCCTCACACCCTCTTGGTGATGGGGGGATCACAGGGTGCCCGCCGACTCAACTCGGTGCTGCTGCAGGCGTTGCCCCGGCTGCTGCAGCGCCTGCCGCAGCTGCGGGTGGTCCACCTGACCGGCGTGGGCGAGTACGCCGAGGTGGAGGAGCGCTCGCGCGAGCTGGGTCTCCTCGCCGGCGGGCGCTACCAGCCCCTGGCATTCGTCCCCGATGTGGCCGAGCGGCTGGCCCAAGCCAGCCTGGTGGTGATGCGGGCCGGGGGCAGCTCCCTGGCCGAGGTCGCCTGTCTGGGACGGCCCATGGTCCTTGTTCCCTACCCCCACGCTGGGGAGCACCAGAGCGCGAACGCCCTGCCCTTCCAGGAGGCGGGGGCGGCCTTGGTCATCGACGAGGCCGAGCTCGGGCCCGAGCGGCTGGAGGTGGCGGTGCTCGAGATCCTGGGCGATGCCGACCGCTGGCAGCGGATGGCCACGGCCAGCCGGGCCTTGGCCCGGCCCGAGGCGGCGGCGGAGGTGGCGCGCTGGCTCGTGCGACTCGGCTCCCGGGAGGTCTGAGCGTGGCCGCGGCCCTGCCCCCGGGCTGGCCCGCACCGCCGGCCCACCTCCACTTCCTCGGCATCTGTGGCTACTCGGTCTCGGGCCTGGCCCTGCTCTGCCGCGGCCTGGGCTACCGGGTCACCGGCTCTGACGAGGACGCCTATCCGCCAACTACGCTGATCCTGACTGAGGCGGGGGTGGACTTCGCCGATCGCCATCGCGCGGAGAACCTGGGCCGCTGGGGCGAGCCCGCCCTGGTGGTCCTGGGCAACCAGGTGCAGCGGAGCAACCCTGAGCTGGTGGCAGCCCAGGAGCTCGCGCTTTTGCTGATCAGCGAGGCGGAGGCCTACGGGGCGCTGACCGGGACGCGGCGGCGGGCTGTCATCTGCGGCAGCCACGGCAAGACAACGACCTCCACCCTGGCCGCCCTGATGCTGGACCGGGCCGGGTTCGGTGCCGGGTTCCGCCTGGGGGCGACGGCACTGGACTTCGGCCAGAGCGCTCGCCTAGGCGACCCCACCGACGGCTCGCCCTTTGTCTTCGAGGGTGACGAGTACACCACCTCGGCGCTGGACCCCAGGGCCAAGTTCCTCCACTGGCGGCCCCAGGTGGTGACCCTGCTCAACCTGGAGCTGGACCACCCAGACCTCTACCCCGACCTCCAGGCCTACAGCGCTCCCTATCGGGAGCTCGTGCGGGGGCTGCCAGAGGACGGGCTGCTGCTCTACAACCGCACCGACCCAAAGGCGCTGGAGCTGGCGCGGGAGAGCCGGGCCCCGGTCCTGGCCTTCGGCGCGCGGGACGGGGACTGGCGGCTGCGGGGCCGGCCCAGCCTGAGGGGGGGACGGATGCGGCTGCGGGTACGGGGTCCCGAGGGCGAGGAGCTGGAGATGGACCTCGCCAGTTGCGGGGCACACCAGGCCAGCAACGCCCTGGCGGCGCTGGCGACCGCGGTCGGGCTGGGCGCCGATCCCGCCGCCGCCGCCCGCGCGGCCCAGGACTTCCACGGCGCCGCCCGGCGCTTCCAGGTCCTGGGCCAAGCCCGGGGGGTCACCGTGGTCGACGACTACGCCCACCACCCGACCAAGCTCCGGGCCACCATCGCGCAGGCCAAGCAGCAGTTCGGGAGCGAGGTCCAGCTGGCCATGGTCCACGTGCCCCACACCTACTCCCGGACCAGGGCCCTGCTGCCCCGCTACCGCGGCGCCTTCTCGGGGCTGGACCTGCTGGTCCTGGGCCCGATCGAGCCGGCCCGGGAGCGCGACCTCGCAGGGACGGTCAGCTCCGCCGACCTGGCGGCGCTGGCCCGTGGGGTGGAGACGGTCCTGGTGGGGTCGGCCGAGGAGGCAATCGACGCCGTGATCCGGCGGCTGCGGCCCCCCGCTGTCGTGGTCTGCAGCTCGGTCCGGGGCTTCGACTTGGTGGCGGGGCGGCTCCTGGCCGCGCTGCAGGAATGGGACGCTTGAGCTCTCGGCCGCTGCCCGCCTCCATCTCGCGGCTGCTGCGTGATGAGCTGGAAGGCGGGTACCTCCGCCAGGACGAGCCCCTTGGCCGCCACAGCCAGTTCGGGGTGGGTGGGCCTGCCGACTGGTACTGGGAGCCGGTCCGGCCGGAGCTCCTGCCCGAGCTGGTCGGCCGGGCCCGGGAGGAGATGCTGCCCCTGCTGGTGTTGGGGGCCGGCAGCAACTGCCTGATCCGGGACGGGGGCATCCGCGGCCTGGTCCTCAAGTTCCCCGCCCGGCGGGCAACGCGGCTGGAGGGCGGCGGGGTGCTCCTGACCGCCGGGGCCATGCTCCCCCGGGCCGCCTTCGACACCGCCTACTGGGGGCTGCGGGGCCTGGCTTTCGGGGTGGGCATCCCGGGAACGCTGGGCGCCGCCGCCGCCGGCAACGCCGGCGCCTTCGGGGGAGAGATGGCCCAGGTCCTGGAGGAGGTCGAGGTGGTGCTCCCCGACGGGCGGCGCCAGCGCCTGCCGGTGGAAGGGCTGGAGGCGGGATACCGGCGCACCTCCCTCCAGCGGGGGCCGATGGAGGGGGCGGTGGTTACATGGGGCCGGCTGCGGCTCGAGCCCAGCTCGCCCGAGCTGGCCAAGGCCGAGGTTCACCGGGTGATGCGGGAGCGGAAACGGAGCCAACCAACCGGGGTCCGGAGCCTGGGCAGCACCTTCAAGAATCCCGTGGGAACGACCGCGGGCCGGCTGATCGAGGAGGCCGGACTCAAGGGGCTGCGCCGAGGCCAGGCCCAGGTCTCGGAGGCCCACGCCAACTTCATCTGCAACCTGGGCGGTGCCACCAGCGGCGAGGTGCTTGCATTGATCGCCCTGATCCGTCAACGTGTACGCCAGCGTTGCGGGGTTGAGCTCGAACTGGAGGTCATCCCCGTCGGCGGCCCCGTTCTTCGCCCACGTCCCAGCTGAGGGGTAGCCATGGATGCAGCCAGGCGCCAGCGGCCGCCACTGCGCGGCCGCGGCTTCGGCGCCGCCGTCCCCGACGACTTCAGCGGCTGGCGCGCGGGTTGGGAGGGACTCCAGGAGCTCCCCCCAACGCGGCGGGCCCGGCGCCGCCCTCCCGCCAGGCCCAGCTGGGCCCAAGTCGAGTCGGCGGAGATGGAGGAGGTCGCCAACCAGGCGGCCGAGCGGCGGCGGCTGCGAGAGCAGCAGCGACGCCACTTCCTGGGCCGGCACCGCATCTCCGCCCCGCGGACCCCGGAGCTGCTCCAGGGGTTCCCCCGGGTTGGCCGCCCCGCCCAGGTGGGCGTGTCCCTGGCCCTGGTCCTGGTCCTGGCCCTGGCGGCGGCGTGGCTGCTCCCCTGGCTCAAGGTGCAGAGAGTCGAGGTGGAGGGACAGGCCCTGGTCGGCCGGGCCCAGCTGCTGCGCCTGGCCGGGGCCCGGATGGGGGAGAGCACCCTCTTCCTCAACTCGGGAGCGCTGACGCGCAACGTCCAATCCCAGCTTTGGGTGGCCACCGCCCAGGTCTCCGTGCACTGGCCCGGGACCCTGGTGCTGCGGGTGCGGGCCCGGCCGCCGGTGATGGTCTACGAGCAGGGATCGGCGGAGGCCCTGCTGGCCAATACCGGAGCCTCGTTGGGGCCGCCGCCGGCACTGGGAGGGGGGTCGGGGATGCCGTTGCTCCTGGACCAGAGACGGTTGCCCCCAGTCGCGCCCGGGAGCTCCGCGCTCGACCCCCGCCTGACCCGGGCCCTGGTGCTGCTGGCGGGGGTCTTCCCCAAGGCCTACGGGGTCTCGGTGGCGCGCTATGTCATCACTCGCGCCGGGGCCCTGGAGATCCAGAGCACGGCGGGCTGGACCGCCGACCTGGGGCTAGCCCTGACCCAGTCCCAGATCGCGTCGCTGGGGCCCAAGCTGGAGGCGCTGCGGGCCCTGGGGCAGCGGCTGGACCTCAAGAGTCCCTCCATCCGGGTCATCTACCTGGAGGACCCCAACCAGGTGGTGGTGGACTCCTGACTCCCGCCCGCGTCCCCACGCCCGAGCCCGACCGCTATACCCTGGGGTCGGAGCTGGAGTGGGCCACAACATGATGTGGTCCCGGCCTTGTGTTCGGCTCCATTTGCGGCTACACTGCGTGGCGGCCTCGGAAGAGTCGCCCGAGCGGTGCTCCAGGGTCCCGACGTTCCCACAAGACGACCGCCAGACGTTGCAGAACCACTCCGCCAGCCAATTGGGGATTCTCCTGATGACAGAGCGCTCGGGCCGAGCCCCCGCCCGGTCCCGGTGAGCGGCCGCCGCTTGGTCGGCCTCGATCTGGGCAGTGCCCTGACGCTCTGTGCCGTGGCCGAGGACGAGGGTCAGCGACTGCGGGTGCTGGGGGTGGGCGAGGCGCCGTCGCGGGGGGTGCACAAGGGGGTGATCACCGACCCCGACCAGGCGGTCCAGTCGATCGCCCAGGCCCTCGACGCCGCCGAGCGCTCCAGCGGGGTCGAGATCTCCTCGGCGCTCTTGACCCTGAGCGGCCGCCACGTCGAGAGCCAGTCCAGCCAGGCAGTGGTGTCGGTCGCGTCCCGCGGTGGCCTGGTGGGAAGCAGCGATCTCAACCGCGTCCTGGAGGGGGCTCGCTCAGTGACGGGGCTGGAGGGCAGGGAGGTGGTCCACCTCATACCGCGCCAGTACCAGGTGGACCAGACCCCGCCCACCCGGGACCCACGGGGCGGCATGGGCGCCCGGCTCAGTGTCGACGCCGAGCTGGTGCTGGCCTCCAGTGCCCACCTGGCGGCCCTGGTCCGGGCGGCCCATGCCGCCGGCCTTCGGGTCGACGACGTCGTGGTCCAGCCCCTGGCGGCGGCCGAGGGTGTACTGCGGGACCAGGAGCTGGAGGTGCCACTGGCGGTGGTCGATGTCGGGGCTGGCACCACCGACATCGCCATCTTCGAGGGCGGCACCATCCAGGCGGTGGTGGTGCTGCCGGTCGGGGGTCAGAACGTGACGCAGGATCTGGCCGCCGGCCTGCGCTGCGACCAGGAGGAGGCCGAGACCCTGAAGCGCCGTCATGGCCACTGCGACCCCGGCCAGGTGCTGCCGGAGGAGATGGTCACGGTGGTGGGCAGCTCCCACGTCGGCGCGGAGGAGGTGCCCCGGAGGCTCTTGGCGGAGATCATCGAGCCCCGGGCCCGGGAGATGGCCCGGCAGATCGGCCAGGTGCTGGAGGGGGAGGGCGGGGGCATGGCCAAGCTGGTCGTCACGGGGGGCGGCTTTCGCCTCCGCGGCTTCGCCGCCGCAGTGCACCAGATCCTCGAGACCCCAGTCCGCCTGGCCGTCCCCGAAGGCCTGGCCGGGCTCTCGGACCAATTGGGCCTGCCCGAGCACGCCGCCGCCGCCGGACTTCTTCGCTGGGGCCAGCGCTCCGGGGCCCGGAGGGACGGCAGCGCCAACCAGCGAACTGTCCGCAGCGCCGGCCGGCTCAACCGCTGGCTGCACGAGCTGTTCTGAGCCTGAAGGAGACGTGATGCAGCAAGAGAACCTGGACCACACCGTGCAGGGGAGCGCTCGGATCAAGGTGATCGGGGTCGGCGGGGGCGGGAGCAACGCCGTCAACCGCATGATCCGGGCCAAGCTGCGGGGGATCGACTTCATCGCTGTCAACACCGACCACCAGGCCCTCGAGACTTCGGTGGCACCGACCAAGGTCCACATCGGGCGGAAGGCCACCCGGGGCCTGGGCGCCGGCGGCGACCCCGAGGTGGGGGAGCTGGCGGCCGAGGAGTCGCGGGAGGAGCTGGCCACCATCCTCCACGACGCCGACATGGTCTTCGTCACCTCGGGGATGGGGGGAGGGACCGGCACCGGGGCGGCGCCGATCATCGCCGAGATCGCCCGCTCCAGCGGGGCTTTGACGATCGGGGTCGTGACCAAGCCCTTCCAGTTCGAGGGCCGCAAGCGGGCCGAGACCGCCGAGAAGGGCGTGGCTCAGCTCAGTGGGCGGCTCGACACCCTGATCACCATCCCCAACGACCGCCTGATCGCGGTCACCGACAAGAAGACCAGCCTGCTCGACGCCTTCAAGAAGGCCGACGACGTCCTCCGCCAGGGGGTCCAGGGGATCAGCGACCTGATCGTCTTCCCAGGGCTGATCAACCTCGACTTCGCCGACGTCAAGGCGATCATGATGGGCCAGGGGGCGGCGCTGATGGGGATCGGCTATGGCAGCGGCGACGGCCGGGCCCAGGACGCTGCCCGCGACGCCGTCTCCAGCGCTCTCTTGGAGACCTCGATCGCCGGGGCCCACGGGATCCTGCTCAACATCACCGCCAGCCCCGACCTGACCCTCTTCGAGGTCAACGAGGCCTGCGACCTGATCCGCCAGACCGCCGACCCCGGCGCCAACATCATCTTCGGGGCGGTGGTGGACGACCGCATGGGCGGAGACGTCAAGATCACGGTCATCGCGACCGGCTTCGACCCCGGGACCCAGGTGGACCAGGAACGGGCCCAGCGCTACCAGGCGACCCGCCCCCAGGAGCTGCAGGAGCCGCTGCCGGAGCGGACCCGCCAGCCGCAGCGGGACCGTCCCGAGGTCTTCGAGGACGTCGACATCCCCGCCTTCCTCCGGGAGCCCCGCTGACCTGAGCCAAACTCGCTCTCTCCCACGCCCGGGGCCCTCGACGCCCGAGGGAGGTGGTTGGCCGCAGCTGCGCAGGTGGTGGGCATAGGGGTGGCCAGGGTCAACGTCTACCTCCCGGAGGAGCTGGCGCGGGCCGCTCGCCCGGCCCGGCTCAACCTCTCCAAGCTGCTCCAAGAGGCGCTCCGGGACCGGCTCGCCGCCGACCGTCTGGATGCCTGGTTGGACCGGCTGGAGGACGGCCGTATCCAGGCGGACGGGGGCTCTCACCTTGGCTGAGGCCCTGGTCCTCGACGGCCAGGCGCTGGCCCACCTGCTCCTCGGGGGCGACCTGGGACGGACCGTCCGGGAGACGGTCCGCAGCCATCCGGTCCACGTCACCGACCAGGCCCAGCTGGATGTAGTCCAGGAGCTTCTCCGGCGGCGGGACGGCGGCGGCCTGGAGCGGCCCCAATTCGAGCTGCACCTGGCCCGCCTCCTGGAGGCGCCCTTCATCCAGCATCGCTCCCGGGAGCTGCTGGCGGACGCCTGCCGCCGTCCGAGCTTCCGGTTGGGGGATGCGCTGGCCATTGAGCTCAGCGAGCGCCTGGAGGCGCCGCTCGTGACCACTAGCTCCGGTCTGGCCGGGGCCTGGCCCCGTTCCTGGCTGGTGACAGTTCCTAAGCGCTGAGCAGGAGCGGGTCCTGCCC
This sequence comes from Candidatus Dormibacteria bacterium, assembly GCA_050734425.1. GTDB lineage: Bacteria > Chloroflexota > Dormibacteria > Aeolococcales > Bog-877 > Bog-877. The sequence continues at coordinate 18,371 of JBOHUL010000035.1, forward strand.
GGTGGGCGGCCCGAACGGTCTTGGGCCGCCTGGGCAACACGGCGGCACCAGTCGGCGGTGCCGGTCCTGGGCCGCGTTTGTGAGTGCCCCAAGGCCTTGTGGTGGCGTCGTGGATCCCTCGTGAGCGCCCGCCTCGGTGGTGAGGTTCCCCCGGCCTGGGTGGCACACGTAGATGTGCATCCCTGGTGCCGATCGCTAGGGTGCGAGCTGCTCGCGGGTAGTGGGTGAGCCTGACGTCGGGTGACCGGTGGCCGGCTGTGGGCTGGAGCCATGCCGTAGCGCTCAAGGAAGCCGATCGACCTCAACCGGCTGGCCGCGGCCATCCTGGCGGCGGCCACCGACCCCGGCCATGACTCCTACCAGGGAAAGAACCCTGGCGCCGTGGAGTCTGTTTAGGTAATGGCTGGCACGGAGCAGGAGATGCTGTCATCCCTGGGCATTCGCCCAGTGGCGCCGGTGGCGCGGCTCAGGGCAGGCTGAGGGGGACAGCCTTCTCGAAGGCTCTCCGGCGCGGGACCGCGGAGAGGTCGCTGCCGGCCTGGAGGTTGGTGCGGGCGCGCCAGGCGGCTACGGCCGCCCCCAGGAGACCAAAGGGGAAGAGGGGCACCGGCAACAGCTCCAGAGGCAGGGTGTGCAGCAGCAGGAGCAGGTTGAGCAGGCACATCCAGAGTGCCAGCCAGCTGAGGTCGCGCCCGGATCGGCGCAGCGCCGCCGCCGTCCAGATCGCCGGGCCTGCAAGCAGGATCATGTCGTGGCTGAGGGCGTGAGGTGCCACCACCAAGGAGAGGCAGACGGTGGTGGTGAGGGCCAGGAGCCAGTCGGTCTGGGTCCGGGGCGGGTTCCTCCACCAGGCGAGGGCCAGCAGGGAGGCGGCCAGGGCTAGCGCCAGATATGCGCCGAGGCTTGCCCAGGAGCGGCCACCACTCAGCTGCCAGAGAAATCCGAGGACGGTCTGGTCAAACGTGGGCGGGAAGCGGTGGAACAGGGTGTAGTACTCGAGCGAAGGCAGGTGCAACAACCCCGGGAGCCCGACCAGGGCCAGGCAGGCCAGGCCCAGCAGGACCAGACAGGCCAGGGCCACGCGGACCAATGGGCGGCGCCAGGCGGCCACGGCCGGCACCACCGCCAGCAGCAGCAGGTCGGGCTTGAAGCTGAAGAGGAAGGCGGCGCCCATCGCCTGGAGCCAGCGGCGCCAGCGTTGGCCCGAGTACCAGGCGGCGGTTATGAGGGCCAGGCAGAGGGGCAGGAGCAGGTCGTACTGGCCCTCCACCAGGGCCATGAACGTGGGGTAGCCGGCGGTGACCGCCAGCGCCAGGGGGAGCGCGTCCGCTCCCAGTCCCTGCTGCCGCGCCAGCCAATAGACGCCGCCGGCACAGGCCAGCAGGCCGAGTCCGTCCCAGAGGGCCCAGGCCCAGGTGAAGGGCAGGAGCGCGAATGGGGCCAGCGGCAGCAGCGCCGTGGGCATGTCGACGAAAGGAACCCAGAAGGCGCGGTGGGGACCGTGGCTGAAGATCGAGTCGGCTCGGATCTGGAACGCCATCTGGTAGAGGTGGTGGAGGGCGGGGAGCCCACCATGCAGCACCGCACGGGCCACGCTGTAGAAGGCGCCGAAGTCCGGTACCGACTGGACCTTCTCCGCCTGGTACCCCAACGCGTAGACCACGATGATGGCCAGGGAGATCACGGCCACCGCCTCGCGCGAACGCAGCCGCATCAGCCGAGTGTCGGCGATCGTCCCGCCGGCGGCGTGGGCCTTCGGGACACTGCCGACAGATCGTGCCGGGACCGTTACTGAGATGGTACGGTGGCGGCGGCGGGACCCACTCCCCGGTAGTTGCGCCCGCGCTGAGAGGTCGTGATCGACTCCGTTGAGACCCACCTGGTTGAGCGCTAGCCGACAGGGGCCGTGTCCAGTCGGGAGCTGATCACCCGCTACTGGGCTGCCATGCGGGCCAATGACTGGTCCCTGGCGGCCAGCTTCCTCACCGAGGGCGGTGTCGTCGACTGGCCCTGCTCCGGGGAGCGGATCGTCGGCCGCCACGACTTCGCTGCCATCCAGGCGGGCTATCCCAGCAACACCGGGCGTTGGACATTTGACGTCCACCGCATGGTGGTGGAGGGTGACACGGTGGTGAGCGAGGTGACCGTAAGCGACGGCGAGCAGGCGGCGCGGGTCGTGGTCTTCTCCGAAGTCGATGGAGAGCAGATCACTCGCCAGATGGAGTACTGGCCTGTGGCCTACGACCCTCAGCCTGGACGCGAGGGTCTCACCCAGCCAATCGAGCGAGTCCCCTGAGGGGCGGCCGCCGAGGGTGGCCATGGCGGGTAGCTGGGTCTCGGTCAGGCCCTACGCGCCGCGACCTAGCCCTTGGTGGCTCTCTCAGGTCGCATTCCAAAGAGGCCCCAGGCCGTCATCTGCAGCTTGAGCACCTGGTGTTGGTCCTGCAGCTCACCCTGAATCTGCACCAGGCCCCGGTCCGGCTTGCTCCGAGACGGACGGGTCGAGGTGACTCGGAGCGAACCTCGGAGCACGTCGCCCGGCCTCACGGGTGCCAGCCAGTCGAGATGCTCGACCCCCGGGGAGCCGAGGCTGGCGGAGCGGCGCAGGACCGTCTCCCAGTAGAGCCGCATCCAGATGGCGGCGGAGTGCCAGCCGCTGGCGATCAGGCCCTTGTATACCGAGGTCTGGGCCAGCTCTCTGTCGGCGTGGAAGGGTTGGGGGTCGAACTGGCGGCCGAAGGCCGTGATCTCAGCCTCGGTGATCAGGTGGGTCCCCAGGTCCAGGGCTTGGCCGACTTGAAAGTCCTCCCAGAACCAATCGACCTCGGGGCCCCAGGGAGCCAGCGCTGACGCCGCCTCGCCATCGGCCACGGCTGCCTCCGCTGCACTGCTCCTGAGATCGACCTCGGTCATGCTACGCTGCCCTGACCCCGCCTCAGGGCGGGCGGCAATCCTCACTGGAGGTGGTGGCGCGCCCCGATGGCGGCCTTCGAACCGGTCCCGAGCAAGGTGGACTTCCCCGAGCTGGAGGCGGGGATCCTGGACTTCTGGCGGGAGCAGCGGGTCTTCGAGCGGGCCCAAGCCCAGAACCAGGAGGGCGAGCTCTTCGTATTCCACGAGGGGCCGCCGACCGCCAACGGCCTCCCCGGGGTCCATCACGTGCTCGCCCGGGCCTTCAAGGACTGCTTTCTCCGCTACCAGCAGATGCGCGGCCGGCGGGTCCGGCGCCGGGCCGGCTGGGACACCCACGGGCTGCCGGTGGAGCTGGAGGTCGAACGCAGCCTCAAGCTGAAGTCCAAGCAGGAGATCGAGCGCTTCGGGGTCGAGGCCTTCAACCGGCTCTGCCGCAGCAATGTCGACGAGTACATCGACGTATGGGAGCGGCTGACCGAGCGGATTGGGTTCTGGGTCGACCTGGCGCGTGCCTACCGCACCTGTGACACGGGCTACATCGAGTCGGTGTGGTGGAGCCTGAAGGAGATCCATCGGCAGGGCTGGCTCTTCCGCGGTCACCGCGTCGCCCCCTACTGTCCTCGCTGCCAGACCTCGCTCAGCAGCCACGAGCTGGCCCAGCCCGGCGCCTACAAGGACGTGCCCGACCCCGGGGTGACTGTGCGCTTTCGCCTCAAGGACCGACCCGACACTAGTCTTTTGGCCTGGACCACGACCCCCTGGACCCTGCCGGGCAACCTGGCTCTGGCGGTGGGTCCGGAGATCGCCTACGTCGAGGTGGCGGCGGGGAACGAGCGCCTGGTCCTGGCCAGGGATCGCACCCAGGTGCTCCAGGGTCAGTTCGAGGTGGTCCGCGAAATGGCGGGTCAGGAGATGGTGGGCTGGCGCTACCAGCCCATCTTTCCCTACCTGCCGGAGCAGCCGCGGGCCTGGCAGGTGCTGGCGGCCGACTTCGTCGCCACCGACGAGGGCACCGGGATAGTCCACACCGCCGGGGCCTACGGCGAAGACGACCTCAAGCTCTGCCAGGAGGCGGGGATCGAGGTCCGGCACACGGTCGGTCTGGACGGGCGCTTTCTGCCCCACGTGCAAGAGTTCGCCGGCCGCTTCGCCAAGGAGGCCGACCCCGAGGTCACAGCGGACCTCAGGGAGAGGGGTCTGCTCTACCGGGAGGAGCAGATCGTCCACTCCTACCCCTTCTGCTGGCGCTGCGACACCCCCCTTCTCTACTATGCCCTCGACTCCTGGTTCATTCGCACCACCGCGGTCAAGGAGCGCCTCCTACAGCACAACGGCGAGGTCCGCTGGGTACCCTCCCACCTCCGCGACGGGCGCATGGGCAACTGGTTGGAGACGCTGCAGGACTGGAACCTCTCACGGGCCCGCTACTGGGGCACGCCGCTGCCTATCTGGATCTGCGGCAGCTGCGGCGAGGAGCGCTGCGTCGGCAGCCTGGCAGAGCTGAGCCTAGGCCCAGATGCGGACCTGCACAAGCCCTTCATCGACGAGGTGACTTTGAGCTGCGAGTGTGGCGGCGAGATGCGGCGGGTGCCCGAGGTCATCGACTGCTGGTACGACAGCGGCGCCATGCCCTTCGCCCAGTGGCACTATCCCTTCGAAAACCAGCAGGAATTCCAGGGGTCGCATCCCGCCGACTTCATCAGCGAGGGCCTGGACCAGACCCGGGGTTGGTTCTACACCCTGCTGGCGGAGGCGGTGATGCTCTTCGACGAGCCCGCCTACCGCAACGTGGTCGTCCCCAGCCTGGTGGTCGACGAGCAGGGCCGGAAGATGGCCAAGAGCCGAGGCAACGTGGTCGACCCTGAGGAGCTGATCAAGCGGACCAGCGCCGACGCCGTCCGCTGGTGGTTCTACACCACGGTCACGGTGGGGCTCGAGTACCGCATCTCCCAGGCCCGGGTCCAGGAGGGGGCGGTGCGCTTCCTCAACCTGCTCTGGAACACCCAGAGCTTCTTCGTCACCTACGCCAATCTGGCCCAATGGAGCCCGGGTCAGTCGGACCCGGCGGCTCCGGCGACGGTGCTCGAGCGCTGGATCCGGGCCCGCCTGGAGGAGACCGTGGGGCATGTGGTCGCCGCCCTCGACCAGTACGACGCCAACAGCGCCTGCCGGGCGATCGCGACCCTGGTCGACGACACCAGCACCTGGTATTTGCGCCGTTCGCGCAGCCGCTTCCGAGGCACGCCCCAGGAGGTGGCCGCGGCGTGTGCCACCCTGCACTTGGTCCTCTCCCGACTGGCCCTCCTGATCGCCCCCTTCACCCCCTTCATTGCCGAGGCCATCTACCGCGAGCTCACCCCGGGGGCCGGCACCGCCGGTTCGGTCCATTTGGCCCGGTATCCGGAACCGGACCGAGCCGCCCCCGACATCGACCTCATCGGCCAGATGCGGGTGGTGCGGCGCCTGGCCGAGGAGGGCCGGAAGGAGCGCGAGGGCCATGGCGTGCCGCTGCGCCAGCCCCTGGCCCTGGCCGAGGTCCGGGGGGTGGAGCTGGGGGATGAGCTGGCCCAAGTCCTAGCCCAGGAGCTTAATGTCGAAGAGGTGCGCTGCGCCGCCTCCGCCATCGGGCCGGCCCCCAGCGTCGCGCTCGATTTCACCCTGACCCCCGAGCTCCGCCGCCGGGGTTGGCTGCGCAGTTTCGGCCACCAGCTCCAGGAGCTCCGGCGTCGGAGCGGCCTCAGCCCCGGAGACCCAATCGAAGTCCGTCACTTCAGCGAGTCGGAGCAGGCGGCGGAGGCTTTGGAGGCGGGGCGGAACCAGATCCAGGACCTCTGCTTTGCCCGGAGCCTGCTGCGGGTCGGCAGCCGCGAGGAGCTGGATGGGGGTTTCTCCCCGTGGACCGAACTCAAGCTGGCCCCGGATCCGATCTGGGTCGCCATCCGCCGGATCCCCCCCGAGGCACAATGAGCGAGAGATGACCTTCCCAGCCGCCCCGGGAGGGACCATAATTCTCCCGCCCCCAAGCGGCGAGCGCCGGTGACGGCTCCCGGGCTCCCCTGAGTGGGCACGACAAGAAGGACTTTCAACCATGACTGAGACCGCCAGCACAGCCCGCCAGCGCGACCTGGCCGAGATCCGGCGCCAAGTGGAGGAGGAGAAGGCCCGCCTGGACCACGAGCTGGGCCAGGTCGCGGGCCTGGCCAGCAACGGGGCCGGCCGCGAGGCCCCATTCCACGAGCACCCCACGGAGCACGCCGGGGAGATGGAGGAGCACGAGCGGCTCCAGGCGATCCGAGAGAATCTGCACCAGATGCACGACCAGTGCCAGGACGCCCTGGGGCGGCTGGAGCGGGGCGAGTACGGTCTCTGCCGCAGCTGCGGCAAGGAGATCGCGATTGAGCGGCTTCGGGCGCTGCCCTATGCCACCCGCTGCGTCCCCTGCAAAGAGGCCCGACGCGACTGATTTCGGGAGCGAGCCCGCCTCCTCACCCGCGCCGAGGGTCTTGAGCCGGCACCACTCCTGGCCGCTCTGGACCGGGATGGCGGCCGCGGTGGTGTTCGCCCTCGACCGCGGGACCAAGTTCTGGGTCACCCATTCGCTGGTCCCGGGGCAGGAGGTGCTGGGCGGCTGGCCGGCTCACATCTACTACACCGAGAACAACGGCGCGGCCTTCAGCATCCTGCCCCAGGCCGACTGGCTCTTCTTGGCGGTGGCGGTGGCGGTGGTCCTGGGCATCCTCTGGCGCTGGCGGGACCTGACGCTGGAGCCGGCCTGGGTCCAGGTGGCGGTGGGGATGCTTCTCGGTGGAGCCGTGGCCAACGCCATCGACCGCGTCACCCAGGGCTATGTCGTGGACTTCATCCAGTTCCCCCACTTCCCGGTCTTCAACGTCGCCGACTCCGGGATCACGATTGGCGTGGTGCTGATCGTGATCCGGATCGCCTTCGGCACCGGTGCGCGTGCCTGACCTCAGGGCTGCGGCGGGGCTCAGGACCCCGCTCCCCGCCCGCCTCCCAGGACGCCTGGACCTCTTCCTGGCGGTGGAGCTGGAGCTGGGCCGCGCTGCGGCCCAACGGCTGGTCCGCCAGGGCAGGGTTGCGGTGGGAGACGAGGTGGAGGTGCGGCCCTCGCGCCGGCTGCGGCCGGGAGAGCTCGTCCAAGTGCTGGGAGAGGTGAAACGGGAACTCACCCACGCCGAGGATCCGCCGCCTCGGCCCCGGCTCGTCTTCCAGGACGAGAGCCTGGCGGTGGTCGACAAGCCCGCCGGACTCGTGGTCCACCCCGGCCGGGGGCACACCCAGGGCACCTTGGCCCAGATGTTGGAGGGGTTCGGGGGCGAGTGGTCGCGGCTCGCCGGCGAGGACCGTCCCGGCATCGTCCACCGCCTCGACAAGGGGACGAGCGGGCTGCTGGTCCTGGCCCGCACCGAGAGCGCCCACGCCGCCCTGGCCCGGCAGCTGTGGCAGCGCACCCTCGGCCGGGAGTACTGGGCCCTGGTGCGAGGGCGGCTGCGGGAGGACCGGGGCCGGATCGAGGCGGCGGTGGGCCGCGATCCCGGCCATCCCGGTCGGATTCGGGTCGGCCCGCTGGGAAGAGAGGCGGTGACCGAGTTCGAGGTCCTGGAGCGATTTGCCGGCTCCACGGCCCTCCGGCTTCAGCTCCTGACGGGCCGCACCCACCAGATCCGGGTCCATCTGGCCTACATCGGTCGCCCGCTGGTCGGCGACGAGCTCTATGGCGGCCCACCGGCGCCGCTCGGGGGAGGGCGCCCTGCCCTCCACGCCGCCATGCTTCACCTGCGCCATCCCGAGGACCTGCGCGAGCTCCGCTTCGTCAGCCCCCTCCCCGAGGACCTGCTGCGGCTGCGGCGGGCGGCGGGCGGGTCGGCCGACGCCCCCCCTCGCTGGCCCTGGCCGGCGCCCACTCCGGTCGCCCCGTGACCGGCGGCGCGGGCCGCCTGATCGTGCTCTCCGGACCGAGCGGGGTCGGCAAGGACACCGTCATTCCCGAGCTCATGCGCATACGACCCACACTCAGGCGGCCGGTGGCCTATACGACCAGGGCACCCCGGGCCGGTGAGGTCGACGGCCGCGACTACACCTTCGTCGACGGGGACCGTTTCCAGGAGATGGAGGCCGAGGGCGACTTCCTGGAGACGGCGACGGTGCACGGCCATCGCTATGGCACCTCCAAGCGACGGGTGGGGCAGCTGCTTCAAGTGGGGGCCGAGGTGCTTCTCAAGCCGGACGTCCAGGGCGCGGCCAGGCTGCGCGACCTGGGCCTGGTCGACGTGTTCATCTTTCTGGCGCCGCCCTCGGAGGAGGAGCTGCGGGAGCGGCTGGAAGCGCGCCGCACCGAGGACCCCGGGGACCTGGAGACCAGGCGGCGGGACTCGGTCGCCGAGTTGCGCGAAGCGGGCTGGTATCAGCACGTCGTGGTCAACGACCAGGTGGCCCGGGCGGCCTTGGAGATCGACCGGATCCTGTCTACGGGGAGGGCCCCGGCGGCCTGAGAAGCTCGGCTCGCCTGCCACAATGACCGCCAGATGGCAGGGGAGAGCCGGTCCCGGCTGGAGGGCCGCCGGATTCTGGTGCACGTGTGCGGCGGGATCGCCGCGGTCAAGGTTCCTGAGCTGCTCACCGAGCTGCGGCGCAGCGGCGCCGAGGTCAGGGTGGCGATGACCCCGGCGGCAACGTCCTTCATCTCGCCGTCTGCTTTGAGGGCTCTCTCGGGTCACCCCGTCGCCTGGCGGCTCCTGCCCTCGCGCCGACCCGGCCGGGTGCAGGAGCCCGGCCAGGGAGGCGGGGACCCCGATGACCATGGCATGGCGCACCTGGATCTCGCGAGCTGGGCCGAGTTCCACCTGGTGGTCCCGGCCACCGCCTCGACCCTGGCGCGGCTGGCGGCCGGGCTCGCCGACGACGTGGTCTCGGCCACGCTGCTGGCCGCCGAGGCGCCGGTCCTGCTGGCCCCGGGCATGGAGTCCGCCATGTGGCGCAATCCCATCACGCAGTCCAACCTGGCGCAGCTGCGCGAGCGGGGGATGGAGGTGGTCGGTCCGGTCGAGGGGCGCCTGGCCTCGGGTCGCGTCGGAGTCGGCCGGCTGGCCACAGCTGAGGGGATCCTCGCCGAGCTGGAGCGCCTCGCCGGGGGGCAGGGACCGCTGGCGGGGTGGCGGGTGCTGGTGACGTCGGGGGGCACCAGGGAGCCGATAGATCCCGTCCGCTACCTCGGCAACCGCAGCAGCGGCCGGATGGGGTCGGCGCTGGCCGACGCTGCCGCCCGGCGTGGGGCCTTGGTGACCCTGGTCACCACCGTCGCGGTTCCGCGGCCCCCGGGTGGGGCGGAGGTGGTTCTCGTGGAGACGGCGGAGGAGATGCTCCAGGCCTGCCGCCAGCGCATCGCTGAGATCCGGCTGCTGCTGATGGCGGCGGCCGTCGCTGACTATCGGGTCGAGCGCCCAAGCAAGGTCAAGCTCCATCGCCGCCACCAGTCTGCTTTGGAGCTGCGGCTGGTGCCGACGGCTGACGTGCTCCAGGAGCTGGTGCGGATCCGTCCCCCGGGGTGCCTGGTGGTCGGTTTCGCCGCCGAGACCGAGGACGTGGTCGAATCGGGGCGCCGCAAGCTGGAGGAGAAGGGCTGCGATCTGGTCGTGGCCAATCCCGTGGTCGGCAGCCACAGCGCCATGGGCGGGCAGATGGGGGAGGCTACCCTGCTGGCCCGCGATGGGCGCACCACCCAGTTGGAGTGGCAGCCCAAGGTCGGCCTGGCGCAACTGGTGCTCGACGAGGTCCAACGGCTGGCACAAGTGGCTGGGGTCGGCCAGACTGGGGCATGAGTCGCGACCAACCCCTGGTGGCGCGGGTCGCGCCCGACCTCAGAGCGGGCGCGGCGGCCAATCTTTACGACTACCTCGTTCCCGCTGAGCTCGCGGAGGAGGTGCGACTGGGCCAGCGGGTGGTCGTTCCCTTCGGCAGGCGCCGGATATTCGCCTATGTCGTGGAGTTGCTCCGCGATTCGCCCATCGCGGAGCTGCGCTCCGTGGAGCGAGTCCGCGACCAGGAGCCTCTGCTCCTCCCCCACCAGCTGAGCCTGGCCCAATGGGTCTCGGGCCACTACCTGTGCCCGCTTCCCGACGTGATCCGGGCCATGGTTCCGCCGGCGTTGCGCACAGGCAAGGCGACCAGCAGGCGCCGTTCCCCGCGTCGGGAGGGGGCGGCAGCGACCGACCCTCCGTCCGACCTCGCGCCCCTCTCCCTCGAGCTGTCGCCGCCACAGCGCCTGGCCCTGGCACCCATCGCGGAGGCGATCTCCTGGTCCCGCTTCGACCAGTTCCTGCTCTTCGGGGTCACGGGCTCGGGGAAGACCGAGGTCTACCTTGCCGCGATCCAGCTGGCCCTGGCCCGAGGGCTGGGCGCGATCGTGCTGGTGCCCGAGATCTCGTTGACGCCCCAGACCGAGCGGAGGTTCGAGGCCTACTTCCCTGGGCTCGTCGCAGTCCTCCACTCCGGACTGACGCCGGCCGAACGGGGGAGGGAGTGGCGGCGGGTCCGGTCGGGCCAGGCGCCGGTGGTGGTGGGCTCGCGCAGCGCCATCTTCGCCCCGCTGCCCCGGCCTGGAGTCTTGATCGTCGACGAGGAGGACTCGACCTCCTACAAGCAGTACGACGCACTGCCCCGCTACCACGCCGGCGAGGTGGCGCTGCGGCTGGGCCGGATCATCTCCGTGCCCGTGGTCCTGGGCAGCGCCACTCCCCGGCTGGAGAGCTACCAGGGGACGCAGAAGCGGGATGGCCTCCGGCTCCTGCGCTTGGCGACCCGCTTCGGCGGCCGGTCCCTGCCGCCGGTCGAGGTGGTAGACCTTCGGGAGGAGCTGGCCTGGGGCAACCGCTCCCCCTTCTCCCGCAGGCTGGTGGAGCTGGTGGGTGAGACCCTGGCCGACCGGGGCCAGACCATCCTCTTCCTCAACCGCCGGGGGACCTCCAGCGTCGTCCTCTGCCGCAGCTGCGGCGAGGCTCTGGGTTGCCCCAACTGCTCCGTCTCGCTGACGCTCCATGGTCCAGGCCAGCTCCTGAGCTGCCACTACTGCGACCACCGGGGCCGCATGCCGGGGGAGTGCCCTGGCTGCGGCAGCCGCCTCCTGCGGGCGCTGGGCGCGGGCACGGAGAGGGTCGAGGCCGAGGCCCGTTCCCTCTGGCCCGAGGCGCGGATACTGCGGATGGACCGAGACACAGTGGGCGAGCGGGGCGCCCATCGCCGTATCTATGAGGCATTCCTGAACGGCGAGGCGGACCTCCTCATCGGGACTCAGATGGTGGCCAAGGGGTGGGACCTTCCCGGCGTGCGGCTGGTGGGCATCGTCAACGCCGACATCGCCCTCCACTTCCCCGACTTCCGTGCCGCCGAGAAGACCTTCTCGCTGCTGACCCAGGTGGCGGGCCGGGCGGGCCGGGGAGACGAGGACGCCCAGGTGGTCCTCCAGACCTACAGCCCCGACCACCCGGCGGTGCTCTTGGCCAGTGGCCACGACTACGAAACCTTTGCCCGCAATGAGCTGGAGGCCCGGCGACAGCTCCGGTTCCCGCCGTTCACCAGGCTGTTGGTCTTGACCCGGAGCGACCCGAGCGAGGAGGGCGCCCACCGGCTGGCGCAGGAGGAGGCGGAGCGGCTGCGGGTCCACACCCGGGGAACCGACATCGAGGTGCTCGGCCCGAGCCCAGCCTTCATCCCCAGGCTGCGCTCCCTCTACCGCTGGCAGGTGACGGTGAGGGGGCCGCGTCTGCAGCCGGTCCTGGACCACTTGCCCGAGGGGCGGGGCTGGGCCCTCGATGTGGACCCCACCTGAGATCCTGGCACCATGGTGCGTTCGCGGGTGCGTTCGCGCCCCACCTGATCCGGGCCTGGGCCCCGCCCTCCGACGTGACAGCGCATCATTTGGTCTCTCTAGCCACGTCGGCCCACAAGTCAGATCGCGGGTGGTGCAGGACCCGGGGATCTCGCGATCCCGCCGCTGCCCCAGGTTCGGTGGGGCCGCGAATGCGGACATCGCCCGGGGTGACAGCGAGCGGCACCTGATCATTCGGGCAGCCAGCCGGGCAGCCAGCGGAAGCAGACGGGAATTACGGAGGTCAACTGGGTGCGCGTCCTCTTCGCCGGCTCTGCGGAATTCTCGCTCCCGGTTCTTGAGGCCCTGGCGGCTTCGCACCATCCGGTCGTGGCGGTCGTCACCGCCCCGGATCGCCCTGGCAGCCGAGGGGCGATGGCGCCCCGTCCGGTGCGGGACCTGGCATTGGATCTCGGCCTGCCCCTGCTGCAGCCCAGGCGACTGACGGATGTCTGGGAGCGGGCGGTGGAGGCTCACCGTCCCCAGGTGCTGCTGGTCGCCGCGTATGGCCAGCTACTCCCCGCCTCCATGCTCGGGACCCTTCCCTTCGGCGGCCTCGGCGTCCACCCCTCGCTGCTCCCCCGCCACCGGGGCGCGTCGCCGGTTGCGGCGGCGATCCTGGCGGGAGATGAGCGGACGGGGACGACCATCTTCCGCATGGACGATCGCCTGGACGCGGGTCCGGTGCTGCTGCAGGCGACGCTGCCGGTGGCGCCGGATGCCACCAGCCTGACCCTGGGCGCGGAGTTGAGCCGACTGGGAGGCCGGCTCGCGGTCAGAGCGCTGGACCTGCTGGACCGGGGCAGTTGCCCAGAGAAGCCCCAGGCGGAGGCCCTGGTGAGCTACAGTCACCGCCTCCAGCGCAAGGATGGGGACCTGAGTTGGAGCCAACCCGCCATGGAGATCGATCGGCGCCTACGCGCCCTGACGCCCTGGCCCGGGGTGACGGTTCCGATCGAGGGCCGTCGGGTCAAGTTGCTCCAAGGTGCGCTGGTCGAGGGCCCCGCCGGCCAGCCCGGCGAGGCGGTGGAGCGGATGGGGGAGACGGTCGTGATGGCGACGGCCGAGGGAGCGTTTCGGGTGGAGCTGATCCAGCCGCCTGGTGGCAGGCCGATGACCCCACTCGCCTTCCTTCGGGGCCGGCAGAGTCGCGGCGCGGGGCACTCCGATGCCTGAACCGGGGCGGGTCCGACTCCTGGCCCGCAACCGCCGTGCCCGCCACCTGTTCCACATTCTGGAGGAGCTGGAGGCGGGGATCGAGCTGTTCGGGACCGAGGTCAGGTCCCTGCGGCAGGGAGGAGCCCAGATCACTGAGGCCTACGTCAGGATTGAGCGAGGCGAGGCCTGGCTCCACGGCGCCCACATACCTCCGTACGAGTTCGGCAACCGTCAGAATCACGAGCCGCTGCGGGCCAGGCGGCTGCTGCTCCACCGGCGTGAGCTCGACCAACTGGGAGGCGCCGTCAAGCAGCCCGGAGTGACGTTGGTGCCGCTGGACCTTCACGTGTCCGGCAACCGGGTCAAGGTGGAGGTGGCTTTGGCGCGCGGCAAGCGTGAGTACGACAAGCGCCAGGCCCTGGAGGAGCGGGAGGCCAGACGCCAGATCGAGCGGGGCGTGCGTCGCGAGTGGAAGACTGGGGTATAGTTTCCCGGCAACTCTCTCGTGGGGGCGTGTGGCCTCGACGGGGACGTGGGTTGCGAGATGGCGTGTCGAGCCCCGGGCTCGTAAAACCGGGAAAGGCATGAAATGCCAACCACAAGAGCCAACCGGCTCTGGCCTACGCTGCCTGATCTGATCAGGAAGTAGGGCCAAAAGCTCGGGCTTAGGCCCGACGTCGACCGGGTGAGCGCCCGCGGCATCCGGACCCGACGCAAATATAGCGAGCTAGCCCAGAACCGGAGTTCCAGCGATTCTGGGGACGCACACTGGGGCTGGTCCACTGGGAGCCCGTCCGGGGGCGCTCAGGAGGCGAGAGCAAAACCCGGGATACACACGTAGAGGTCTCGCGGAACGCGCTCTCGGACCCGGGTTCGAATCCCGGCGCCTCCACCAGGGATGTTGTAAAGCGAGTTGCAAGGTTGCCTGAAAGGGGCGATTTGCGAGCCGAACAGGGACGAAAGTGACGTGAGCAGCACCAGCTGCGCGGCGCCGTGACCCTCTGATAGGGCTCAAGCCGGGGTCAGATCGGGTGCCCGTGGGTTCCGGGGCGCGCTGACCCCACCCCTCGGGGGAAGTTGAGTTCAGGCGGCTGAGGGAGCCAGCTCCGGGAGCGACAAGCGGCCAACGCGATAGCGGGTCGACCTAACCGGTCCCATTCACAAGTCCGGAGCGTAGGCGGTGTCAGGATCAGCATGGCTCGCCCCAGCGCTGGTTACGAGATCGAGCTGGCGAAGATATGAGGCTAGGTCTACCAGGTGTCGAAGAAACTTTTTTTCAAAGAGAGTGTCGAGGTGCTCGATAGTCGCGGCATCGAAGACTTCCTTGTCCACGACGACGATATCGCAGATGGGTAAGGCAAGCGAAAGTGCGTCAATGTCACGCAGATCACCAACCTCCCACGGATCCTTTCCCTTGTGGATGTAATGGCTCTGCATCGTCACCGCAACGCGGCGCGACGGCATCGACAACAGAAAGGCCTCTAGGTCCTCCTTGCCACCAAAGGGCCAGTCACCGATCCCGAACCCAGCCTTCGCCATCGTCGGGGCGAGGATAGGGCGTAAGTCTGCCATGAACTGGCGGGCCAGGATGGCGTCCCGAGGTCGCGAAGCCAGCTGGGCCTCGCCGAGGAGGTTGCCGATCATCACCTGAATGCTCTGGAGCTCCTGATTCTCTAGCTCCCGCCCAGCAAGCGCGTCGTAACCAGGAAGCTTGTCCCAGTCAGCCCGTGGTGGCCCTATGAGCAGAGCAAATTCGCTCTGCACCTGGAGCCTGGCAACTAGCTGAGCGATCGTCACTCCCGTCCGGGCCTCGAGGAGCGTCCGCTGCTCAGGAGTCCCCCCTTCCAATCTGAGTGTGAGTGGTCTCCCCATGGCGAAGCCAGCTCCGAACCCGAACTTGGGCACGGGTGTTGGTCGCTCGGGACGGCCGAAGCGGGCGTGCAAGCTCGACTCCAGCTCTCCCTGCATCACCACGTGCAGGGGCGCCATGGTCCAGAACCTAGACAGCTCGCCCATCAGACGCCCAGCCCGCTCGCGGCCCTTGTCGCCGCTGAACTCGGCGAGCTCGAAGTAGTTGAAGCACGAGAAGGGGATGCGGATCACCTCCTGCCCGACCAGCTTCCCGAGGAGCGCGAGAACCTCGGTATCGCCGGGGTTCCTGGGCGCACCATTAGCGGCAGCCGCGAGGGCATGCCAGTGGGAGGTGTCCAGGTAGACGTTGAGGGCAGACACGGGGACTCCCGATGGGCGAACCTATGTTCCCGTTGTACTGGTCCCCGCACCAAGAGTAGGGTCAGCCGCCGCCGTGGTCCGCCGCTGCTCGACTCGAGATCAGCGCTCTGCCCGAGACCCGAGATCCAAAGAGCAAATTCGGAACTGGCTTCTGGAAGAACCCTCGGAGATCTGATCAATCTGGTCAATCTGTGCTACAGTGGCACTCCATGGAACCGGCCACCGAGATCGACTTCACTCGTGCCAAGGCGGGCCTCTCCGAGGTCATGACCGAGGTAGTACACCGACAGCATCCCAAGATCATCTGTCGCAATGGAGGTCGTGATCGAGCCCTCTTGATCGGCGAGGAGGCTGCTGAGCAAGTCTTAGCTAGCTTTCGCTTCGACCCCCAGGTGATAGTCGACGGCGAGGAGGTCACTATCCGTCTGGCCATCTTGGGCTTGATGGGCGGCGGGGCAACTATCGAAGAAGCGCTGGTTGACCTAACTGCTGAGCTGGATGCTTACGCCGATCGCTTCCTGGATGACTTCCCGTTCTACCGGCGCACCCAGAGGGCCGATCACCTGGGTTACCTCTTGCGCTTCAAGATGACTCCAACTGATCGCCGGGCCGCGCTCCTGCTAGAAGACTCGCGGAGCTAGATAGCGGCTGAGTGAAGACTCCGGCCTGGGCAGAGGTCGAAGCCTTCTGCCTAGTTGACGGTTGGAACCAGGTCTCGTTGGGCCGGAGTGCCGATCACCGCTACTACCGCTTGACGCTTGACGATGGCACCGCTCTAGAAACGCGGGTCTCCCACTCCTCCAAGAAGTCGATCAGCGCCGGGAAGTCGATCAGCGCCGGCCGCTGGAAGGCCGTTCTTCGAGATCAACTCCAGGTCAGCGATGAGGACTTCTGGAATGCTTTGCGTCGCAAGCAACCCGTGCCGCGGCCCAGCCAGCCGCCCCAGGAGAGCGAGATCGAACAAGTGCCCCTGTGGGCGGCGGAGGTGCTGAGCTCCCGACTCAAGCTGACCCCCGCCCAGATCGCCCAGCTGGGCCGAGAGCGAGCAATCGAGTTGGCGCATGCGGAATGGTCCAAGCCACCTGTGTAGTCCTGGCGCCCTCAAACCATGGCATGGGATCGGGGGCAGCACGGCCCAGTGATGTCGGCTTGACTCCGCCCTTAGCCCAGAGCGCCCTCCATCCGAATTCCCCTGAAGTTCAACTTGGCCTTAACTAGCGCCCAGCTCTCGACCGGGAGAAACCGCGAGGCTTCTGGAGGTTCGGGGAATGTCACAGTCGGGCGGTAACTTCGCCGAGATCAGCGTCAAGGACGCCTGATCCCTTGGTGCCGACCGGGAGCACGCCAGACTCGTACGCCGGCGTTGGGCGGGTCCCCGCTCGTCGAGGGCTCGGAGTGAGGCTACCCAAACGGCCACTTCACGCCGCCCCGCTGCTGCCGGCTGATCTCAACCCCACTTCACCGAGCGCTGTGTACAGAATCCCGGTAGCAGAATTACAAGGCCCCTGGGAAAGGCCCACAGACGGCCTCCCTCGGGAGCCGGGGCGAAGTCGCCGAGCCTCACCAAATGAACCTTGCAGGAACCCCACCAGGGATGTTGTAAAGCGAGTTGCAAGGTTGCCCTAAGGTGTCATTATGCGAAACCAATTGGCGCCCGCAGGGTCACCGTCGACCGTACTTGGCGTGGTGACTGCGTAGAGATGTACGAGGAGGTGGCATGAACATCGAGTTCCTCGCGACCGTGGCCGTGATCACTCCCGATCCGACAGACAGCCGCAGTTTGTATGTCGAGGCGCTGGGTCTCCAGCTGCAGGGCGAGGGCGACGGTTACTACCACAGCGAGCAGATCGCCGGCTGCAAGTCGTTCGGTATCTGGCCGCTTCCCCAGGCTGCACGAGCCTGCTTCGGGACCGACCGATGGCCTGCCGAGCGACCCGTACCGCAGGTCAGCGTCGAGTTCGATGTGTCCAGCGCCGACGCTGTGGCTCTTGCAGCACGGGAGCTCGTCGAGGCCGGACATGACCTGCTGCATGAAGTCCGGGAGGAACCCTGGGGGCAGACGCTTGCCCGGCTTCAGTCACCCGAGGGCGCGATAATCGGTATCACCTACACGCCAGTGCTCCACGACTGAACAGCAGCGCTCCGGAACGATTACCGCACATGCCACCAGGCGCAGCGCCTTCACCTCTAATCTGGCGTGCGACCGGCTTATTCCGCCCGAGCATTCAGCTCTGGTGGCTGGCCCCGCTCCGTAAGGAGATAAGGTAATGACCGGCCAAGGGGCCAGTTCACGCCCCCTGGTGGGTGCCGGCTGATCTCAACCCAACTTCGCCGCGGTCGTGTACAGAATCCCGGGAGCAGCCTGTACAGCGCTCCTGTGATGGCCTCCCTTCGGAGCGGGCGCGAAGTCGCCGAGCCCCACGAAATGGGTCTTCCAGCAACCCCACCGGGGTTGTTGCAGAGGGAGTTGCAAAGTTGCCTGGGAGGTGCGGCTTTTGTGCTCTGTGAGTGCGGCGGGAGGCTCCGAAGGCGCCGCTGGAGCGCCTGCCAGCGCTACGCAAAGAAGTCTGAGAGGTCTGCTGGGGGGCTGGGTTGCCTTGCCGGGGTGTGCCCGACCCTCCCGACCGGGTCGGGGCTCAGCTCAGGCGGCAAGCGGCGCGGCTGGGTGAGCTAGCTTGACGTCATGCTCGCACCTGGATCGTGGCGGGGCTCGCAGCGTCGCGGTGCGAAACGCAGTCATGGCAGTCACCACGGATGGAGCGGAGTGCCGAGGCAGTGGCCCATCCCCTACCAGGCCCGGAGACGGGGAGACTCCCACGGTGGTGAACCTCCGGGTCGACTCGGCCCCTTGCTAAGCGCCGCCGACGCGCTCGCGGATCTCGCCCATCGGAGCGGAAGCGTCTGGATCGGCTTCGTGGTGGCAAGGCACGGGACCGATCTGGCACCTTGTCCACCGGCCCGTCGCTCTTCTAGTACGGCGTGGGCTCACCCACCCGGTCAACCCTGACTCGCGCGCCATGACAGCCGTTCCTCACCTTCCGGGCATATTCCACGCCCTTGAGCCCGTGCTGTCCCAGTACGGCTACCTGGCAGTCGGTGGGCTCGTCCTACTGGAGGACTTCGGGGTCCCTGCCCCGGGCGAAACCGTCCTCATCGCCGCGGCCATCTATGCCGGGACGGGGCGGCTCGACGTGGTGGCTGTGGCCGCGGTGGCCTTCGTGGCTGCCGTGGTCGGTGACAACATCGGGTACGCCATCGGCCACTTCGGGGGGCGGACCTTGGCGCTCCGGTGGGGACGGTATGTGCTCCTCACCCCCGGGCGCTTGGCCCACGCGGAGGAGTTCTTCCGGCGCCATGGAGGAACTGTCGTCGTCGTGGCCCGCTTCATCGAGGTACTGCGCCAGGCCAACGGCATCATCGCGGGCATCTCAGAGATGCCGTGGCTCTCCCGCTTCCTGCCCTGCAACGTCCTCGGGGCGGCGCTCTGGGTGGCACTTTGGACCACGGTCGGGTACGTAGCCGGCCACCACATCAACGCCATCTACAGTCAGATCGTCCACTATGAGTTCTACTTTGGAATTGGCGTGGCGGTCGTGTTCCTGGCCTATGTGGGGCACAGGCTGTGGGCCAGGCACCGGCGACGTCTGTCGGCGGACCGCCGTCGCCCTTAGGTGTGGGGTAGCGCGGCGCTGACCCGGCCCCTGTGGGGCGGAGGAGGGTGGGCGGTCACGACCCTCTGACCCGCACGTTATTGGACGCGCCCAGTCAGGTTGGCCCCCCGATACGCAGCGGATGCCATCTAGAGGCCCGCAGGTGGTGGTCGACGGCGGATGTGGTCCTGTATCCGTCCGCATCGAACTGAGGAGACTACGCGTTTGACGGACGTACCAGTTCTCCCAGTTTCTGGCCCTCGTAGCGAAAGCCAGCTGCCCCGGGTCGTGGGATCTGGCCCCGTGGCGGCCCCGCGCCAGTAGTCAATCGGACTACTTGGGCGCTTCGTCACTCCCGTGGGCGTCCAGAGCTGCGACCGCATGCTCGACCTGCTCGTGCCCGCCCTGCCCGCGCAACTCGGCGTAGTAGGCGGAACCGAGGTCGCGGTAGAGCCCGTCTAGGGCCAGCTTGTCCTGGACCGCGTCGAGCTTGGCATGGACGCGTCCCGACCCCTCTTGGGCCCTCACCGCGACCTGCTCCGCCTGGCCCTTGATCTTGTCCATCAAGCCCATATGCCTTCCTCCTGCATCGCCGCCGACCGGGTAAGGCTAGCGCCCGCCGGTGGCCGCGGCAACAACCCGGAGCCGCGCCAAGGAGTGCAGCCGTAGTTGAACGAGGGCGTTCGACTCGGTGCCTGCCTACGCTCATGCCGTGGACGACGCGTTTGACCTCCAGCGCTTCGTGGCGGCCCAGGACGCCGAAGGTGGGTTGCAGCAGGCGCTGGAGGAGCTGGCCCGGGGCCGCAAGCTGAGCCATTGGATGTGGTTCGTATTTCCCCAGCTCGCCGGCCTGGGGCGCAGTCCCACCTCGCGGAAGTTCGCCGTGGCGTCACTCGACCAGGCGCGCGCCTACCTGGCCCACCCGCTTCTGGGACCCAGGCTACGGCAGAGCGCTGGAGCACTGGTCCGTCCGGTGCCTCGCCGTCCCGACGCTGTGCTTGGGCCGCTGGACGCGGTGAAGCTTCGCTCCTGCATGACGTTGTTCGCCCGGGCGGACCCGGACGAGCCGATCTTCCAGGAGGTGCTGCGGCAGTGCTTCGGAGGTGAGGCCGATCCCCTCACCCTCCGGCTCCTGGGAGAGCCCGGCTGACCGCGGCCGGCGCACCTGGTCGCGCCGCGGTCCGGCAGATGGTGCGTGCGGGGCGGGCGTCACCTCGGTCGTCATCCCGGTCCGCTGTGGGCGCGTACCCACCACGCCCGCCGGTCAGGCGGGTTTGGGAGCCGGCCCAGAGGGTCGGTCCGTGACGCTGCCTACCCGCCCCAGGACGTACTCCAGGATGGCGGAGTAGTCCCTTTCGCCCCAGCCAGTCCTCTCTGCATCCTTGTACTCGGCCCGGGCGGCCGCCGCCAACGGCAATGCGAGGTCGTGAGCGGCGGCCGACTCCGCGATCAAGCGCAGGTCCTTGCCGGCCAGGCGCAGGGGGAAGTGGAGTGGGTAGTCGCCTCTCTCGACCGCCTCCCGGCGCCGCTCCGCCTGGGATGCCAGCGGGCTGCGACTCAGCACCTCGAAGGCGGCCTGCGAAGAGAGCCCCAGGGCTTGGGACAGAGCCAGGGCCTCGCCGAGTGCTAGGAGGGATGCGAAGAGCGTCGAGTTGGCGACCAGCTTGGCGGCGGCTCCCTGGCCCAGCTCCCCGACCCTGACCGTGGTCCCCAGCGGCGCCAGCAGCGCCTTCACCTCGAGGTAGAGCTCCGCCGGACCTCCGACAAAGATGCTAAGGCTCCCTCGCTCCGCCTCGGCATGGCTGCCCAGCACCGGGGCGTCCAGGAGGCGGACGCCGTCGGCCAGGGAGCGCCGCAGCCTGAGTACGGCGTCCGGTCCCACGGTCGACATCTCCAGAACGATCAGCGGGGCTCGAGCCGTCGCCGCAATCTCCTCGGGGCCCTCACTGACCTCCCGCAGCGCCGTGGGGCCCGTGACCATGGTGATGAGGACCTCGGCCGCCGTGGCCGCCGCGGCCGGAGATGCGGCCCGGCGGGCGCCCAGGGCGAGGAGCGGCTCGGCTCTCTCGGGACTACGGTTCCAGACAACCAGCTGGTGGCCGGCGCCCAGCAGACGGCCGGCGATGCGGCTGCCCATGCCTCCCAGACCGACGACGGCGATTCTGGTCACCCGGGCCACGCTCCCGTCCGGTCAGGCGGAGCACCGCGTTCGCTCTTCGCCGCCCGGGCGATCACCGGCGCCGGCCGCCGACGGGACGTCATCCCCTGCATCTTCGCCGCAGCGTACCTGTCGCGCCGGAACTGTGGGCCTGCGTCAGGCTGGGGGCAATGCCCTCGCCCCCGAGCCGTGCGCGAGCGCTTTGGAACTGCACCGGCCGGCCTGGCACTTGATTTGGGGAGAATCAGCGGGGGAGCGGGGATGGAGCCATGGCGGAGGCGGAGATGCAGGGACTGGAGTCACGCCGCGCCACCCCCGCCGAGTCTCTCGGCCAAGCCGAGCTGGAGCGGCTCGACTCCTATTGGCGGGCCGCCAACTATCTGTCGGCGGCCCAGATCTACCTCATGGCCAATCCCCTGCTGCGCGACCCCCTGCAGCCGGAGCACACCAAACCCCGGCTTCTGGGCCACTGGGGGACCACACCCGGGCTGAACCTGCTCTACGTCCACCTCAACCGGGTGATCCGCAGCCGGTCGCTCAAGGTCCTCTGGATCACCGGGCCGGGACATGGGGCCCCAGGGGTGGTGGCCCAGGCCTACCTCGAGGGGACCTACAGCGAGATCTATCCCGACGTGAGCCAGGATGAGGAGGGGCTGCTGCGGCTGCTGCGCCAGTTCTCCTTCCCCGGGGGCATCCCCAGCCACACCGCGCCCGAGACCCCGGGCTCGATCCACGAAGGTGGCGAGCTGGGCTACTCCCTGAGCCACGCCTTCGGGGCGGCCCTCGACAACCCCGACCTGGTGGTGGCCTGCGTCATCGGCGACGGCGAGGCCGAGACCGGACCACTGGCGGCCAGCTGGCTCTCCAACAAGTTTCTCGACCCGAGGCGCGACGGGGCTGTCCTGCCGATCCTGCACCTCAACGGCTACAAGATCGCCAACCCCACGGTCCTGGCCCGCATAGACGAGGAGGAGCTGGAGCACCTGCTCTGGGGCTGGGGTTACAGCCCCGTGGTTGTGGGCGGCGACGAACCCCATGCCGTGCATCGG
>JBOHUL010000036.1:0-10276 GCA_050734425.1 Candidatus Dormibacteria bacterium
GTTGCGTCGGCCGCCACCGCCACCGCCATTCCCACCCCCAGGGTCTGGATCTCCAGCACGTCCCCGGCGGCGAAGGACCCGAAGACCACGATCATGATCAGGGCCGCCGAGGTGATCACTCCCCCGGTCACGGTCAGGCCGTGGGCCACGGCCTCGCGGTTGTCGCCGCACTCCAGGTAGCGCTCGCGGATGCGAGAGAGCAGGAAGACCTCGTAGTCCATGGACAGCCCGAAGAGCACAGCGAACATCAGGACCGGGGTGGTGGCGGTTATGTCGCCAGCGGGGGTGAACTGGAGCAGGTTGGCGAGATGGCCCTGCTGGAAGATCCAGACCATGGCCCCGAACGCGGCGGAGATCGACACCATGCTCATCAGGACCGCCTTGAGCGGCAGCAGGAAGGAGCCGAAGGAGAGGAAGAGCACCACCATGGTCACCGCCACCACCAGCAGGACCGCCCAGGGCACGGTCCGGCCGAAGGCCTGCAGGAAGTCGACCGAGAGGGCGGCGCCGCCGGTGAAGAGGGCCCGACTCCCCGCCGGCGCCCTGACCCGCCGCAGCCGGTGCACCAAGGTGGCCGCCGCCTGGGAGTCGGGCGGGAAGCTGTCAGCGACCTCGAACTGGGCGATGGGCCCGGCCAGGTTGGAGCCGATGTAGGAGTTGAGCGACCGCCCTCGCGCTGACGCAGGTGACGCCAGCTGGTGGCGGTACCGCGACTGGGCCATCCCCGCCGGCGGAGTCAGGGCCCCGGTCACCGACTCGACCCCAGGGATCTGGCGGACACGAGACAGGTAGTGGCCCAGTTGCGCCTGCTGCGACTGGCTCAGCCTTTGACCCAGGGGCGCCCGGTAGTCGAGCACCAGGTTGAGGTCGTCCACCCCGCCGGATTGGGGAAAGTCCCGGTTGAGCATGGCGTAGCCGGTGCGGGCCGGACCCAGGGGGATGTCGGCCACATCGCTGCCGGTGGAGAGCTTGAGATGGAGGAATGGCGTTCCCAGCAGGAGCAGGAAGGCCAGAGCGGGGATGCCGGTTGCCAGCGGGTGGCGCATCACCCTGCGCGCCACCCAACCCCACAAGGACCTGGTGCCCTCCGACCCCGCGGGCCGCGGCCGAGCCCAGCTCAGACTGAACCGGTTCACCCGCTCACCGAGAAGCCCGAGCAGGGCCGGCAGCGCAGTCAGGGCGAAGAGGAGGGTGAAGAGCACCACGACGACCCCGCCCACGCCCATGCTCCCCAGTGCCGAAGCGGGGAACAGGGTCAACGAGAGAAGCCCGATGGCAACGGCGCTGCCGGAGATGGCCACGGCCCTGCCGGCGGTGGCGGTCGCGATGCGCACCGCCTCCTCGGTGGTGTGCGTCGCCAGCTCCTCCCGGTAGCGCTTGACAAAGAAGAGCGAGTAGTCGATCGCGAGTCCCAGCCCAATGATGGTGGCGACGTTGGTGACGAAGATGGACATGCCGAAGTGCGCCGCCAGGATCTTGATCAGGGCCAGGGCGGTGGGCACCGCGAGCCCCGCGATCACCAGGGGGACCAGCGCCGCCAGCACCGAGCCGAAGACCAAGAAGAGCAGCAGCAGCGAGATCGGCAGGGCAATCACCTCGGCCCGTTGCAGTTGCCGCTCCAGGGCCGAGTTGTAGAGGGCGTCAATCGGCGCCGGACCGGTGACGTAGAGCCGGAGTCCTCGGGGCCTCTCGATCAGCGACTCGAGCTGCGGCAACCGCTTGGTCGCGGCCGTCTCGCTGAGCCCGAGGTCGACGACGGCAAAGGTGTCGTGGCCGTGGCCGCCGATGAAGACCCGCTCCCGAGTGCTCTGGTAGTCCAGCACCCCCTTGGTTAGCGGCGAGCGCCGGATCCGCGCCACCGCCGCCTCCACCTGTCCCTGGACGGCGGCGGTGGCGGCGTCGGCCCTCTGGCTCCGGAAGACCAGCAGCAGCTGGGTCTGGGAGCTGCCGAAGTGGCGTTGCAGCAGATTGGTTGCCTCCTGGCTCTGGGAGCCAGGGACGCCGAACCCGCCCGAGGTGAACTGGCCCCCCAGCCGCCCCGAGACAAGGGTCATCGTCAGCGCCAGGGCCAGGGCCCCGAGCAGCACCCACTTACGGCGCCGGTAGGCGAAGTCTCCGATCCGCCGGAACATCCGCCTCAGCCCCGTCTTGCTGAATGAATGTTCATTCCGGTAGATTTTGCCGGTCGGGACCGGCCCCTTGTCAACACCGGCCCGGTCACAAGGAGCGGCTGTGGAGGTAACGGCGCCGGCCCCGAGCCACGCCGAAGAGGTCAAGCGGCGGATCCTCGAGGGGGCCGCCCGCGCCTTCTCGGCCGCCGGTTTCCAGGGCACCAGCGTCCCCGACATCGCCACCGAGGCCGGAGTCTCGGTCGGGTTGCTCTACCGCTATTTCCCGAGCAAGGCCGACCTCTTCACCGCCTGCTGCCTCTCCGAGATGGAGGCCGAGATGGCGGCGCTGACCCAGCGGCTGGCGGGGATCGCCAATCCCAGCGAGCGCCTGCGCCAGGGTGTCGAGTTCTACCTCCAGCAGATGCAGGCGAAGCGGGGTGCCGGGGTGATCCTGGGGGCTATGGCCGAGGCCCCCTTGAGTCAGGACGTGCGCCAGGTGTTGCAGATCCGGGCGGACACCATCCAGGGCTTCGTTCGCGGCTACCTGGACGAGGGCATCCGTTCGGGGGAGCTGGACCCCGCGACTCCGGTGGCTGACTTCACGCTGGCCATCTCGATGATGCTGGACGGGGTGGTTTGCGCCTGGGCCGTGGCCGGAACCGATCTCGATCTGGACCGGGTCCGGGATGCCGCCGTCAGCCTGCTGGGGGCGGCACTGCGGCCGAGGGCTCCTCTTCCGGGCTGAGCCGCTCCAGCGCCTGGACCAGGTCGGAGAGCAGGTCCTCTTTGTCCTCGATCCCGACCGAGAGCCGCAGGAGACCTGGAGGGAGGTAGTCATCGCCCGCCCAGCGCGCCCGGCGCTCCAACAGTGACTCGACCGAGCCCAGACTCGTGGCGTTGGTCCAGATCCGGGTTGCCTGGCAGACCGACTCCGCCTCCTCGGCCCCGCAATCAAGCTCCAGCGACAGCATGGCGCCGAAGCCTGCCGGCATCTGCCGGCGGGCCAGCTGGTGCTGGGGATGCTGGGGCAGCCCGGGGTAGTGAACCCGCTGGATTTTCGGCAGCCGGTTGAGCTCCTCCGCCAACCACTGAGCGCTGGTCACCTGGCGCTGGAGCCGGACGTCCAGGGTGCGAAGCCCTCGCAGGGCCAGCCACGTCTCCAGCTGCCCGGGGACGGACCCGAAATTGCTGCGGCAGTAGCGCAACCCCGCCAGCAACTCCGGGTCGGTCACGATCACGGCGCCCAACATCAGGTCGCTGTGACCGCCGAGGAACTTGGAGACGGAGTGAACCACCAGGTCCGCCCCCAGGGTCAGGGGCCGGACCAGGAGCGGGGTGGTGAAGGTGTTGTCGACCAAAGTCAGCGCTCCCGCCTCCCTCGCGATGTCGGCGCAGGCGCGGATGTCCGGGACCGAGAGCAGCGGGTTGCCCAGCGACTCAATCACCAGAAGCCGGGCCCCGGCGCAGGCGGCCCGCACCCGCTCCAAGTCCGTCGCCACGACAGAGACCACCTCCAGCCGGCCCTGCTGGCTCAGGTGCCGGGCCAGCTCCCTGGTCCCGGTGTAGGCGTCCTCGGCGATGACCACCTTGGCCCCCACGGCGCAGGTCTCGAAGACCGCGGCGATGGCCGCCATCCCCGAGGCGAAGGTCAGCGCCTCGGCGCCCCCCTCCAGCAGAGCCAGGGCGCGCTCCAGGCTCTCCCAGTTGCGGTTGTGGTCCCGGCCGTAGGCGTAACCCGCTTGGTTGCCGTGACCAAAGACGATCGACAGCGGCAAAGACGGGACGAGGGCTTGGGTGAGCGGGTCCGGGGTCCGGCCGCCGTGGACGACCTGGGTCGCGGCGCTCAACCCGGACACCCCTTCGCCTTGGTTCACTTGGCGATCACTCAGGAGCCGTCCCCCGGGCCCGGCGGAGCACCGCCTGCGCCATGCGCCGGTGCGCCTCGTCGACCATCTCGCCCCCGAGCCGAGACGCCCCTCCTTTCCGGTCCAGGGCGCCGAGGATGGCCTCGGCGTGGCTGACCTGCTCCGGGGAGGGGGTGAAGGCCTGGTTGACCGCCTCCAGCTGGGAGGGGTGGATCACCCACTTGCCGTCGTAGCCGAGCTGGGCCGCCCTGGCCGCCGACGCCCGCAGCCCGCCCACATCGGCGATGTCCGAGCAGGGCCCGTCGATCGCCTGCAGGCCATGGGCCCGCGCCGCTGCCAGGATCTGGAACAGGGGGTAGTGCCAGATGTCCCCCGGGTAGGCCGTCTCGGCCCCGATCCGGAGCTGGGGCATTCCCATGGCGGCGGCGAAGTCGCCGGGGCCGAAGATCAGGGCCTCGGTCCTGGAGGCGGCCCCGGCGATCTCGCGGACCGCCTCCAGACCCTGGGGGTCCTCGATCTGGAGCTCAAGGCCAAGCCGGGGTGGGTTGGAAACCTCCGCCTCCAGGCTCTGAAGGAGCAGGTCGAGGAATGTGACCTGGGCCGGCGAGCTGACCTTGGGCACGACCAGTGTCGCAATCTTCGCCCCGACTTGGCGCCACACGCACTCGAGGTCCTCCAGGGAGTAGGGGCCGCCCACGCGGTTGATGCGGACGGCCAGCGTCCGAGAGTGGAAGTCGAGCTCCCTCACGCTCCGCACCAGCTGTTCGCGGGCGCTCGCCTTCGCCGCCCGATCCCCGGCGACGGCGTCCTCCAGGTCTAGGACCACCTCGTCGGCGTCCAGGGTCGACGCCTTCTCGGCCATGTGGCGGCTGCTGGCGGGCAGCAGCAGCACCGAGCGCCGGGACCGGATCACTCGGTGGGGGGTGGCGGCGGCTCCTCGCCCTGACCCAGCCGCCGCATCAGGTCCTCGATCATGCGCCGGGCCTCGGGGTCGTCCATCAGACGCTGGCGCACCGTCTCCGCCGCCTCCTGCATCGTGGGGTCGCCCATTAGCCGCTCCTGCATCTCTGAGAACTGGGTCAGCATGTCCTTGGCGGCGGCCTCCTGGGCCACCTGGAGCAGGACCGGCTGTGAGGCCGCCGCCACCACCGCCTGCAGCTGCTGGCGCACCATCTCTATCCCCTTGCAGCCCAGACACTCGCCCTTCATCTGGCAGTGGCAGAGGGACCGCTTGAGGTGGTCCAGATCCTGGTGGACCGGGCTTAGGTCGACGGGTTCAGCCACGGCCTCAGCCTAAGTCACCTTCCACTTCTGGCGGCCACCTGAAGTGGTCGGCGGGCGCGGATCATGGCGTGCCAGTAACGATGGTAGAGACGGCCCTCGCGCCACTGCCCCAGGAGCTGGCTGCGCACCGCCTGGGGCGCGGTCTCGTAGTAGTCGAGCAGCTTGCGCTTGCGCCGCTCCGGTAGCCGCACCAGGTCGAACCACTGCAGGACGTCCTTCTCCTGCTCGATCCGTTCTGCCTGCTCGACGGTGAAGCCCACCCCCTGGAGCAGGGCCCGCCACTCCTCCAGGGCCCGGCTGCGAACGTGGGACGGATCGCGACCCAGCTCCACCACCTCGAGCCAGTCCCGCACCACCGGCGGAGGGGAGCAGTCGCTGACCGCGTAAACCCCTCCCGGACGCAGCACCCGGTAGGCCTCGGCCAGGGACTTGATCAGGTTCAAGAAATGGTGGGGGGCGGAGCGCACCAGGACCCGGTCGAAGCTGTGAGCGGGGTAGGGGAGCATCTCAGCGTCGGCGCGGACGAAGCGAACGTTTCGGATCTCGCGCTCCGCCGCCTGCATCCGTGCCTGCTCCAGCATGCTGGAGGTGATGTCAAGCCCCACCACCTCGGCCACGTCTGGGGCCGCCGCCAAGGCCACGTTGCCGGTTCCAGTCGCCACGTCCAGGACCTTGTGGTTGGGACGGAGCTGGGCCAGCTCGAGAAATCGGGCCAAAGAGACGGGATCGGCGTGGGTGGGGCTCCTGCGGTAGGCCTCGGCCACCCTGGAGAACTGGCGCTGGCTGTCGCCCGGCCCCTCCGCCCCCCCCAGGCCTGCGCTCACGGGATCAGAGGGGGTAGCCGGAGAGAAGCGTATCCAGTGGCGTGGGGTCGAGGCTCTTCGGGCCTCCGAAGCGGACATCGATCTCGGCCTCCAGATCCTTCACCAGCTCGCGCAGCTGTCCCAGGTCGGTGGTGGGCTGGTTGCCGTCGGCGTAGGCCCCCACCAGCTTGCCCTCGTCGAAGAGGGCGACTCCGGTGCCCTCGTGGGCGTGGACCACCAGGCCGCCGCTGGAGGAGTACTTGCTGAGATAGCTTCGCAGTCCCTCCAGGTTGACGAACATCGCCCCCAGACCCTCGAAGCGGACCGGCGCGTGCAGCAGCAACCCCAGGCCTCGGGAGATCTGGCGGCTGTAGGTGATCACGTTGATGGTGTCCTGGCTGTTGGGGAAGTTGGGAAACGCGATCCGGCCCGTGGTGGTAATGCTGCCGTCGTGGTCGGTGGCAACCGCCACCACGTATCCGTCGACCAGGACCACGTAGCTGTTGCTGCCGTCCACACCCAGAACGTGCATCACGCCGGTGTGGCCCTCACCCGCCAAGTGGCGCAGCAGGCGGGCCGGATCGGTGAAGCCGACGCGGAGGTTGCGGAAGATCATCTCCCCCTCAGGCAGGGGAAATGACCGCGTCCTGATGCGTTCGGCCTCGCCCCCTTCGGGAGCCTCGGCCTCAGGGGCCACGGCCACCGGCGGTGGGGCAAACACGATCTCCGGCGAGGCCGCCGGGATGGCAGGGGCCCAGGGCGGCTCAGCCTCCTCGTTAGGCTCGGCCAGCGGTTCGCTATAGCTGTCCAGCGACTCGGGCTGGGGCGTCTCGGGCTCGATCTCCTCCATCTCCTCAGCCTCGAGCGTGGCGGTCGGCTCGGCGACCTCCGCGTCGGGCGCCGCCTCCTCGGAGGTGACCGTCCAGGGCTGCGCCGGCCCACTGCCGCTGAGCCAGGCCAGGTCGTCGGACTGCGCCTGGTCGCTGTCCACCACTTCCGGCGAGAAGGTCGCCGGCGCCTCTGGCTCATCGCGGGCCACCCAGGGACCTGGGTCATCTCCCGCCAGGACCGGGGGATCCTGGGACCCCGCCGCGACCTCACCCTGAACCTCGGGCTCTGGCGCCGACTCGCTCCAGGAACTCGGTTCGGTATCGGCTGCGGTGGCGGGCGGATCCAGCGACTCAGCCGCGGGCTCGCCCTCTTCCTGGCCGACTTCGGACTCGCCAGCCAAGGGCCGCCATGAGTCGACCGGATCCTCCAGGCTCTCGTCCTCCTGCTGCTCTGGCTGCTGCTCCGGCTCGCGCCGGCCCCGGGCTCGGGCGGACGGTATCGGAGGTAGCGCCGTGGTGTCGAGTTCCCCGGAGGCGTCCTCGGCCACCGGCTCGTCGTCTTCGTCACGGCGGTTATCCTTCCTTCTGCCGAAGGCGAGGTGCAGCTCGAGTGGCCGCGCCTGAGGCACCGGAACCAGGACCGGCTGCAAGGCGGGCTGCAACACCGGCGGGCGTGCTCCCCCGAGCTGCCGCAGCGGCTCCAGCAGCCGGGCCAGACCGGCCCCCAGCGCCCCCAGCCGCGACCGACCTCTCACCTCGGTCACCCCCTTCCGTACCCCGGCGCTGCCGGGGTCGCGAAATGTCTGGTCCGAGATTTCATCCGGGAAGTGTAGCCGGGCCGCTCCAAGATTGCCCTTGGCTCAAGCTAAGCCGAAGCCGCCTCGGCCCGGGCCGGCCCTGACTGCCGCCCCGTCGGCAGCAGTCCCATCCGCCGCAGCCAGCGCTCCGGGTGGCGCACCTCGGCGAAGGTCGGCAGCCCCTCGGGTCCGGTCCAGATACGGTCCAGGCCCGGCTGGCCCGCAACCTCGTGGACGATCCGCAGGAAGCGCTCTCCCTGTTGATACTGCTGCAGCTTGAAGGCGATGCCCGAGATCCAGAGCAGCAAACGCTCGGGAGACTGGGGCGGATCGTGGCGGCGGCGAAAGGCACGGTCCAGGGTGTCGAAGTCGGGGAAGTGGCGCCGCCCCGCCTCGCGCATGACGTAGTTGCCGTGACCCTCAAGCACCGTCATCACGGCCTGAAGCCGGCCCACCAGGGCCAGCTGGGGGGGTAGGCTTCGCGCCAGCCGAGCCACCTCCTCCAGTCCCATGCTGCCGGGGCGGCCGGGCATGCGGCTGAGTTCCCCGATCATCTGGTCCAGGTGCGAGCGCAGCCAGGGGTGTAGCTCGAACTGCCAGGCGTGGGTCAGCTCGTGGAGCATGAGCCAGCGCCGCAGCGAGTCAATCGGGAGCTCGGAGGTCCGGGAGAAGCGGCGCACGTTGGGTTCGACGATCAGCAGGGCCGGAGCCGGCAGTGACTCCGGGGTCTCTGCCGAGCCGACATCGCCCTCGGGCCGCAGCACCGGGTCGTACTGACCCAGGACCCTGCCCGCCATCACGCCGAGGATCGTGCCGACGTACAAGCTGCTGGGGATGCGCAAGAGTGGGCTGGGACGCATCAGGCCCCACTCCTGCTGCCGGGCCTCGAGCGGGCGCAGCATCCGGCGCATCATCTCCAAGTTCTGGTCGATGAACTGGCGGCGACCGATCACCCGGACGCGGCCGAAGGTGGCCTGCTGGGGAGGGGTGTGGCAGGCCTCGGCCAGCATCGGAACCAACTCAGCGACCAAGGGGTCGTACTCGGCCTGGGTCTCCTCGGCCTGGGTCTCGTCCTCTCGCCCGGCGCGCGAGTAGGCGGTGCGGCGCACCATCTCCCAGTCCAGAATGGGCGACTCGCTATCCGCCAAAGACCGCGAGAGCCGGCGCTCGGCCGCGATCGCGACCCCGGCGGCCACGGCCGACCACGCCAGAACTGACTTGAGATCGGGCACCCGGCGATGATACGTCGCCTTCGCTTCAGCCACCCCGGTAGAGCGCGAGCTCCCGCCCCACCGGCTGGAATCCGAGCGGGTAGTAGAGGCTGGCGAGCCCCGGGTCCTCGAAGCGCAGCAGCACCTGCAGCCCCTCTGCCAGGGCGGCGGCGGTGGCCGCCCTGGTGACCGCCGCCGCCGCCCCCAGCCGGCGCCGGTCGGGGCGGGTGGCCACGCCCCCCACCTCGATCCAGCCCCCGAAGCGCATCGTCCACCGCGCTGCCGCCACCAGCTGGCCGTCCAGCTCCGCCACCCAGCAGCGCTCCCGGCCCAGCCGCCCCTCCCAGGCCTGTGCAGTCTCCTCGCGCATCCAGCTCACCTCAAAGTAGATGCGATGCACCGCCTCGGCGTCGGCGGCGGAGGCTGCCCGGGTCGAGAGCGCCGGCGCCGGCGCCAAGAGCAGGGACGGGGCCACCGAGAGCTGGCGGGGGTAGCACTTGAAGCCCTGGAGCCAGGAGAGATCGACCTGGCCGTCGAGGACCCTGACCTTCGTGATCTCCGCCTCACGCTCCTTTAGCAGCCCCTGGACCGCGGTGCGCTCGCTCGCCTGCGGGACCAGGACGCCGAGCAAACCCCTGTGCACCAGGGCCACGGCCAGCGCCCCCCCCGGGCCTGGCACCCACCAGAGCAGCTCGTCGGGAGGGACCCCCGCGGCGGCCTGCTGCTCCAGGTAGGACCCCAAGTGCAGCCCAGCCCAGCCCTGGGCCCTGAGGAAGTGGTGTACCCGCTCCAGCTCCGAAACATCTCCGACGCGGCGGAATCGCGGGCAGGTGGCTGCAGCCGTCCCCATCCGCCCATGATCGCCAATGGCCACTCCCCGGGGCTCGGGAGTTGACGAGGCGGTGAGGCATCCGCCCCGATCGAGGCGGGTCGCGGAGCCCCCCGATTCTGGCACTCGGAGGGTTGGAGTGCTAACATGGCCGGGCACAGCCTAGCTGTCTGGATGGGGAGCAGAGGAGAGACGCATGCCCAAACAATTGCTGTTCGACACGGAGGCCCAGTCCGCCCTGAAGCGGGGGGTGGACAAGGTCGCCGACGCGGTCCGGATCACCATCGGACCCAAGGGCCGCAACGTGGTCCTGGACAAGAAGTTCGGCGCCCCGACCATCACCAATGATGGCGTCACCATCGCCAAGGAAATCGAGCTGGAAGACCCCTACGAGAACATGGGCGCCCAGCTCCTGAAAGAAGTCGCCACCAAGACCAACGACATCGCCGGCGACGGCACCACCACCTCCACCGTGCTGGCGCACGCCATCGTGACCGAAGGCCTGAAGAACCTGGCCGCCGGCGCCAACCCGATGCTGCTCAAGCG
>JBOHUL010000037.1:0-4698 GCA_050734425.1 Candidatus Dormibacteria bacterium
CGGCCAGCCCCGGGGCCTGGCGGTCGATGACCGGCGCCACCATGGCGAGAACGCGGCGTTCGATGGCCGCCTGCGAGATTGCGATCTGGGCCTGGCTGATCCCCGCCTCGCAGGCGGCGATCGCCGAGGAGTACTCGCATGGTTCTCGCACGACCAGATTTGGCCGAAACGCGTCTCGCACGGACCTTGCCGCGCCCAACATTGCCACCGTGGCGGGGCCCGCGAACAACTCGCGATCTACGAGGCCGGGATCTGGCGGCCCAGTGCGCATGCGCTTCCACACGCCCTCGACAACCGTCCTCGGAGGGTCGGCGCCCACCGCCACCGCAAGCCCCGCGCGCGTTGCCTCCGGTGCCAGCGCTGGAGGTACCAGGACGGCGACTTCGTGGCCCAGGCGGATGCAGGCCTGGGCGACCGTCTGCACTGGGGCGAGATGACCGATGCCGCCCATGGAGGCGGCCAGCAGCACGCGCATCGAGGCGCGCCTAGTTCCCCGTCTCGGAGCGATGGGCGACGGGGACGGAGCGCTGGCCATTCTGACTCAGTGTCACGGGCGAGCCTGCCCCTCCGCGCGCGGACTCTGCTGGCTCTTGCGGCGTCGCCGCCTCCATCGGCAGAGGTGACAGTCGGGCGTCGGTCTGGGCCGATGAGCGCCGGCACACCCCGGAGCGGGCGGCTCTCCGTTTCAAGGCAGCGGCCGGTCAGCCCTCATGGCCCTCGAGTCGGTCCCGGAGACGGTAGAGAAAGCCAGACGCCGCCATCCCGTCGATGACCCGGTGATCGAAGGAGAGGGAGAGGTTAGCCACCCTCCCGACCTCGATCCGACCCTCTCGGACAACCGGCCGGTCGGCGATGGCGTGGACCCCCAAGGTGGCGACGTTTGGCCAGTTGACAAGAGGCGTCGCCAGGAGCCCTCCCAGCCTGCCGCCGCTGGAGACGGTGAAGGTCGAGCCCCGCAGCTCCCTGGGTGCCAGGGTGCCTGCCCGACCCTTGGTGATTACCTCCTCCAGCCGCCCCACGAACTCCGGCTCCCCCAGGATGTCGGCATCGTGGATCGTCGCCACCAGCAGGCCTGAGTCGGTCTGGACTGCTACCCCCAGGTGGACGCGCTCGTGGTAGACGAGCTCCTGGGCCTCCTCGTCAAGGCGGGAGTTGAAGATCGGGGACTCCTGCAGCTGATCCAGCACCGCCCGGCAGATCGCTCCGAGCAGAGTCGGCGTCCCCGTCGCGCCAGCCCCGCGGAAAGCGGCCACCCGGGCCTCGACCCGGCCCAGGTCCACCTCCAGCACCACCGTCACCTGGGGGACGTGGGCGTGAGCCTGGCTGACCCGAACCGCCATCGCCCGAGCCGGTCCCCGAAGCGGCACCCTGCGGCCCCCGGAGTCCAGGTCCTGGGCCCGAACCCGACCCTGGGCGCCGCTTGCCGCCAGCCGCTCCAGCTCCAGCCCCTGGCGCCGGGCCGCCCGGCGGACGCCGGGGAGCGCCCGCACCCTCTCGGCCGGAGGAGCCGTCGCCTCGCCGGCCGGGCCGGCGGCCACCTGCGGCCGGGGCCCGATCACTCCTTCGGGGGGTTGGGACGGTTCTGCGTCAGCGGGCCCCTCGACCCGCAGCAGGGCCTCGCCCACCTGGATCCGCGCCCCCTCCGCCACCAGCAGGGCCTCCACCCGGCCGTCGAAGGGGGATGGGATCTCGACCGTGGCCTTGTCCGTGGCCACCACCGCCAGCGGCTGGTCCTGAGCCACGAGATCGCCGGCCTTGACCCGCCACTCCACCAGCTCGCCCTCGGTCACCCCTTCGCCAAGATCCGGCAGCTTGAACTCGGGCACCGCCGACCCCCTCAGTAGTCCAGCATCGCCCGGGCGGCCCGCAGCACCCGCTCGACCGACGGCAGAGCGTCGTCCTCGTTCTGGGAGAGCGGGAAGGGCATGTCCATCCCGGTGACCCGCAAAGTCGGTGCCAGAAGACGGTCGGCGACCTCCTCCTGGAGCAGGGCGGCCACCTCCGCCCCGACGCCGCAGTGCCGTGGGGCCTCGTGGATCACCAGCACCCGGCCCGTCTCCTGGGCCGCCTCGAGGATGGCGTCGCGGTCCAAGGGGTAGATGGAGCGGAGGTCGAGGATCCGCGCCTCCGACCCCTCCTGGGCCAGCCGGGCGGCCGCCGCCCGGGCGACCTCGACCATCGCTCCGTAGGCCACCAGGGTCAGATCGTCCCCCGGGCACAGGGTCTCCGCCTGGTCGATGTCCCCGGGCTGGAATCGGGCCGGGACCGGCTGCCGCCCCCGGCGGTAGATCCGCTTGGGTTCGAGGAAGACGACGGGGTCGCCGCAGGCCACGGCTCCCAGGAGCAACTCCCCGGCCGACCGAGGATCTGAGGGGATCACCACCCGAAGCCCGGGCATGTGGCTGAAAAGCGTCTCGGGAGAGTCGGAGTGCAGTTCGGGAGCCCGAGTGCCCCCGCCGTAGGGGATGCGCACCACCATCGGCAGGCCGTAGGCGCCCCGGGTGCGCCAGCGGAAGCGGCCGGCGTGGGCCACCAGCTGCTGGAAGGCGGGGTAGACGAAGGCGTCGAACTGGATCTCCAGCACCGGGTGCAGACCCACGAGGCACATCCCGATGGCGGCACCGAGGAAGCCCGCCTCGCTGAGCGGCGTGTCGACCACCCGCTCGGGGCCGAAGCGCTGCTGCAGCCCGGCCGTGGCCCGAAACACACCCCCGTTGACCCCGATGTCCTCCCCCAGTAGCAGGGCCGCCTCGTCCTCCTCCAGCAGCTGCCCCAGCGCTCGGCCGACGGCCTCCACCAGATTGAGCTCGACCTCAGGCGCCACCCTGGGCCCCCTCCTGCGCCATCCAGCTGGGCTCGCGGAGCCGGTCCGGCATGAGCCCCCAGGGGGTGGTGCGGTGGACCGTGGCCGCGATCTCCTCGATCGGCACCTTGGGCTCCTCCTCGATCTTGCGGCCGATGTCCCGCAGTTCGGCGGCGGCGGCCGCGCGGATGGCCTCCAGCTCCTCGGCTGCGGCCAAACGCGCCGCCACCAGCGCCAGCTGCGCCCGCCGCACCGGCTCCATCGGCTCCCAGGCGCGACCCGCCTCCTCGTCGCGGTAGATCGAAGGCTCGTCGGCGGTGCCGTGGGGGCCGAGACGATAGCTGACCGCCTCAACCAGGGTCGGCCCCCCACCGGCACGGGCGCTGGCCGCCGCCTCGGCTACCACCTCGTGGCAGGCGAAGACATCGAAGCCGTCGACCCGGACCGCCGCCATCCCGTATGCCGTCGCCTTCTCGGCGATGCGTCCGACCCGGGTCTGCTTGCTGAGCGGCGTGCTTATCGCCCACTGGTTGTTGGTGATGAGGAAGATCACCGGTGCCTGCACCACGGCCGCCAGATTGCAGGACTCGTGGAACTCCCCGGCCGACGTGGCCCCGTCGCCGCCGTAGCCCAGGGCGACCCAGGTTCCGCCCCGTAGCCGTGCCCCCCAGGCCGCCCCGACGGCGTGGGGAAGGTTGGTCGCCACCGGGACGCACACCGGGGCGGTGTGGTAGCGGACGACGTCGTGCCAGCCACCGGGGTGGCCGCGCCACATGAGGAGAGGCACCAGAGGCGGGCAGCCCCGCAGCGTCGCCACCGCCGTCTGGCGATAGGTGGGGAAGAGCCAGTCCTCCGGCTCCAGCGCCAGGACGCTGGCCGCCTGGATCGCCTCCTCGCCAAAGTACGTGGGGTATGTCCCAATCCGTCCCTGGCGCTGAAGGATGACCGCGCGCTCGTCGAACGCCCTGAGCTTGGCCATCGCCGTGAACAGCTCCAACGCCAGGGGCCTGCCAAGGGCGGCCAGCCGGTCCCGCATCTCCGGAAGCGGCAGGCCGAGGATGGTGCGCGCGCCCTCGAGCAGCTCGGCCCCGGGAGCGCCCGCCATCGGCGCCCTGGGCGGCGCCGTAGCGCCGCCGGCCTCGGGCTCTGTCCCCACTGCCTGCCTAATGTAGCAACGGGAGGCGACCTGACCCGCCGCTAGAGTGAACTTCTGGAGACTCCAGCCGCCGATCCGCTGCCCAGGGGGAGTTGCGCTTGCCGTGTGCCGATCCGACAGGGGTCCCAGCGCCCGGGACTGAACCCCGGGCGGTGCTGCTGATGGCTTACGGCAGCCCCCGCTCCCCGCAGGACGTCGCCGCCTACTACACGCATATGCGCGGTGGCAGAGCGCCGGCGCCGGAGGCCCTGGCCGAACTCCAGAAGCGGTATGCCGCGATCGGGGGGCATTCGCCCCTGGCCGAGATCACCGAGCTCCAGGCCCAGGCCCTGGAACGGGAGCTGACACGTCGCCGGGGGTCGCCCTGGCCCGTGCTGGTGGCGATGAAGCACTCGCCTCCCTTCCTGGAGGATCGGGCTCAGATGCTGCGCCGCCAGGGTGTCGCCGAGGTGGTTGGGCTGGTTCTCGCCCCCCACTACTCGGCTCTCAGCGTTGACCAGTACCGCACCCGGGTCGAGTCTGCCCTGGACGGAGCCGCCGCGCCGCGGCTGCGTTTCATCGAGGGCTGGCATCTGCACCCTGGCTACGTGGCCTGGTTGGCGGCCCAGCTCCGCGACCGCCTCTCAAGTTGGGGCGGCCCTGGCCCACTGGTGATATTCACCGCCCACAGCCTGCCGGCGCGGCTGCGCGAGATGGGCGACCCCTATCCAGAGTCGCTGGCGGCGACCGCCGCCAGCAC